>CAIYDQ010000275.1 GCA_903925075.1 uncultured Geobacter sp.
GGGAACTGCCTTCGCATCGAACTTGGTCATGCCGGGGCCGGGATTGCGCATCTTGGCAATGATGTCCTTCTCCGTCTTGACGCCGTTGGCGGTAAGCGACGCCTTGCTCAAGGTCTTCTTGGGGTTGACGATGTTCTTGCCGCCGGGATGGCAGGCGGCGCAATGCTCATTAAATTCCTTCTTACCGTCGACCTTCTCGCCTTTCTTGGTGTCGCAGAATCCGGCTGTGGCAAATACGCTCATTGAGAGCATCGCTACGGTGACGACCAAAGTCTTTTTCATCCTGATACCTCCTTGTTGGTGGCGGGCATAACCCTTTTAGTTGGCAGTGCTCATGTCATGGCCCTGATAAAGCTCAGGGAAGGCGGCATCAAGCCTATACTAGAAATTTATTTTGTCAACAACAGGATTGGCCTTATCTTACTAAGCCGAGAGCCTACGCAAGTCCCGCCGCTTCGATCTCCTGCTTGTCGCGGCCCAGATAGGCGCGCTGCACATCCTTGTTTTTAAGCAACTCCGAGGCGTCTCCTTCAAGCATCACTTTACCCGTTTCCAGCACGTAGCCGCGGTCAGCCACTTTGAGGGCAGCGCGGGCGTTCTGCTCCACCAGCAGGATGGTGGTCCCCTCTTCGCTTCTCAGCCGCTCGATGACCCGGAAGATCTCCTGCACGACCAGCGGCGCCAGCCCCATGGAAGGCTCGTCCAAAAGCAGCAGCTTGGGACGTGCCATGAGCGCCCGCCCGATGGCCAGCATCTGCTGCTCGCCCCCCGACAGGGTACCGGCCGCCTGCCGCCTGCGCTCCTTGAGACGCGGAAACATGGCGAACATGCGCTCCAGATCGGCGACGATCTGCGACTTCGGCTCGCGCGCCCGGTAACGCAGATAGGCGCCCAGCTCCAGGTTTTCCTCCACGGTGAGCGGGTTGAAGACCTGCCTTCCTTCCGGCACCTGGGATAGGCCCAATGAGACCACCCGATCGGCGGCGAGTCCGGCGACCGGGTTCCCTTCCAGAAAGATCTCGCCGCTTGCCACCGGCAGGAGCGAGGAAAGGGTGTTCAACAAGGTGGTCTTGCCGGCGCCGTTGGCGCCGATCAGGGTGACGATCTCGCCGCGATTCAGGTGCAGCGAGACGTGCTTCAAGGCATGCACCTTGCCGTAATAGACATTTAAATTCTTTATGATCAGCACGCCGCTATTCCTCGCCCAGATAGGCGGTGACTACCGCCGGGTTGTCCTGAATTTCCTTGGGCGTCCCCTCGGCCAACATGCTCCCCAGATTGAGCACCACCAAGCTGTCGCAGATCTCCATCACCAGATCCATGTCATGCTCGACCAGCGCCACGGTTACGCCGCGATCCCTGATGCTTTTGATGAGCTTCGCCAGCTCCTGGGTCTCTTTGCTGTTGAGTCCGGCGGCGGGCTCGTCCATCAAAAGAAGCTTGGGGTCGAGCGCCAGGGCGCGCGCGATCTCCAGCAACCGCCCCTTGCCGAAAGAGAGCTTTCCCGCCTCCACCCCGGCAAGCTCGGCGATGCCGACGAAATCGAGCCAGCGCTTCGCCCTTTCCCGGATGCTGCGCTCCTCGCGCAACTGCCACGGCATCCTGAAGGCGCAGGCGAAAATGCCGCTCTTGGTCTGGGTGTGCAGGCCGACCATGACGTTTTCCAGCACGGTCATCTTGCCGAACAGCTCGATGTTCTGGAAGGTGCGCACCAGTCCCAGCCGAGCCCGTTTTTCCGGGGGGAGCGCGGAGATATCCTTTCCCTCCAAAAGCACGGCCCCCTCGGTGGGAGGGTAAATGCCGGTGGCGATGTTGAAGAGCGTGGTCTTGCCGGCGCCGTTGGGGCCGATGATGCCGGTGATGGATGCCGGCGCCACCCGGAAGGAGATCTCCTGCAACGCGGTCAGTCCGCCGAATCTCTTGCCGATGCCGGAAAGCCTAAGCATGGGACCTCCGTACCGGCCACAGCCGCCTGAACAGCGCCGGGATGCCGCGCACCAGCCCTCCCGGCAGATAGATGGTCATCGAGATCAGCAGCAGCCCGTAAAAGACGATGTCGAAATCCTGGAAGGCGCGCAGCATCTCGGGAAGCAGCGTGAGCAGCAGCGCGCCGAGGATGGAGCCGTAGACGCTCCCCAGCCCGCCGATCACCACCATGGTCAGAAGTTCGATGGAGACGTGGAAGCTGAACGAGGTGGGCGAGATGAAGGTCATCACATGGCAGTAAAGGCTGCCGGCGAGGGCCGAGAGCAGGGCCGACAGGGCGAACACCTGCACCTTCAAGAGCCTGGCGTTCACCCCCATCACCCGGGCCGCCACCTCCGAGTCGTGGATGGCCCGCAGCGCGCGGCCGACCCTGGAGTCGACCAGATTGAGGCTCAAAAGGACGGCGACCAGCGCGAAACCCCAGACCAGGTAGTAGTTTTTCAGATCCGAGTCGAATTGGAAACTCCCCACGGCGAGGTTGGGGATGCCGGAGAGGCCGGACGGGCCGCCGGTGAGATCGACTGTCTCGTTGAAAGCGATGTGGGCGATGACGCCGACCCCGAGCGTGGCCATGGCCAGGTAGTGCCCTTTCAGGCGCAGCACCGGGAAGCCGACCGCGAAGGCGAAGGCCGCGACGCTGACGGCGACGACGGCCATGGCGAGCCAGGGATTCATGGCGAAGCGCGTGGTGAGCACGCCCGAGCCGTAAGCGCCCAGGCCGAAAAAGGCCGCCTGCCCGAGCGAGATCTGGCCGGCGTAGCCCAAAAGCAGGTTCAGGCCCAGGGCGAGCATGCTGTTGATGCCGACGAAGATGAGCACGTTGGTGAGATAGCCGCCGGCCAAGGGCCAGGGAGCGGCGAGCACCGCCAGGCTGAAAACCAGGAACTTGAGCTTTTCTTGCGGAGAGGACGGGGTGTCGGGGTTCAGGCTGTCGGGCTTTAGTTTTCGGTGAGGGGACAATTCCAAGCTCCTGCAAGATGACGGCTTTTGATGCGCGCCCTCCATCGAAGGGACGCGAAAGAGCGCTGCGTGCTAGACCCGGTCGGTCTCGCCTTTTTTGAATAGCCCTTGCGGCCTGACGAACAGGATCAGCAGCAGGATGAAAAAGGCTATGGCGTCCTTGTACCCCGAGGAGATCAGCCCCGCCCCCAGCGACTCCAGGACGCCGAGGATCAGCCCGCCCAGGACGGTGCCGAAACCGCTCCCCATACCTCCCATGATCGCCGCGCAGAACCCCTTCAGCCCCAGCATGACGCCGACGTCGTAGGCGGTCATGGTGAGCGGCGCGATGATCACCCCGGCCAGCGCCCCGAGCGCGGAGCTGATCAGGAAGGAAAGGAGCACCATCCGCCCCACGCCGATGCCGACCAGGCTCGCGGCCCGTCGGTTGAACGAGCAGGCGCGCATCGCCTTGCCGGTTATGGTGTGGTGAAAGAAGAGCCGGCTGGCGACGATCACCAGCAGGGTGACGGCGAAGATCCAGAGGTGCTGCGGCAGGATGGTGGCGCCGGCGACCTCGATCGGAGTGTCCCCGGAAAAAGGAGGGAGCGCCTTGGTGTCCTTGCCCCAGATCAGCATCACCAGGCCGCGGATCAGGATGCTGGCGCCGATGGTGACGATGATCAGGGAAAGGGGGGTGGCGTTCTTGAGCGGCCTGATCGCCAGCCGCTCGAACGCCAGGCCCACCGCCGTGGTGCCGACGACGGCGACCGCGACGGCGGCCGGCATCGGGAGGTGCAGCGCAGTGATGGAGACGATGGCCAGCACCCCGCCCAGCATGACGAATTCACCCTGGGCGAAGTTGATGATGCCGGTGGAGTTGAAGATGATGGCGAAACTCAGCCCGATCAGGGCGTAAATGGCGCCGGTCGACAGCCCCGAGATGGCGTACTGCGTTATCTGGTTGAAGAACTCCATGGGGCCTCGTTACTTGACCAGCGTCCAATTCTTGTTCTTCACTTCCACCAGCACGAAGGCGTCCTTGGTAAGGCCGGCGTGATCGATGGCGGAGAAGTTGAACACGCCGCCGATTCCGGCGAAGCCGCGTGTCGCCTCCAACTGGCTGCGGATACCGGCGGGGGTGTCCCCGCCCTTTTCGATGGCGTTTTTCACCAGCATGACGGCGTCCCAGGCGTGGCCGCCGAAATGGTCGCCCTCGGCCTTGAAGTGGTTTTTATAGTCCCGGATATAGGCGAGCAGCGCCGCCTTCTGCCGGTCGCTCTTGGGAAGCAGCTCCGCGACCAGCACCTTGCCGGAGGGGAGCCTGACCCCTTCGGCCGCGTCGCCGGCCAGCTCGATGAACTTTTTCGAGGAGACGCCGTGGCTCATGTAGAGCGGCAGGGTCAGCCCCAGCTGCTTGGCGTTTCTGGCCACCACGGCCGGCCCGGGGTTCGTGCCCCAGCAGATCACCGCCTGGGCCTGCGAACCGCGGATCTTGGTGAGCTGGGCCGTCATGTCGGTGTCCTTGGGAGCATAGGTCTCGTCGGTGACGATCTCGATGCCGTAATGTGACGCCTGCCCCTTCAACTGCTCGCGCCCCGAGGAGCCGAAGGCGTCGGAGACCGTGAGCAGGGCGATCTTGTTTTTCTTCTCTTTTTTCAACTGCTCGTAGATCCTGGCCACCGCAAGGGAATCGTTTTGGGCGGTCTTGAAGACCCATTTTTTCACCGGATCGGTGATCTTGATGCCGGCCGCGCAGGAGACCAGCGGCACGCCCGCCTTTTCGAAGATCGGGATGACCGCCATGGCGTCGCCGGTGGTGCTCGGCCCGACCACCGCCACCACATGGTCGTTCTTGGTGAGTTTGTTGGCGAGTTGCACCGCTTTGCTGGCGTCTCCGCCGGTGTCGTAGCTTATCAGTTCCAAAAGACGCCCCTTCACGCCGCCGGCCTTGTTGATCTCGTCAACCACCATCTGCGCGGAGTTGCGCTCGGGTTCGCCAAGAAACGAGGCCGGACCGGTGACGGCGAACAGCCCGCCGATCTTGATGGGTGCCGCGGCCAAGGCGACCGTGGAAAGGCAGGTCAGGGCAAAGGAAACAACGGTAGTCGTCAGCAGTTTATTCAAGAAAAACCCCCTTTTCTTTTCATTTATTTTCAGTGAACGATGGTCCAATCGCCGTTTTGGATGCGCACCATCTCGAAAGCGGAGAGATCGAGGCCGTTGTGGTCGGTAGGACTCATCTTGAAGACGCCGGAAACGCCGACCAGCCTCCCCTGTTTTTCGATCTCGTCGCGAATCTGCGCCGGGGTGGCGGCGCCGTTTTTCACTGCGGCGCCGATGATCTGGAAGCCGTCGTAGGCGTAGCCGCCGAAGGTGGAAGGCTCGACGCCATAGGCCTTCTTGTAGTCGTCGGCGTAATCCTTGAGCAGTTTCGCCTGGGGATCGCTCTTTTTCAGCAGGTGGTAGACCGCGAGCTTGCCTGCCGGCAGCATGATCCCTTGGGCCGCCTCGTTGCCGGCAAGCTCGATGAACTTTTTGGAAGCGACGCCGTGGCTTTGGTAGAGCTGGATCTTCAAGCCCAACTGGTGCATGTTCTTGGCGACCACAGCCGGCCCCGGATTGGTGCCCCAGCAGATGACCGCGTCGGGCTTGGCCGCCTTGATCTTGTAGAGCTGCGGGGTCATGTCGGTGTCTTTGGGAGAGTAGACCTCGTCGGCCACGATCTTGAAGCCGCGCTTGGCGGCCATCGCCTTCAGCTGCTCGCGCCCGGAGGCGCCGAAGGAGTCGGAAACCGTGATCAGCGCCAGGTTCTTTTGCTTCAGCTTCTCGGCCTGGTTGAAGATCTTCTCGGCAGCCACATGGTCGTTGGCCGGCGTCTTGAAGACCCACTTTTTCACCGGGTCGGTGATTTTGATGCCGGCGGCGCAGGAGATCAGCGGGATCTGCTCCTTCTCGGCGATCGGGATCACCGCCATGGTTTCGCCGGTGGTGGTGGGTCCGACGATGACGGCGACGTGGTCGTTCTTGATCAGTTTGTTGGCCAGCTGCACGGCCTTGGTGGCGTCGCCGCCGGTGTCGTAGATCACCAGCTCGATCTTGGCGCCCTTGATGCCCCCCTTGGCGTTGGCCTCCTTCACCAGCAGTTCCAGGGTGTTTTTCTCGGGCTCGCCCAGAAAGGAAGCGGGGCCGGTGACGGCGAAAAGCGCGCCGATCTTGACCGGCGCAGCGGCGAGCGCGGCGTTGGCGCTGCAAAGAAGCATGATGAGGCTGACGCTACCGAGAATCCTTCTCAAAAAAATACCCTCCTGTTTTTTAAACCATTTGTATTTAAATTTTGCTCGGCCGCTACATGCCGTAAAGCCGCTCGCCGGGCAGCACCGCGAACTGTCTGGCGACGAGCGCGGCAATCGCTTTTTGGGTCTCGTCGAAGCGGAAGATCATCACGGCGTTCTCGGCGTTGCGCTCGACGAAGGCGTACATGTACTCCACGTTGATCCCCTCCTCGTCCAGGGCCTGCAACACGTCGGCCAGCCCGCCGGGACGATCGGGTATCTCCACGGCGACCACCTCGGTCTTGCTGACCGTGAAGCCCCGCTCCTTCAGCGCGGACTTGGCGTGGTCCGTGTGGTCGACGATCAGGCGCAATATGCCGAAATCGGAGGTGTCCGCCAGCGAGAGCGTGCGGATGTTGACGCCGGCGTCTCCCAGGATGCGCGTCACCTCGGCAAGCCTGCCGAACTTGTTTTCGATGAAAACGGAGATCTGCTCCACGTGCATGACTGCCTCCTTTAGGCCTGGTTTCTCTTGTCGATGACCCTTTTCGCCTTCCCTTCGCTGCGGGTTATGCTCTTGGGCTCCACGAGCCGTACCCGGCAGGTGACTCCCAGCATCTCCTTGATCTGCTTCTCGATCCGCAGGGAGAGCGCCTGGAGGTGCTTCACCTCGTCGGAGAACATCTGCTCGCCCACCTCGACCTGAACCTCCAGCGTGTCCAGGGTCTCGTGCCTGTCGACCACCAGCAGGTAGTGCGGCTCCACCCCCTCGACCCCCATCAGGATCGATTCGATCTGGGACGGGAAGACGTTCACGCCGCGGATGATCAGCATGTCGTCGCTGCGGCCGCTCATGCGCGCGATGCGCGCGTGGGTCCTGCCACAGATGCACGGCTCGTAGCTGATGGAGGTGATGTCGCGCGTCCGGTAACGGATCAGCGGTATCCCTTCCTTGGTGATGGTGGTGATGACCAGCTCCCCTTCCCTGCCGGCGCCGAGCAGTTCGCCGGTTTCCGGATCGATGATCTCGGGAATGAAGTGGTCCTCCCAGATATGCAGCCCCTGCTTCGCCTCGCAGCACTCGATGGCGACGCCCGGCCCCATGATCTCGGAGAGCCCGTAGATGTCGACGGCGGAAATGTTCAGCTTCTGCTCGATGTCGGCGCGCATCTCCTCGGACCAGGGCTCGGCGCCGAAGATGCCGACGCGCAGCTTCAGATCGCGGAAATCGATCCCTTCCTCCCTGGCGGCCTCCGCCATGAACAGCGAATAAGAAGGCGTGCAGGTGAGCACCGTGGAACCGAAGTCCTGCATGATCATGATCTGTTTTTTGGTGTTCCCCCCCGACATCGGGATCACCGAGGCGCCCAGCCTCTCGGCGCCGTAGTGGGCGCCGAGGCCGCCGGTGAAGAGGCCGTAGCCGTAGGAGTTGTGAATGATGTCGCCCTTGTGGGCGCCGGCGGCGACGAAGGAGCGGGCCATCAACTCGCTCCAGTTGTCGATGTCCTTTTTGGTGTAGCCCACCACCGTGGGTTTGCCGGTGGTGCCGGAAGAGGCGTGGATGCGGACGATCTCTTCCATGGGCGCCGCGAACATGCGGTACGGGTAGCTGTCGCGCAGGTCCTGTTTGTAGGTGAAGGGGAGCTTGGCCAGATCCTGGAGCGTCTTCACCGAGTCGGCGCCGATGCCCGCTTTGCCGAGCGACTCCCGGTAGAACGGCACGTTTTTCAGGACGCGGCGCACCATGGTCTTCAGCCTTTTCAGTTGCAGCGCCTCGATCGCCTCCCGCGGCAGCGTCTCGAACTCCTCGTTGAAGAACATGGCAAACTCCTCGGCAACCCTATAAAGTCAGTGGTATAGCTCGCTAATTCGGCGAAATATACTGTAATATCCGGTATTTTGTCAACAGCTTTATAAGGTGAGCGCGTCGGCTCCAAGGAGTTGGCAGCGGAGTTCGCCTCGATAGTTGATTGATTCAAGTTTTTTCCACGCCGGTACTGGAGTTGGCCGAAGTTTATTTTATCACAAACAATGTTTTGCAAATTGTGGAAATAGTGCTGCCCACGGGGCATGAAACGGTTCTTCCACCTTACCGGCGCTGTTCTTCGGAAAATACAATCCTATTTTACAGATTCGTATTTGCGGGTATACTAGCTCGTGGTTCCCTATCGGCGGCCGTTCGTTCGGCGGCTCCCACCCCCCTGGAGGAAAAAATATGACCTTTCTTATCCACTGGCTGATCCGAGCGGTCGCCATCGTCATTACCGCCTATCTGCTCCCCGGGGTCCACCTCTCCGGCTTCATCGCCGCCCTGGCGACCGCCGTCGTGCTGGGGCTGATCAACACCTTCATCAAGCCGCTACTGCTGCTGCTTACCCTGCCGCTCAACATCCTCACCCTGGGTCTTTTCACCCTGGTGATCAACGCCCTGCTGATAATGCTGACCAGCGCCCTGGTTCCGGGATTCGCTGTCGCGGGATTCGGCTGGGCGCTGCTGTTCGGCCTGGTGCTCTCGGTGATCAATTACGCCCTGAGCGCGGTCGTCTTTTAGGGAAGCGCGTGCTCTCCGGCGGCATCCGCATCGGCACCTGTTCCTGGACCGAAAGGAGTCTCATCGACAGCGGCGCCTTCTACCCGCCCGGGGTCGACAGCGCCGAGCAACGCCTGAGATTCTACGCCAGCCGCTTCGACACCGTGGAGATCGACAGCAGCTATTTCTCCATTCCCACCCGGGCGATGGCGCAGGCTTGGGCAGAGCGGACGCCGAGCGGATTCCTGTTCCACGTCAAGGCGTTCGGCGCGCTTACCGGCCACCGGATCGAGCCGCAGGGCCTGGCAAAAGAGCTGCGCGAAATGTTGCCAGCCGCGGATCCGGCGCAGACCGGCGTCCAGGTTTGCGAGCCGGCGGCGCTCAGGGCCATGGCGCAGGCTATGGTGGAGGCGCTGCAACCGCTGAAGGCCGCGCACAAGCTGGGCTTCGTCATCTTCCAGTTCCCGCCCTGGTTCGGCTATCAAAAGGCCAACCTGGAGTACCTCGCCTACTGCAAGCAGCTGATGGCTGGGCTCCCCATCGCCGTGGAGTTTCGGCACGGCAGCTGGCTGACCCGGCGGCACGCCGACGATCTTTTCGCCTTCTTGCGAGAGCACAAGATCACCTACATCACCTGCGACGAGCCTCAATACGGCACCCTAGCCAGTTTGCCCTTCCATCCCGAAGCGACCACCTCCATGGCCTACCTGAGGCTCTACGGCAGAAACGCGGAGAGTTGGCTCGGCCACTCCGATCTGCGCTACGATTATCGCTACGACCGGCAGGAGTTGGGCGAGATCGCCGAGGCGGCGAAGAGGTTGAGCGTCGATACGCGCGCCACCTTCATCATGTTCAAGAACTGTCACGCAGGCCACGCGGTCGCAAACGCGCTGCAGATGCGGGAGTTGCTTGCGCCTCGCCTATAAGATCAGTTTCGCCGTTAGATCCGCCGCAAAACATGAAAGGCCGGCAGGGAAATTTCCCCCGCCGGCCTTTATCATTTATCTATTTATGCTACCGCTCTCCGCTTTTCTAGGAGCGAACGAAATCCGATCTGGAAAAGCTGTATTCGAAATTCATGTGGTCCGTGTAGGTGCCGTTCAAGATGGCGGCCACGTCCTCGGTGAAGACCAGTTCCTCGTCTGTTGGGATCACGTAGACCTTGACCGGCGAATCGTCGGTGGTGATCAGGGTCTCGCGCTTGCGGGTCATGGCGGAGGCGTTTCTCTGCGGGTCCAAAATGATGCCGATGTGCTCCAGTCCCTCGATGGCGCGCGCCCTGATCGGCGCCCCCATCTCGCCCACTCCGGCGGTGAAGACGACGGCGTCGAGCTTGCCGATGACCGCAAGGTAGGTGCCGATGTACTTCTTCAGGCGGTAAGCCTCGATGTCGAGCGCCAAGGCGCACAGACGGTCGCCCGCCTGGGCATGCTCAATGACGTCGCGCCGGTCGGTAAAGCGGCCGGTGATGCCGATGACGCCGCTCTTCTTGTTGAGGATGCTGTCGATCTCCTTGGCGGAGAGGTTGTCCTTTTGCATCATGAAGGCGGGAATGGCGGGGTCGATGTCGCCGCAGCGGGTGCCCATCATGGCGCCTTCCAAGGGGGTGAGCCCCATGCTGGTGTCGATGGAGATCCCGTTTTGGATGGCGCAGTGCGAGACGCCGTTGCCGATGTGCATGGTGATCACGTTGCACTGGCTGGCGGGTTTGCCGAGAATGGCGGCCACCCGCTTGGAAACGTACAGATGGGAAGTGCCGTGAAAGCCGTAGCGCCGGACGCCGTATTTTTCGTACCACTCGAAGGGGAGCGGATAGAGATAGGCGTGCTCGGGCATGGTCTGGTGGAAAGCGGTGTCGAAGATTGCGACCTGCGGCACGCCGGGAAGCACGGCCAAGGCGCCCTCGATGCCTGCGATGTTCGGCGGGTTGTGCAGAGGCGCCAGGTGCTGCACCTCGGTGACCGCGTCCAGCACGTCGGCATCGATCAGCACCGACTTGGTGAAGCGCTCGCCGCCGTGCACGACGCGATGGCCGACTGCGGCGATCTGTTTGATGTCGCTCAACACCCCGTGTCCGGGAGAGGTTAGCGTGCGCATGATCAGGTCGACTGCGGTTTTATGATCCGGACAATCGGAATCCTCCCGATAGGTCTCACGCCCCGGCACTTCGTGCAGGATGAAGGAGTCGCCGATCACCACCCGTTCCACCATGCCCTTGGCAACAACCGCTTTCTTATCCCAGTCGAACAACTGGTATTTTACTGAAGAACTGCCGCAGTTAAGTGCCAGTATATCCATCGATCAAAAACCTCCGTTAGATTTAATCAATATAATGCGGCCGCGGAAGCGGCTTCAAGACAAGTCGTTAAAAATAAAACTTGTTTCTACTTATACAGGAGCGCCGCCGACAGTTCAAGATTTTTCTCCGCGGCGGCGACTAAAACGGCGCAGGTTTATAGTGGACTTTTCTTTTCGGGTATGCTAGTTTTTCGACAAAATTATGCTCAATCAAACCAGAAGGAGGTGAATACTTTGGCACATACAATTACCGACGAATGCATCAACTGCGGAGCCTGCGAGGATTCCTGCCCGGTTAACGCCATCAGCGAGTCCGGCGACAAAAGGGTTATCGCTGCGGATACCTGCATCGACTGCGGGGCATGCGTAGACACCTGCCCGGTTAACTCGATTCACGCCTAACTCCTTTCAGCTGTAATGCCATGGCCTGCAGATGCGGTTCTACCGCCTGCAGGTTTTTTTTGTGGTTTTTATGAAAGTTGGGGGATGGGAGGGATGGGAAGTATGGGAAGTATGGGAAGTATGGGAATCTCTGGGAAAACGCGAAAAAGCCGCACAAGGGACAATCGACCTTGGGCGGCTTTTTTTTGATGGTGGCTGTCCTGCTATTTTATGGCGGCTATGGCACGCTCCAGACGCTTTCCGGTCTCGGCTTTGCCAAACACCTCGATCATCTCGTAGATGCCCGGGGAGGCGGTCGAGCCGGATAAGGCGAGCCGCACCGCCGGCGCGATCTGCCCCAACTTGATCCCCTTCTCCTCGCAGATCGCCTTGAATACTCCCTCGATGGCCGCTAAGTCAAAACTTCCCAACGCCTCCAGCTTGCCCAGCAGCTCGGCCAGCAGCGCCGGCGTCTCGGCGTTGAAAAACTTGGCGGCTCCCTTCTCGTCGTAGGCAAAATCTCCCCGGTAGTAAAAGAGCGCACCGTCGGCCAACTCCAACATGGTCTTCGCCCTCTCCTGCAGGGTCTTCACCACCGCCACCAGGTCCGGCCCCCCCTCGGGCTTAACGCCGCGCTCGCTCAGAAACGGGGTCACCAGCCCGGCCAGCCGCACCGGATCACCGTTCTTGATGTAATGCGCGTTCAACCAGAGCAGCTTTTCGGTATTGAAGACGCCGGCCGACCTGCCGACGTTCTCGATGGAGAATTTCTGGATCAGGTCCTCAAGCGAGAAGATCTCCTCGTCGCCATAACTCCAACCCAGACGCACCAGGTAATTCACCATCGCCTCGGGAAGAAAGCCCATTTCCCGATAGGCGATGACGCTGGTCGCGCCGTGGCGCTTGGAAAGCCGCGCCTTGTCGGCGCCGAGGATCATCGGCACGTGGGCGAAGCTGGGAACCTCGGACTCAAGAGCCTGGTAGAGCAGTATCTGGCGCGGCGTGTTGTTGACGTGGTCGTCACCGCGGATCACGGTGGTGATCGCCATGCTGGCGTCGTCGACCACCACCACGAAGTTGTAGGTCGGGGTGCCGTCGGTGCGCTGGACGATCAGGTCGTCCAACTCGGCGTTCTCGAAGGAAATCTTCCCCTTCACCAGGTCGACCCAGGAGGTGGTCCCCTGCTGCGGCGCCTTGAAGCGCACCACGTAGGGCCGGCCGTCGTCGGGCTGCGCGGCGAGCTCCCGGCAGGTGCCGTCGTACTTGGGCTTGCCCCCTTCCTTCAGCGCCTGCTCGCGTTTGGCTTCCAGCTCTTCGGAGCTGCAGTAGCATTTGTACGCCTTGCCGGCGGCCAAGAGCTTCTGCACGTACTCCTTGTAAAGCGGAAAATTGTCCGACTGGTAGAAGGGGCCCTCGTCCCAGTCGAGTCCGAGCCAGGTCATTCCCTCGAGTATGGCGTCCACCGACTGCTGAGTGGAGCGGGCGACGTCGGTGTCCTCGATCCTCAGGATGAACTTGCCGTGCTGCTTTCTTGCCAATAGCCAGTTGAAAAGCGCCGTGCGCGCGCCGCCTACGTGCAGATAACCGGTGGGGCTGGGTGCAAAACGCAAACGTACTTGTGACATGAAGGGCTCCTTTAAAGGTTCAATATAATCCGAATGGACGGCAAGTTATTCCTCGTAATGGCCGACAAGGTTAGTCCTCGTAATCCTCGTCCTTCTCCGGCGCCTTTTCTCCGGGGATCCGGTAGTCGTCCGTGGCCCAGGCGCCGAGGTCGATCATCTTGCATCGCTGGGAACAAAAAGGGCGATAGGGATTCCCGGCAAGCGGCGCTTCCTTGCGGCAGTGCGGACACTTGATGCTCTGTAGTGCGCTCATGCGCTACCCCCTGCAAAGAAAGTCCTCCAGCGCGTTGGCTCTGGAGGACGGTTGAGATTTAGGCGAAGCCGGGACCACGGCCCGATCCACGCCCCTATTCCGACAGCACCGCGGCGCCCTTGCCGGCCTTGCCGGCGATCTCCTCGGCTTCGGCCTTGCTGAGATGCCGCCCTACCCTCAGCCGATACCAGACGACGTTGTCCTTAAGCTTCGACTCCATCACGTAGGCGGCGACCCCCTTGGCCACCAATTTCGCCTGCGCCTTGTCCGCCTCCTGCTGCCCGCGAAAGGACGCTATCTGCACCACGAAACGCCCCGACGCCTCCGGTTTCTCGACGGCAGGCGCGGCCTCGGCCTCGGCATCCGTCTCGGCCGGGGGTGCGGTAACGGCGGCGGGAATCGGCGCGGCCTTCTGCGACGGCCGGGGCGCGCTCAGCGCGGGCTCCGGCTTTTTCAGGTTGAGCCCGCTGCCGATGGCGCCTTTGCCGCCGCCTTCAGAGAGGGTCTTGTAGAAGGTGAGAGGGGCTGCGGGGGGGGGCGGAGCGGGCTTCTCCGCTGCCTGCGGTCCCTGCCCGGCCTCCTGGCCTTTGGCGGCTTGGCCAGCGGTGAACGGAGCCTTGCGAGCCTTGGGAAGGAGCCAGCCGGTCAAAACGCCCGCCCCGAAGGTGCCGATCAGCGTGAGTATGGAGAGCAGCACGAACAAGCCGGAAGAACCCTTGCGCGGCTTGTTCTTCTTCACCTGGTGGCGCTCGACGCTCTTGCCGACCCTCTTTTCGCTGTAATCAAGCCGCATGATATGCCCCTATCGCCGCCTACATCCTCTCCGGAGCCGAAATTCCCAGCACCGTAAGCGCGTTCTTGATGGTGACCGCCGCGCAATGCAGCAGGAAAAGCCGCGCCTGGGTGAGCGCCGGCTCCTCGGTGATCACCCGGCTCTTGTTGTAAAAGCTGTGGAATTCGCCGGCCAATTCCTGCAGATAATAGGTGATGCGGTGCGGCTCGAAGTTGAGCGCCGCCCCTTCGAGGATCTCCGGATAAGCCGAGAGCTTCTTGATCAGCGACATGTCGTCGGTGCTGTCCAAAAGCTCCAGCCGGACGCTTTCAAAGGCGGGAGCGGAGCCTCTCTCGCGCGCCGTGTCGAAGATGCTCTTGATGCGCGCGTGGGCGTACTGCACGTAGTAAACCGGGTTGTCCGTGCTCTGGCGCTTGGCGAGTTCCAGGTCGAAATCGAGCTGGCTGTCGGAGCGGCGCATCAGGAAGAAGAAGCGCGCCGCGTCGCGACCCACCTCGTCCACCACCTCCTTGAGGGTCACGAATTCGCCGCTCCTGGTGGACATGGCGACCGGCACGCCGTCGCGCAAAAGCGAGACCAATTGCACCAGGATGATCCCAAGATCCTCAGGATCGCGTCCCAGTCCCTGCACGATCCCTTTCAAACGCGGGATATAGCCGTGGTGGTCCGCGCCCCAGACGTCGATCACCCAGTCGAAGCCGCGGGCGAACTTGTCGCGGTGGTAAGCGATGTCGGAGGCGAAGTAGGTGGTTACCCCGTTGCTTCTGACCACCACCCGGTCCTTGTCGTCGCCGTAGTCGGTGGTGCGAAACCAAAGCGCCCCGTCCTGTTCGTAGATCAGCCCCTTCTCCTGCATCTCGGCTATTGCCGAGGCGACTTTACCGTCATCGAAGAGCGACTGCTCGGAGAACCAGTTGTCCAACCGCACGCCGAAAGCCTGCAAGTCCTCGTCGATCCCCTTGAGGATCAGGTCGCCTCCCATCTTGGCGAAGAAAGCGACTCCCTCCTCCTGCGGCGCCTTCAGAAAACGCTCGCCGTGCTTGACCATGGCGTCGCGGGCGATGTCCTTGATGTAGTCGCCCTGATAGCAGTTCGCCGGGAACTCGATCTCCTCGCCCAGCAGTTGCCGGTAGCGCAAAAGTCCCGAGAGCCCCAGGGTGTTCATCTGGTTGCCGGCGTCGTTGATGTAATACTCGCGCTGCACGTCGAAGCCGGCGGCGGCGAGGAGCGAAGCCACAGCGTCTCCGGTGGCGGCACCGCGGCCGTGTCCGATATGGAGCGGACCGGTCGGGTTGGCGCTGACGAACTCCACCTGGACCTTCTTCCCCGCGCCCACCAGGCTCTTGCCGTAGTCGTCGCCGGCCCGGTCGATCTCGGTCAGCGTCGTTCTCCAGGCCGAGTCCTTGATGAAAAAGTTCACGAAACCCGGCCCCGCTATTTCCAGCGATCCGATCAGCTCGGAGCTGCCGGCGAGCTTCTTGACCAGGATCTCGGCGATGGCGCGAGGCGACTTTCTCTCCGGTTTCGCCATCTGCATGGCGACGTTGGTGGCGAAATCACCGTGTTCCGCGTGCGCGGGCTTCTCAACGCTGACTGCCGGAACCACTCCCGAGGTGAGCGTGCCGTCGGCGAAACACCCCTCGATTCCCTTCAGGATGCATGCGCGCAGCTGCTCCTTCATAGCTAATCCTCCCTTTGTTGGTCGCGATCCGTGTCGGGCACCGCCTTGATGGTGACGTCTCTGGTGAAGTCCGGGCAATGGGCGCCGCCGTCGGTCACGCGGAACTTCTTGGCGCAGTTCTCGCGCCAGGCGCAGACGACGCAGTGTTGTTTTCCCGTTTCAGCCATATATATTCTCCCGCTTGATGCAACTTGGTCGCCTTGCCTTGAGCGTCGCTAAGGATACACGCCACACCGAAACAATCCCTCTCCCATCAAGGGGGAGGGAGCTTTTTGACGATCGGCTTGCCCTGATGATTGGCCCCTTTATCTTGACCCGCGGCGTGCTTCTCTTGTCCCGCTGCCGGTTTCTCTTGACCTGCGGCCGGCTTCTCTTGAGCCGCGGCAGGCTTGTCGGGGGAGCCGGCTGATTTATCTTGAGAAGGAAACTGGTAGATCACCTCGTTGCTGCGCACGAAGCCGAAGTCGCGCCGCGCGAGGCTTTCCAGATAACGCCGATCCGATTGCAGAGCGGTGATTTCCCGTTTCAGCTTGTCGTTTTCGCCCTTCAACTCCAGCAGCCGCTTCTGCATCTCGTCGCGGTCGCGGTGCAGATGGTCGATGCGCAACAGTCCCCGCTCACCGAAAACGGTGAAGTAAAGGATGAAGATGGCAATGGCCGCCGGCGTCAGGAAAAAACGCTTCTGCATGGTTACCCTGCGGAAAGCACGGAGCTGAAGTACTCTATGGTCTTCTTCAGCCCCTCATCCACCTGCACCTTGGGTTCCCAGCCGAGCTTTTCCTTGGCCAGCGTGATGTCCGGCTGCCTCTGCTTGGGGTCGTCCGCCGGCAGCGGATTGTAGATGATGCGCGAACTGGAGCCGGTGAGCGCGATGATCTTCTTGGCGAAATCGACGATGGTGGTCTCGTTGGGATTGCCCAGGTTGACCGGCCCGATGAATCCGGGACACTCCATCATCTTGAGTATCCCCTCGATCAGATCGGAGACGAAACAAAAGGAGCGGGTCTGCTCGCCCTTGCCGTACACCGTGATGTCTTCGCCCTTCAGCGCCTGCAGGATGAAGTTGGAGACCACGCGGCCGTCGTTCTCCGCCATATTGGGGCCGTAGGTGTTGAAAATACGGATGATCCTGATGTCCACCTTGTTTTGCCGATGGTAGTCCATCATCAGCGTTTCCGCGACCCGCTTCCCCTCGTCGTAGCAACTCCTGATGCCGATGGTGTTCACGTTGCCCCAGTACGATTCCGGCTGCGGATGTACCTGCGGGTCTCCGTACACCTCCGAGGTCGAGGCCTGCAGGATCCTGGCCCTTACCCGCTTGGCCAAGCCGAGCATGTTGATGGCGCCCATCACGCTGGTCTTGGTGGTCTTCACCGGGTTGTACTGATAGTGGATCGGCGAAGCCGGACAGGCCAGGTTGAAGATCCGGTCCACCTCCAAAAGAATCGGCTCGGTGACGTCGTGCCGGATCAGCTCGAAGCGGCGGTCATCCAGCAGATGAGCGATGTTGCGCTTATTGCCGGTGAAGAAGTTGTCGAGGCAGATCACCTCGTGGCCGTCCTTGAGGAGCCGCTCGCAAAGATGCGAACCGATAAAGCCAGCGCCGCCGGTGACAAGTGCACGCATAGGGGACTCCTTTTCTTGCTGAACTTCCGCGTTTAATGAGGTTTGCAATCTAGAACGTCGTGCGACAGAGGTTCGCAGCGTCGAACGCCGAACTCCGAGCCGCTTTTAAACAACGTAGAACGTAGAACGTGGAACGTAGAACGGTTCTTAAGCCACTTCGCAGGCGACCTTGCCGTTTCTGCCGATCGGCAGGTATTCGAAGCCGGCATGCGCCATGCGCTCGGGCTGGTACAGGTTGCGGCCGTCGAAGATCAGCGGTTTCAATAACAGGCTCTTGATCCTGTCGAAGTCGGGGTTCCGGTATTCGTTCCATTCGGTGATGATCACCAGGGCGTTCGCATCCTTCAACAGGTCGTATTGATTGACGCTGTAGGCGATGCGGTCGCCGAAATGCTTTTTCGCCTCGCCGATCGCCTCGGGATCGTGGGCGCGCACCTTGGCCCCCAACTCCAGCAGGCGGTTGATGATGGTAAGCGATGGGGCGTCCCGCATGTCGTCGGTGCGCGGCTTGAAGGAGAGCCCCCAGATGGCGAAGCTCATGCCGGCCAGCGGCGTATCGCTGGAGTGGTCGCCCAGGCGGGCCTGGATCTTGTCGGAGAGCACCCGCTTTTGACGATCATTGGCTTCCTCCACCCCTTTCAAGAGGATGAAGTCGTAGTCGCACTCCTCGGCGGTCTTCACCAGCGCCTTCACGTCTTTGGGAAAGCAGGAGCCGCCGTAGCCGACGCCCGGGAAAAGGAAGTCGTAGCCGATGCGGGAGTCGGAGCCGATCCCCTCCCTGACCGCCATCACGTCGGCGCCCATCTTCTCGCAGAGGTTGGCGATCTGGTTCATGAAGGTGATCCGGGTGGCGAGCATGGCGTTGGCCGCGTACTTGGTCATTTCCGCGCTCTTGATGTCCATGATCAACAGCCGGTTGGACTTGCGCATGAAGGCCGAGTACAGCTCCTTCATCAGCTCGGCGGTCCTGACGTTGTCCGTGCCGATCACGACCCGGTCCGGCTTCATGAAGTCGTCGATGGCCGCGCCCTCTTTCAAGAACTCGGGGTTGGAGACCACGTCGAACTCGATCTGCAGGCCGCGCGCCGCCAGTTCCTCGGCCACGGCCGCCCGCACCTTGTCCGCCGTGCCGACCGGCACCGTCGACTTGTCGACGATGATCTTGAACCCTTCCATGTGCTGGCCTATGGAGCGGGCCACGGAGATGACGTACTGCAGGTCGGCGGAGCCGTCGGCGCCGGGGGGCGTCCCCACCGCGATGAAGTTGACCAGCGACGCCTTGACGGCAAAGCCCAAGTCGGTGGTGAAGCTGAGCCTCCCCTCTTCGCAGTTGCGCAGCACCATTTCCTTCAAGCCCGGCTCGTAGATGGGGATTACACCGCGCTTCAGCCCCTCGATCTTCTCCTGGTCCACGTCCACGCAGATGACGTCGTTGCCGCTCTCGGCGAAGCAGGCGCCGGCCACCAGACCGACGTAACCCGAACCTATCACGCATATTTTCATAAAACCTCTCCGTGCCCTTTAATTATTAGCATTTTTATATAGCACAAACAGCGCCGGTTACGCCAGAGGTTTTCCCGGCCAGCAGCTCCCGGGAAAGCGCGGCGAACTCGTCCAGGGAAAGGGTCTCGCCGCGTCTGCCCCCGTCGATGCCGCTTCTGGCGAGCGCTTCCGACAGCGAGGCGTCCTCGGCGTCGAAGCCGGCGGAGCGCAGCGAGTTGAGCAGGGTCTTGCGGCGCTGGTTGAAGGCCCCCTTCACCAGGCGGCGAAAGTAATCCTCGTCTCCCACCTCCGCCCTGGGGCGCTCCAAGGGGGTGAAGCTCAGCACCGCCGAGTCCACCTTGGGGATCGGCCGGAAGGAACCGGGCTTGACCGGAAACTCCTTGCGGATATCGAAGTGGAGCCTGAGCAGCACGGTCAAGGCCCCGTAGTCCTTGCAGCCGGCCGGGGCCACCAGCCGGTCTCCCACCTCTTTTTGCAGCATCAGCACCAGCCGCTCGAACAGATCGCCGCACTCCAGGAAGCGGAACAGCACCTGGGACGAGATGTTGTAGGGGAGGTTGGCGGCCACCTTCCACTTGCGGCCGGGGCCACGCGAGCTCAGCAACTGGCGCAGGTCGACCCTGAGGATGTCGCCATGGCCGATCTCCACGTTGGGCGAGGCGGCGAATTCGGCGTTGAGCAGCGGCAGCAGGTCGCGGTCCCACTCGATCGCCAGGAAGGTGGCGCCGCTTGCCGCCAGCATCCTGCTGAGAGCGCCGCGGCCGGGACCGACTTCCAGGATATGGTCGCCGCTCTCCGGCGCGACGCAGGCCACGATGCGGGAGAGCACGTTATCGTCGATCAGAAAATTTTGTCCCAGCGACTTCTTGGCGCGCATCTTTTCCATCAGAAAGCCTCCTTGAGGCGCGAGGCGAGCCGGTCCAGCGGCCAGACGGGGAGCGCGTCCAGATCGAAACCGCTGTTTATGCCTGCTTCGAGGTAAAAATCGCCGGGAACCGCGATCATGGCGGCGTTGTCGGAACAAAGCCCCGGCGACGGGATGGAGAGCTCCACCCCCTGTTCCGCGGCGAATCGGGCCATGTGCGAGCGCAGGGCGCTGTTGCACGCCACACCGCCCGCCACCACCAGCCGCTTGATGCCGGTGGCGGCCACCGCCGCCGCGGTCTTTTTGGTCAGCACCTCGCAGACGGCGGCCTGAAAGGACGCGGCCAGATCGTTCACCCCTGCGCCTTTGGACTCGGGAAATTTGTTGACGTGTGTGAGCACCGCCGTCTTCAGGCCGGAGAAGCTGAAATTGTAGCTGCCGTCGTTTAAGAGCGGCCGGGGGAACTTGATGGCACGCGGGTCGCCGGTCGCCGCCAGGCGGTCGATGGCCACCCCTCCCGGATAGGGAAGTCCGATCAGCTTGGCGACCTTGTCGAAGGCCTCGCCCGCCGCGTCGTCCACCGTCTGCCCGAGGGTGGTGTAGCGCCCCACCCCGTCGACCCGATACAAGTGGGAGTGGCCGCCGGAGACGGCCAGGGCGATAAAGGGAAACGCCACCGGCGTTTCCAGGAACACCGCCAGCAGGTGTCCCTCGATGTGGTTCACCCCGATCAGCGGCAGGCCGCGGCCCAAGGAGAGCCCCTTGGCCGCCGAGATGCCGACCAGCAGCGCGCCCGCCAGGCCCGGACCCTGGGTGACCGCGATGCCGTCCAGCGCGCCGACCTCGACTCCCGCGTCCGAAAGCGCCTGTTCCACCACCACCGAGACCGACTCCAGGTGCTTGCGGGAGGCGATTTCCGGCACCACTCCGCCGTACTCGGCGTGGATGTCGATTTGCGAGGCGATGACGTTGGAGAGGACCGTCCTCCCGTCCCTGACCACGGCCGCAGCCGTTTCATCACATGAAGATTCCAAAGCGAGAAGTAACATAAATGATAGGGGGCGCAGACGCCGCGCCCCCTGCTGACTCCAAAATGGGAAATGAGAGAAAAACGCCCTGCCTCTACAGCAGGTTCGCCGCCAGTTCGGCAAGCTCGGAGCGCTCGCCCTTGGTCATGGTGATGTGCCCGGAGATGATCTGCTCCTTCAGCCGCTCGACCACGTAGGTGAGCCCGTTGCTCTCCGCGTCCACATAGGGGTTGTCGATCTGGTAAGGGTCGCCGGTGAGCACGATCTTGGTCCCCTCCCCCGCGCGGGTGACGATGGTCTTGATCTCGTGCGGCGTCAGGTTTTGCGCCTCGTCCACGATCATGTACTGGTTCGGTATCGAGCGTCCCCTGATGTAGGTAAGGGGCTCGATGTCCAGTATCCCCATGGCCATCAGCTCCTTATACCCCTTGCTGTGGCGCTTTTCACCCTCGTGGCCGGAAAGCAGCAGTTCCACGTTGTCGAAGATCGGCTGCATCCACGGGGTAAGCTTTTCCTCGATGTCGCCGGGCAGAAAGCCCAGGTCCCGCCCCATGGGGAATACCGGCCGCGACACCAGGAGCCGGTTGTAAACGTTTTCCTCGGCGGTCTTTTGCAGGCCGGCCGCTATCGCCAGAAGCGTCTTGCCGGTACCGGCCTTGCCGACCAGGGTGACGATCTTGACGTTGTCGTCCAAAAGGGCGTCGAGGGCGAAGGATTGCTCGCGGTTTCTCGGGAACAGGCTCCAGACCCCGTCCTTCTCGGCGCCGCGCAAAGGAACCATGCGCCCGGAAAGCTTGTCGAAGCGGCCGATGGCGCTGTGCGAGCGGTTGGAGGCTTCGGTCAGGGTGACGTACTGGTTGGGGAGCAGTCCCAGGTCCAGGTCGAGCCACCCCTGGCTGTAGAAACGGTCGATCAGCTCCGCCTCCACCTCCATGTTGGCGACCCCGGAAAAGAGATCCTCGACCGCGACCTTGTCCGACTCGTAATCCTGCGCGTCCAGCCCGAGAGCGTCGGCCTTGATGCGCAGGTTGGTGTCCTTGGTCACCAGGATCACCGGCACGGTCGGCTCGGACTCCATCAGGTCGACGGCGACGGCCAGGATGCGGTTGTCGCCGCGCTGCTCGCGCAATTCGGGCGGCAGCCGCTTCATGACGTTCTCTTCGTAGATCTCGATGCGCAACGTGCCGCCGTTTTTCAGCGGCACGCCCTTGGAGAGCGAACCCTCCTTGCGGAAGGCGTCCATCAACCGGGAAACCTGCCGCGCGTTGCGTCCGGTCTCGTTCATATCCTTCTTGAACCGGTCGATCTCTTCGATGACCGTGATCGGGATGATGATCGAGTTGTCCTCGAACTTGGTGAGTGCTTGCGGGTCGTACAGAAGAACGTTGGTATCGATAACGTACATTTTCTTCATAGCCACTCCCTTAGCGTCATTGCATTTGAAGGAAACCTGCTTTTCTTCTCCCTGCATATTTCAGAACCTTCCCGCTCCGTTGTCATGCGATTTTGCAACTATTCAGGTAACTATTCAGCACCCATTTCCGTAGGTCGCGTGAGGTACGAAACGCGACGAAGCAACGGTGCCATGACCATCGCAGTGTCGGGTTTCAAGCCCGCCTTACCGGCGCAGCAACTCGCGCAACGCCTTCAAGAAAAACTCGATATCTGCTTCGCTGTTGAAAAAACCGGGGCTCACCCTGACGGTCCCGCCGGGGTAGCTGCCGATGGTGCGATGCACGTCCGGGGCGCAGTGCAGCCCGGCGCGCACGCTGATGTCGTATTCGCTGTCCAACCGGTAGCCAAGCACGGCGGGGTCCTCCCCTTCCGCGGTGAAGGAGACGGCGCCGGCGCGCTCGCCCTGCGAAGGGCCGTAGACGGTCACCCCCGGACAGGCGCGAAGCCCTTGCAAAAGTTGTTCGACCAGCAGTTTCCCCTTGGCCCTGATCGCCTCCAGCCCCGTTTCCAGCACGAAGTCGAGCCCGGCCTTGAGGCCGGCCAGGGCCGCGGTGTTGATGGTGCCGCTCTCGAAACGCTCGGGAAGCTGCTCCGGTTGCAGCGGGCTGCTGGCGCTGCCGCCGGTGCCGCCGACCAACAGCGGCTCCAGCGTCACTCCCCGGGCGATGGTCAAAAGGCCGGTGCCCGGAGGTCCGAAGAGCCCCTTGTGTCCCGGCGCCGCCAAAAGGTCGATTCCCATTTCCTCGGTCGGCAGAGAGAAATAGCCGGCGCTTTGCGCCGCGTCCACCAGGAACAGCGCGCCGCCTCTGGCCGCCACCCTGGCGATCTCACCGATCGGCTGCACGGCCCCGGTGACGTTGGAGCAATGCGCCAGCGCCACCAGCCTGGTGTTGGGGCGCAGCGCCCCGGCGATCTCCCGCTCGGAAACCACCCCTTCCCGGTCGGCCGGCACGAACGTCACCTCCACCCCGCGCCCGAGCATCAGGTGCAAGGGACGCAAAAGCGCGTTGTGCTCCACGGAGCTGGAGACGACGTGGTCGCCCGCTTTCAAAAGGCCGCTTACCGCAAGGTTCAGGGATTCTGTTGCGCTGTGGGTGAAAATGAGGCGGGACGAGTCCGAGACGCCGAAAAAACCGGCGAGGGCCGACCTGGTCGCAAAGACGATGCGGGCAGCCTCCAGGGACTGCCGGTAGCCTCCCCTGCCGGGGGCTACGCCGATCTCCCGCATCGCCGCATCCATGGCCCTGTAGACGGAATCCGGTTTCGGGAATGAAGTTGCGGCGTTATCAAGAAAGAGCGACATGCATCAATTACTAGCATTTTAGAGGGTATTTGGCAACCGCTTTCATGATAGCTGCTACCCCACCAGTTGCCGCGGCTGGCGGTCGGCGACGCCAAGCTCGGCGAGCAGCCTTTCGCTGAGAAGCCGCTCCACGCCGCCCGGGAGTGCGGCGCAGCCGGCCAGGTCGTCGACCTTCCCCCCGGCCATCATGCCGTGCCCTCCGGCGCTGCCGATCCCTTTCACCAGCTTGCGGATCAACTCGCCGGCGTTGCGCTGATCGTTGGAGGTCCGCATGGAAAGGATCATCTCGTTGCCGTAGCGTCCCATGCAGAGCACGATCTCGACCCCCTCCAGACGCACCAGGAGGTCGGCCAATTCGGCCACCACCTCGGGGAACTGCACCTCCTGCAACTGGGTGATCAGCAGCGATCCATAGATCACCGCATGTTCCAGGGCGCTGTGCAGCGAGACGAAGTATTCCCTGGGGAGAGGCGGTCGGGTGATGCTGTTCAAAAGGGTCTTGTTGGCCAGCGGGAACAGGGCCAGGTAAGCGTCGCGGTCGGGGCGGCACGCCTCGCGGCCGAGGTCCTGGGTCTCGGACTTGATGGCGTAGAAGATGGCGGTCGCCAGCTTGGTCCCGATCGATACCCCCTGCACCTTCAGGTATTCATAGAGGATGGTGGCGGTGGTGCCGTAATCGGGGCGGATGTCGACCCACTTGCTGGCGGCGCTCTCCTCGCGCGGCGGGTGATGGTCGATGACGATGTCCACCCGGGTATCCGGGGGAAGGGAGTTGTTGCCGGTCTGCGGCTGGCTGTCCAAGAGGCAGATCACCTGGAAGGTCTTCAGGTCGATCAGCGGGAAGGGGGTGAGCGGTATCTGCAGCATGGCGGCCATGGCCAGGTTTTCACTTCTGCCGATCATGCCGGAAAAGGCGATTACCGCCTGCCGGTTGAGGCGCACCGCGAACAACTGCCTGAGCGCCATGGCCGAGGCGAGGGAGTCGGGGTCCGGGTTGTCGTGCACGACGATCAGGATCCGGCCTCGCCCGCTGACCCAGGTCAAAAGAGCGTTGGTGTATTCCAGCAGGTCGGACATTCTTTCGTTGGTCACTAAAGGCTCACCTCAAGAAAATCATGTACTTTGGGAAGTCTATACTAGTGGCGAAAGTAAGGCAAGAAGCTTGAAGGGGGGAGGAAAATGCGAGGCAACGCGGGCGAACACAAAGTTCGCCCCTACGGGTTGCAGGTCTTGGTAGGGGCGAACCTTGTGTTCGCCCTGCATGCCGTCCGTTTCGGCCCAGCTGAGGAGTATTTTGGCAGGTAAAGGTCGTTCAGAAGGTGCCGCGAAACAGCTCCGCCATGGCGATGACGTTGGAGTGTCCCTTGAGGTTTGTCTCCCTGATTTCGGGGAGGATGGTCGGCATGGAGAAAGTCACCTCGCCGTCTTTCAACTCGGCCAAGGATCTGGTGGTGGCCACCGCGCCATAGGTCGCGCCCACCAATACGCCGGCCGCGGCGCCGTAACCGATGAAGTCGAGGTGTTTTCCCGGCTGTTTGGTGAAAGCCAGCACGGCGGCGCCGACCAGCCCGCCGGAGAGGCCTCCGTAAAAGACATCCTGGAAGAAGGAATGGAAGGCGTTTTCCGCCGCCAGGCAGGGCGTCGCCAGGGAAAGCAAGGTGACTGCGAGAAGTGCCGTGCGTTTTAGTCCGGTCATGTGAGAGCCCCTTTTCCGCGTCTGATGCCAAAACACCATCCATAACGCAAGAAGGAGGCCAACACCCGGAGCAAAACGGTTGTATTGCGTAACTGGCTGTTTTGAGAGGGGGAAAAGAGTACCACTTCTTCATGAAACTACCCGCAACAGCCAATCGGTGTGTTGCCGGCGCCTCACCGATAGTCGGACTGTGGCGAAAAAGTCAGCAAAACCGGCCAGCTTGCCAAAAAAACGTTAAAAAACCGGACCATAGTCAAATGGCTGCACGCTGCCCCGGTTAGTTTGACCAATTAACCCAGCAGTTCCTTGACCAATTCGATCTCGTCCTCGCGGCTCGCCGCCCGGCCATTGAGTTTCGCGCTCAGCACCGCGTCCAGCAGCTCCCGGTAGAGCGGCCCCTGCTGTATCCCCAATTCCTTCAGGTCCTCGCCGCCGATCAGGGTGCGCACCTCGTGCAGTTTGGTGAAGTAGAGCGAGATGTATCTCTTCATCTCGGAACTGCCGCTTTTGGCCATCTGGTAGAGGAGCACCTCCACCGAGAGCCCTCTCAGGAAAAAGTAGACCTCGCCGTTGTCGAGCTTTCCCTGCGCGGCAAGCCTCGCCTCCATGGCAACGACCAGCTTCTCTCCCTGCTTGCGCATCTCGACCAGCCTCGCCTTGTAATGTTCGCTCACCGCGAGGCGGGTGCAGCCCCCCCAGAACTCGTCGTCGGTGAGAGACTCGCAAAGGGCGAGGAAATAAACGGCCCACCTCTCGTAGGGGCGCTCCAGGTACAGAAGGTCGAACCAGGAGACCATGTAGCGCACCTCTTCGAGCACGCTCTGCATGGCGACGGTGAGCTCCAGGCTCGGGTGTATGAACCGGAACAGCCCCAAAGAGGACATGCGCGAGATCCCTTTCAAAGGTTCCTTCTCCTTGAGGATCTGCACCAGCTCCGAGAGGAGCCTTCTCCCCCCCAGCTTCTCCAGGAAGTCCATCTTGACGGCGTTCTTGATCAGGTCTTCGGTGTGCTTGGCGATCTTGAAGTTGAGCCTTTGCTCGAAGCGGATGGCTCTGAAGACGCGGGTCGGGTCCTCGACGAAGGAGAGGTTGTGCAGCACGCGGATCACCTTGGCCTGCAGATCGCGGTAAGCGCCGAAATAATCGATCAACCGGCCGAAAGAGGCGCCGTTCAGGGCGATGGCGAGCGTGTTGACGGTGAAATCGCGCCGGTAAAGGTCCATCTTCAGGCTGGAGCGCTCGACGGTGGGGAGCGCTCCGGGCGAGACGTAGTATTCGAGGCGGGTGCTGGCCACGTCGATCTTGTAGCCGTCGGCAAAGACGATCACCGCCGTGCCGAACTTCTGATGGCTCTTCACCCGGCAGCCGAAGCGGTCGGCGAAGGTTTCGGCGAAGAGGATGCCGTCGCCGTCGACCGTGACATCCAGGTCCATGTTCTCGTTGCCCAAAAGCAGGTCCCTGACGAAGCCGCCCACGGCGTAGACGGCGAGCTCAAGCTGGTCGCCGACCCGCCCCAGATCGTGCAGCACGTCGATCGCCCGCCTGGCCAGGTGCCTGTTCATGAGCCCCTCGACCTCGCGGTTCTTGACGTGGGTGGCGTCGCGGGCCAGATCGTAGAGCGCCTCGCCGCCCAGGCTGTAGCGCAACAAGTCGGTCCGGGTCACCACGCCCGTGAGCAGGCCGTCGGCGATCACCGGCACCAGCCTCGCATCCCCGCCGACCATGTAGGCCTGCAACTCGCCGATGGGTGTCTCCGGAGAGGCGGCCAGGAATTCCGTGTGCATGTAGTCGGTGACCGGGACCTGCCCCAGGTTATGGTACAGCGCCTTCTCCACGGTCTTTCGCGAGATGATGCCGAGCACCTTGTCGGCGGCCATCACCGGCATGGCGCTCACGTTGTAGCGCACCAGTTGCTCGCGCGCCTCCTCGATCGAGCAGTCGGGGGGGACGGTCTTGACCGGCGAGGACATGATGTCGCGCGCCGAGCGCCGCGGATCGACCCGTTGGCGCAACGCCACGTCCAACTGCTGCAGCACCTGGATCAGGGTGAGTCCCTTGACGGTGGCCGAGGCCGCCGTGGCGTGCCCTCCCCCGCCCAGTTCCTGCAGGATCTCGCCCACCCGCACCTCGGGAACGCGGCTTCTGGCGATGACGAACACCCGGTCCGCCATGGCGACCACCAGGAAAAGCGCCTGCAGGTTTTCCATGTCCCGGATCATGTGGGCGAGCGTGGCGATGTCGCCCACGTAGCGGTCCACCGAGGCGTGCGCCACCGAGACCTCGACCCCCTTGAGCGAGCTGGTCTTAAGCGAGGTAAGGAGCTCGTTCAAAAGCGAGACTTGTTCGACGGTCAGATCCTTGCCGATCGAGTCGGCCACCTCGTTCAGGTTCGCCCCTCGCCCCAAAAGCCAGGCCGCGGCCAGGTAATCCTCGACGGTGGCCGAGGGGAAGGTGAGGTTGCCGGTATCCTCGTGGATGCCGAGCATCATCAGGGTGGCCTCGAAGGAAGTGACCTCGATCCCCTGCCGCATGAGGCGGCTGGCCAGGATGGTGGTGGTGGAGCCGCAAGGGCGGATCTCGCCGCCGGTGGCGGGGATGTCGCCGGAATTCTTGGGGTGGTGGTCGTAGATGTGCACCTCGAACCCGCCCCCCTTGGCGAGCTCGCCCAGTTTGCCGATGCGCGAGGAGTGCTGACAGTCGACGATGATCAGGCGGGTGATGAGGGCTGGGTCCAGGTCCTTGAAGCGGGTGAAGATCAGTTCCGGCGAGGAGCCCTGTTTCTGGAAGAAATCCCTGACCGCCTTCTCCTGGGCGCCGGAGAGCACCAGCAAGGCGTCCGGGTACAGTTTTTTCGCGGCGACCATGGAACCGATGCAGTCGAAGTCGGCGTTCACATGGGTGGTGATGACGTCCATCAGCAGACCGTCACGGCCGCGTAAGCAACTACCCGGTCGAGATCGCCGTTCACTTCCCCGCTGGAGGTGTAGGCGAGCAGTCGGCTGGAGGTGGCGCCGAGCGCCTTGGCGGCCACCAACATCACGCTGGCGGCAACGGCGCCGCACATGGTGATCCCCTGGTTACGGCAGACCCGCAAAAGCCCCTCCGGGTTAAGTGCCGCGATCTCGGCCAGCGCCAAAGCGTCCTTGGCGCGGGCGACGTCGGCCGACTCGTAGTGGTTCATGTCGGAGCTGGCGACGATCAGCACCTCGCCGCCGTAGGCGGCGATGGCGCGGGCGATGCCGGCGCCGATGGCGGCAAGCGTCGGGTAATCTTGCAGGCCCAGACAGAGCGCGGCGATAGTGACCTTGGGATTTCTAAACTGCAGGAAGGGGAGCTGCACCTCGACGGAGTGTTCCATCCGGTGCGCCGCGGCGTCCTCGCGCATGCCGGGGACTTCTTTGAGGATCAACCGGGAGAGTCGGCCGTTCACCGGCACCGGGCCCAGAGGCGTGAGCCAATCGCCGGCGGGAGCGAGCGCTGCCGGCGCGCCGAGCCCTGTGTGAGTGGGGCAGACGACCAGGACCGCGTCCGGCACCTTGACCGCGCCGTAGACCAGGCCGGCCACCTTTCCTGAGTAGACGTAGCCGGCGTGCGGCGCGATGACGCCGATGGCCCGGACTGTTTCGCCCTGCGGCACCATGGCGCGCAGCTCAAGCCTAAGCCGGTCGGGGTCGTGCGTGTAGAACTGGCCGCAAACTGCGGGTTGACGTACCATGCGAGCCTCCCATCGATCCTTAAGATTCAACCGCCTCCAGCGGCAATTCGGGCTGGTCGGCGAAGGGGTCCGGAGGCGCCAGTTCCTGGATCTCCTTGAGCGTGGGGAGCGAAGCCAGGTCCTTCAGACCGAATAGTTCCAGAAACTCCCGGCTGGTGCCGTAGATGAGCGGTTTGCCGGGGACGTCCTTCTTGCCTAGAATCCTCAAAAGCTTCTTTTCCAAAAGGCTCTTCAGCACCCCGCCGGAGTCCACCCCGCGCAGGTATTCGACCTCGGCCCGGGTGACGGGCTGGCGGTAGGCGACGATGGAGAGCGTCTCCAGGGCCGACTGGCTGAACTTGACCCCCTTGCTCTTGGTGAGCCTCCTGATGTAGTCGGCGTGCTCCGGCCGGCTGCGCAACTGGTAGCCGCCGGCCACCTGCGCCAGCACGATGCCGCGTCCGCCGGCCGCGTACTCCCGGGCCAGCTCCTCGAGCGCCAGGCGTATGTCGGCGCGCTCGTGCTCCTCCAGGATAAGAGCGAGCCGGTCCAGCGACAGCGGCTGGTCGTGAACGAAGATGAGACTCTCGACGATGGTTTTCAGAGACTTGCTCGGCAACTAACCACTCCAGTGTTTGCGTGTTCGGCGGCAAAAAGGGCTCAGGCCGGCGCCCCATCCCCCTCGGCATCTTCGTCCTGCGCGTTCAAGGCGAGCCAGATGGAACCCAGGCACTCCCCTTGGGTGATCTTTATCAAATGGAGCTTGCACAATTCCAGTATGGAAAGAAAGGTCACCACCAGCAGATCCCGGGTCATGCGCTCGCTGAAAAGCGCGTCGAAGCGGAGCGTCTTTTGGGCGTGCAAAAGTGAGAGCACCTCGCCGATGCGATCGGCGATGCTGATCCCGTCGGTGATCACGTCGTGAAAGGTCTCCACCGAGACCCGCGCCAGCACCCGGCGAAAGGCCTCGATCAGCTCGAACAGCTCGACGTCGGCCGGCTCCTCGGTCTGCTCCAGGTCGGCCAATTCGGCGGAGGCGAACTTCCTGGCGAAGACGTCGCGCCCGAGCAGATGGCGGCTGGAGAGCTGCTGGCTGGCGTCCCGGTAGCGCTGGTACTCCAAAAGCCTGCGCACCAGTTCGGCGCGCGGGTCTTCGGGCTCGGCCTCCTCGTCCTCGCTCTCGACCGGCAGCAGCATGCGCGATTTGATCTGCAAGAGCGTCGCCGCCATCACCAGGAACTCCCCGGCTATGTCCAGGTTCAGTTCCTTGAGTATCTCCATGTATTCCAGATACTGCCGGGTGATGGCGGCGATCGGGATGTTGTAGATGTCCAGCTCGTTCTTCTTGATGAGGTGGAGCAGCAGGTCGAGCGGACCTTCGAACTCCTCGATCTGCACCCGATAGGCGTCTTCCAGCGCGTCGGAAAAGAGATTGCTTTGCATGCTTTCGAGAGGCAGAAAGACTCCGTTCAACGTTTGATTTACACCCTGAGGGCGGCGCGCACCTCGACCATGGTCTCTTTGGCGACGGCTTCCGCCTTGCGGCTCCCCTCTTCCAGCACCTCTTGGACCAGGCCGCTTTGTCGAGCCAGCTCCTCGCGCTTCGCCCTGAACGGAGCCAGGGTGTCAACCATGCAACCGGCGAGGATCTTCTTGCAGTCGACGCAGCCAAGCGTCGCGGCGCGGCAGGCGATGACGATCTCGTCCCGTTTCTCCTGCGGCACGTAGAGCGAGTGCAGCGTGAAGGCCACGCAGCGATCGGGCTCGCCCGGATCCTTTTTGAAGGGGCGCAGCGTGTCGGTCACCATGGACATCACCTTCTTCCTGGTCTCCTCCGCGTCGTCCGAGAGGAAAATGGCGTTGCCGTAGGACTTGCTCATCTTCCTGCCGTCCAGCCCCAGCACCTTGGGGGTTTCGGTAAGGAGCGCCGCCGGTTCGGGGAACACGGGGCCGTAGAGGTGGTTGAAGCGGCGCGCGATCTCGCGGGTGATCTCCAGGTGAGGGACCTGATCCTGGCCCACCGGCACCCGCGCCGACTTGTAGACGATGATGTCGGAGGCCATCAGCACCGGATAGCCCAGAAACCCGAAGGTCGAGAGGTCCTTGGTGGTGAGGTTTTCCTGCATCTCCTTGTAGGTCGGGTTGCGCTCCAGCCAGGAGACCGGCGTGATCATGGAGAGGATCAGGCAGAGCTCGGCGTGCTGCGGCACATGGCTCTGCTCGAAGATGACGCTCTTCTCGGGATCGATGCCGAACGCCAACCAATCGAGCACCATCTCGTTGATGCTGTCCTTGATCCCTTCGGTATTCGCGTATTCGGTGGTCAGCGAATGCCAGTCGGCGGCGAAGAAGAAGCAGTCGAAGTTGCGCTGCAGCTCCAGCCAGTTGGAGAGCACCCCGTGGAAATGTCCCAGGTGCAGTTTTCCGGTAGGCCTCATGCCGCTGACGATACGGTTATTGCTCATAAATGCGGGTACTCCTTTGAATAGATAGTGAAACAAGAAGAAACTGCTTTCGCCACGGAGAAAATCTGAGAAAATCCGAGAACTCCACGTCAAAAGCTTAGACGGGTTAACGGCTTAAGACGGTAAGGCTTAAGGCGGCAAGACTTCGAATCGGAAAAGCCTTTACCCTGTTTGTAAGCCTTACTCGGACTTCCTCGGATTTTCTCCGTGGCAAATGGTTTTGGTTTTACCTCATCATCAACCTGTTCACGCCGAACACCAGGCTGCTCTGCGGCCCGGCCAGCAGGTGCACGCCAAAGCTCAACGCAGGCGATATCACGTAACTGAAGGCGTTGGTGAAGAAGACCAGAGCCATGACGAGGATCATGCCGAAGCGCTCGACGCGCGCCAAAGCCATGGACGGGCCGTTGGGGAGCAGGCCGATGGCCACCCTCCCCCCGTCCAGCGGCGGCACCGGGATCAGGTTGAAGATGGCAAGCACGAGGTTTATGTAGACCGAGAAGGCGAGCATCAGCGTGATCGGGTCGACGAATGCCGCCAGCGGCGAGCCGCCCGCGAGGCCCGCCGACACGGCCACCAGGGCGCGCATGGCGAGAGCGGAAACGGTGGCCAGCGCGAAGTTGGTGATGGGGCCGGCGGCGGCGACCCAGATCATGTCCCTTTTCGGGTGACGCAGATTGTTGAAATTGACCGGCACCGGCTTTGCCCAGCCGAACCCGATGATGAACACCATCAAGGTGCCGACGATATCCAGAGGTTTGATGGGATTGAGGGTGAGCCGCCCCAGGGACTTGGCCGTGTTGTCTCCGAACAAGTACGCTACGAAGCCGTGCGAAACCTCATGGCAGGTGATCGCCATCAGAGCCGGCACCAGCATGATCGAGACTTTTAAAAAAAACTGTTCCATTTGGTCCTTTGGGGCAAAAGCGCAGGCTTGAGCATAGATATAGAATCATAAGTCTCTAGCAGATCGAGGCGGGAAAGTCAACGACGGCCCGAGGTTTCGGAGAGGTCGCCCCCTTCACACCTCGGTCACCGTTTCCCGCCTGGCGCCGTCGCCCCAAAGTTGCAGGATGATCGCTCCGCTCAACAACACGGCGCCCCCCACTCCCTGCAATGCGGTGATGCGCTCGCCCAGCAGCAGGGTCGAAAGCAGCACGGTGATCAGGGGCTCCAACATGCTGATGATGGAAGCGCTGGTGGCGCCGATCAGGCGCATGCCGAGAAAAAAGCCCAAGACGCCGAAGAGCGTGGGAAAGACGGCGATGCCGACTATGGAGAGCCAACCGGCGGTGGAGACCCTCCACTGCAACTCGCCGCTTGCCAGGCCGTAGGCGAGAAAGGCCAGGCCTGCGGAGAAACAGACATAGAGCGAGGTGACCAGAGGGTCGGTATTCTTCAGGATCTTGTTGCCGACCACGATATAGCAACTGTAGATAACCGCCGCGCCCAGCACGGAGAACACCCCTGCCGGCTTCACCCCCTGAAAGGAGGCGCCCAGCAACAGCACGAGCCCCACGGAGCAGATCGCCAGCGCGAGAGCCTTTTGCGCCGTGAAGCGCTCGTCCCCGAGCAAGACGGCCAGCACCGCGACCAGGGCGGGGTAGGTGTAAAGCAGCAGCCCGGTGAGCGAGGCGCTCAGGTAATGGATGCCGTTGGCGAAAAGCATCGACATGCCGCCATAGCCGACGGCGCCCATCAGGAAGAGATGCCGGGCGGTCCGTAAACTGACGCTGCAGCGGATACCGCGCAGCCTGAGATACAGCAGCAGAAAAAGGGCCGCGATCAGGAAGCGGCCGGCGAGAATGGTGCAGATATTGGCGCCGGCAGCGAAGGCGTATTTAAGCAGGATGCCCAGGGTGGCGAAGCCGGACGCCGAAGCGACGATGATCCAGGCGCCCTTATTCTTGTCGTGCATGGCCAAAATCTCCCGGGCTTTTTGATGCTGGGCGCAAGGCAAACAGGCGGCGACCCTGCCGGCGCCACGGGAAAGAGTTGCATATCGGCGGCGTTTCCATTAGATTGGCCGCAGCAAATCCTAAGTCAGTCGGGGGGGTCGACAGGTGATTACAGGGCTACTCTGCGCTTGGCATGACGAGCTGGCGAAAATCCGCGCTTCCTCGATGGCTGTACAGTGCCTTGCCCTGTCGGTCTTCCTGGTTGCGATCCACAGCCTGATCCTGGGCATATTCATCTTTTTGTTCACGGATCTGTTCTATCGCCTGCTCCTAAGATCGAGCATCGAAAATTTTTTCTTTGTCAGGCAATCCGGCCTGTTCCTGGTCTGCCTCGCCTGTTTCTACCTTTCACCGCTGACCGACCTGACCCGAAAGCACCGTGCGGTTCTGCTCATCATCCTGACGAAGGTGCTGGCCGTCTTGTACCTGGTGACCCATGCCCACTTCGCCCCCTGGCGGCCGATAATCTACCTGGCTGCCCTCGGAGACGGCCTGATGGGCCTGCTGCTCGCTGTCTGCTACCGCAAGGCCGGGCTTTATTCGCCGGCAAGTCAGGAAGCAGGTAAAAGACTCAGTAGAAAAGATGCCTGAAGTTTCTTCGCGTTCTTCGCGCCTTTGCAGTTCAAAAGCATTTTTTCTCAGTCGAGCTGAATGGTCTGGTCGGTGATCTCGGTGAAGCTCACGTCGTGGCTCACCAGGAAAAGCTGGTCGTACCAATGCTCGGTCACCTCTTCCTGGCCGACGTCGATGGCCCTGAAGGCCTTCGCCAGGTTTTCCCTGCGCTCGGCGTCGAGATTGGAAGTGGGTTCGTCGAAGAAGGCGATCCTGGCGCCGATGGTCTGCAGCAGGGCCAGCCGCAGCGCGACCACGGCGCTCATCATCTGCCCGCCCGAGAGCTGATCGTCGGTTCGCTCGCGAATTTCCCCCTCGGCCAGATCCTTCAGCACGATCTGATAGTTCTCTCCCCAGAAAAGTTCCTCGTCCGACTCGGCGATGCAGCGGTAGATCCGATCCGCGCGAAAGCTGATCTCCTCCCTGAAGCGCTCGGAAAGCTGGCTGGAGACGTTTTTGAACACCTGGTTGCGCAGGAACTTGACCAGCGTCCCCTGCTCCTGCAGCCGGTCGATGGCCGCCTGCTTCCTGGCGATCTCCTCGGCCACGGCTGCTAGCGCGGCGATCTCTCCTTGCAGTCGCGCTATCCCCTCCCCCAAGTTGCCGATCTCAGCCTTCAGCGTCGCCACCGCGCCGACCAGCGCCTCGCGCTCGATCTTCAGCTCGTCGTGGCGCGGCGCCTGGTAACCCGCCAAAAGCGATTGCAGCTCCTCGCGTTTCCCCGCCAACTCCTGTCCCAGCTCATGCAGGCGCGCCTGATACCTGGCGAGAGTTTCCAGGCGCTTGTCCAGCTCCTCGGCCGCCTTTTGGTTGGCGATGAAATCGTCCCGGTCGCTTTGAAACCGCTCCAGCTCCTCGCCCGCGCCCTTGATCTCCTCATCGAGGCCGGCATGCAGTTGCAGCGCCGCTTTTTGCGCTGCAAACTCCGACGCCACCTCCTCAAGCCTTACCCGCCTGGCCGCTATCGCCCGCTCGCGCTGCTGCAACCTCTCCCTGTTCGCGGCCAGTTCCCGCTTTTTGCCAGCCAGTGCCTCGCCGCGCGCGGCGAGATCGGCAAGCTTCAGATCGCAGGCGCGCACCGGTTCTTCCGCCTGATTAACGAGGGCCGCCAGGGATGCTTGCAGCGACACGGTCGCCGCGTGCCACCCGTCGCTCCAGGCGCAAAGCTCGGCGCGGCGCTCGTGCGGGGCGCCGCCGACAAGAAAGTCGACCTCGTTCGTCTCCGAGGCCGGTTCCATGGTCAGCCCGGCAGAGGCGAGCCAGCCGTCGAGAGCGGCCCGCAGCACAGCCGGGGCGATCTCCGAGAGCTTTGCGGCGAACTCCTGTTCCAAGGATTGCCGCTCGCGCACGCCCTTTTCAAGCTCAAGCCCAACCTGTTCGAAACCGGCCACTTCCCGCGTCGCAGTTTGAGCGGACGTCACCTGCGCGGCGAGGTCCTTCGTGCGCGCATCCAGGAGCGAGATCTCGGCATCCAGCAGGTCGATGCGCGAGTCGAACACCTCCGCTCCGCCGCCTGCCGCCAAATTCTTGCACGGTTCGTGGAAAAAAGGGCAGTCGCCGGCGCCGATCTTTTCCCGCCCTTCGATCAGGGAAAGCCTTCTGCCCGAGAGTTCGGCGCGCTCGCCCTGAACCTTTTCCAATTCGCCCCGGCGGCCGGCCAGTTCGCCGGCCTCGACCTTGAGGGCGCCGCTTCCTTCCAAAAGCAGCCGCCTTTCTTGGGACTGCTCGTCGAGGGCCGACATCCGGTCCAGCGCCACCAGCAGGTACGGAAGGGCTTTCTCTATGCGATGCATGGGGAGTTGTCGAAAGAGAAGCTCGGAAGCGTGCACGCGGGCCAACTCCCGGCTCGCCTCGGCTTTACGCTCTAGCACCTCGGCCAGCGAAACGCCAAGCGCCTTCTCCTCAGCCCCGAGACGCGCGGCGTCGGCCTCGATGCCGGCAGCGAGATCGGCAAGCTCCCGCGTCTCGATCTCCAGCGCGGCGCGGATAGCCGACTGCTCCTTGTCCAACTCGGCCAGCTTTCGCTCCAAAAGCAGCTTTTGCTGTTGCTGGGCGCGCAGCAGCTTGAGTTTCCCCTCGGCCGCGTCGTAACATGTTTTCCCCGGATGCGCCGCTGCCAGCACGGCTGCTGCCTTGGACGACTGGTCCGCCAGCAGTTGCTGGGTGGCGATGTGGTCCTTGCCGGAGGCAACCCGCTCCTCGACCCCCTGCAAGCCGTTTTGCGCGGACTCGATCCGCTCCTTTTGCCCGTCCAGACCGGCAAGGATCTCGGTCAGCCGCAGCAAATCGGCCAGTTTCAGTTCCAGCTCGGCGCGCTTGACGGCCAACCCCCGCGTCAGGCCGGCAAGTTCCAGCTCCTTGGCCGGCAGCACGGCCACCTGCTCCACTTTGCCGGCGACCTCGGCCTGTAGCGTATCGACTTTGGCAAGAATAGCGCTGGCGAGCGTCTTGGTGCCGTCGAAGGTCTTTCTCCAGGCGTCGATGCCGAGGATCTCGTCGAAGGCGTCCTGGCGCTTGGTCGGCTGCCTGATGACGAAGGGGCCGAGGAAATCGTTCTGAAAGGGGCCGATCACCAGCTTGAACTGCTCGGAAAGCGACCTGCCGCCGGAAAGCCCCAAAAGCTTGGCGATGCGCAGCTCGGTCTCCTGAACGTTCGCGTGTTCCTCCACCTCGAAGGCGCCGTCGCGCTCCTTGGACAAGAGCCACTTGGCGGACGGGCCGACGTTTCTGGTCACCTTGTATCTCTCTCCCTCGGCAGGCTCGAAGACCACGCTGATCTCACCTCGTTTGCTGCCGATGCTGAGGAAGCGTTCGGCGCGGGAGACGAAGTCCTGGGCGCTGACGCCGAAGAGCGCGTAGCCAATCGCCTGAAAGACGGTGCTCTTGCCCGAGCCGTTGGCGCCGGAGAGCACGTTGATGCCGGGAGCGAAAGTGAGTTCGGTGTCGCGGTGCGACTTTATATTCTTTAGATGCACGGAGACTATGCGCACGGTGCACCTCCGGCCGAGAGCAGTTCCAGCAATTCCTCGCCTTCGACGTCGCCTTTGAGCACCAGGTCGCGTATCGCCAGGGAAAGGCGGACCAGTTCCTCCTCCCGCCCCTGGTATTCGCTGTGCCCCTGGATCAGTTCGCCCAAAACGTCCCGTTCGATCTCGGCGAGGCTTTTCTTGACCTTCTCCTCCCCTCCCCCGCCCGCCACCTGGGAGAGGTGGTTCTTAAGTTCCAGGTGCAGCGGCTGGCAGCATTCGACAAGAGCCAGCCGCAGCCGCTCGCGGCTAAGCTCGAAGGGGTGGAAGCCGACCTTGCCGATCAGCCTCACCTCGATCAGCGGCGAGCGCCGGTCCGCGTTCTCCGGCAGTTTTTCCCGTATTCGACAGGCGAAGCGCTCCAGCGCCTCGACCGCGTTGCCCGCGCCGTCCAGATCGACGGTGACGACGTGCATCGGGCGCGGCGAAGTACGCCTGAACTCGTGGCTGAAGCGCCCCTGCTCCAGCGTCACCAGGTAATACCCCTTGTCGTAGCGCTCCTCGCCGAAGTTCACGCAGTCGGGCGAGCCGGGATTGAAGGCGTAGGGGCGGCCCTCCGGCGTCTCAACGATGTACGGCTTGTGGCCGTGGCCGAGCGCCACGTAATCGAAGCATTCGGCGAGCGGCAGCGCCTCGTCGGGGCGGATGTTGCCGATCTCCACCGGAGAATAGCTCCAGACGCCGACGTGAAAAAGCAGGATGTTCAGTTCGGTGGTGACCGCCTGGCAGATGCGTTGCACGTGGTTGCCCGCCTGCGAGCCGATATAGCCAAGGCCGTAGACGTTGACCCCGTTGATCTCGATATGACCGCCCGCCCCCAGTTCCCGGTCGAAGGGTTCGAAGCGGTAATCCCCTTCCGGGGTGCGCCCCGGCCGCAGCAGGCTGATGTAGCCGAGTTGGGAGAGCGCCTCCATCCAGGAGACGCTGTCGCGGCGGTGGATCCAGTCGTGGTTTCCCTCGACCGCAAGGCAGGGGATGCCCGCGTCCTTCAGAGGCTGCAGCGTCTCGATGGTTTTGGCGAAGGTCTTGGGGAGGATCTGGCCGGTATGGAACAGGTCGCCGCCGATCAGGAAGAAGTCCACCCGTTGGGCCAGCGCGTCGGCGACGATCTCAGCGAAAGTAGAGAAAAAGTCCTGGTAGCGCAAGGCGTCGCCGCCGGGCGCGCGGTAGGTCTTGCCGAGGTGGATATCCGAGGTGTGGATGAATCGAACAGGCATGCGGGAAGGCTCCGGGAAAGTGATGTCCCATGTATACCGCCCGCAGCCGGTGCAAGTCAAGGGCAAGGCTTCGTAATAAAATAGCGCGATCGTAAGCCATCCGCTTGAAATGCAAGTGTTACCCTGTATTCTCATCGGATGTGCTTGCGCTAATGTCTAAACAGTAAACCCAACAACTTCGCCAGGGCGAAGAGAGGAGGTGCAATGTGGGAAAGCAGTTTCAACCAAGAATCCGGCGAAGTTATCGAAGCATGACACCAGCAAAGTTTTACTCTTTCAACCAGAGGGTCAGAAAAAGGCTGTCCGAACCCTCCAACATTGCTGAATCGGCGTGGGCGGCGAACACGACGCTGCTGTCGTCGTATCTGTCCACGTCGGACAAACACGCTGAAGTGTACCACGAAGCCGGGTATGGTAGCAGGCTGGTCATTTCAGCGCGCGAGATTCTCCAGGCGCAGTTGATCATCAATCTGGACGAGATCGCGTCGGTGTTGGAAGCGGAGTCTGTCCGCAATCCGGAAGTGCTTCTCGTCTCGGGGTTCGATCTCACCAAGGAACGAAGAAGCTCCGCCAGGGCAAAGGAAATCGTGCCCGTATCAGAAGAAGCGAAGGTCAACGCCGCACAATTAGCTTAGCACGCACGCACGGACTTAGCGCAAGCACTGGGTTGCCGCAAGGCAACCCGTTTTTTTTGATTTTGCACGCCCCTTCCCCAGATCCGACTTGACGATCCGCGGGAGCATGTCTCCGGGAGCGCCCCGTTTTTTGTACGACAGCTTGCCACCCACGATCAACAACTCATCACCCCCTCCGGACAACTCGTCACCTGCTCCCAGCAACTTGTCACCAGCTCCCGACAACTTGTCACCAGCTCCCGACAACTTGTCACCAGCTCCCGACAACTTGTCACCTGCTCCCGACAACTTGTCACCTGCTCCCGACAACTTGTCACCCGCTCCCGACAACTTGTCACCCGCTCCCGACAACTTGTCACCAGCTCCCGACAACTTGTCGCCCGCTCCCGACAACTTGTCACCCGCTCCCGACAACTTGTCACGAGCTCCCGACAACTTGTCGCCCGCTCCCGACAACTTGTCGCCCGCTCCCGACAACTTGTCGCCTGCTCCCGACAACTTGTCGCCTGCTCCCGACAACTTGTCGCCTGCTCCCGACAATTTGTCACTCGCTCCTGGCAGCTCGTCACCCGGAGGGTGTAAAAAGGTTTGTGTAAATGGCCATTCCGGGGTAATCATCTTCCCCCAAGGAGCTGCCATGACCATTGACCTCGCCGTAATCGATGACCTACTGAAAAAGTATCAGACCCC
>CAIYDQ010000276.1 GCA_903925075.1 uncultured Geobacter sp.
ATCCGAACCGCTGGTCCAAAAATACCAGGAATTGGGACCCCATCGAGACGGTTTATCTAAACCCTGAATCAAAGGTGGAAACGAAACTTCTTGATGCTGCATAATTTTCAGCAGAGGCGACAACTACCTTGACACCCGCCGCAAGCGCCAATGGCGTATACGATGAAGAGAAACATGCCTGGTTGGTGACACTTACCGCCCCAAGCGAACCGTCCAACTCTTATCGCGTAGTAATCTCACTCTACTGCGCCCGTGAAACAGGTGCGTGCGCTGAAACTTATGGACAGGCAGCACAGACCCAAAAAGCGCTACCACTGCAAGTTCATTGACGTAATTGGGAAGATCAAACGACCTGACCATATAAAAACTCAAGCTGGAGCGACCACCCTTGAACCATACGTATCTTGGGATGGTCACGCTTGTGAAATTTTGCTTTATTGGAATGCAATAAGGAGCGGCACGGATGAAAAAGACCGGGATTGCGCTGACCATTCTCTTCCTGCTGGGGACCTTGCTAATAACGCGGTCCGGCGCTCTGGCGGCAACAGACGGCACACATCAGTTGTCACAAGTGGCCTACGTCTGGGACGGAACCGACGCCAGCCCAACCAATACACCGACTGCCGATTACGATTACACCTACGGCGACGAGTCGAGCGTTACCTACACCCTCCCCTGGCCAATCAGCTTTTACGGCAAATCCTACGACCGAATAACCGTCGATACCAACGGCAACGTGTGGTTTGTTGCAACCGGTTCCGCCAACTCCTTTGACCTCGCCAATACCGGTCGCGGCCCCGTCATCGCCGTTTGGAACAACGACCTATCCTCTTCCTACTACGGCGGCGTTTTCATTCAGCACAAGACCAACCCTGAGCGCGTGGTGATCGAGGGGAACAAGGGGACGCCCTTTTTATTATAAGATTCCCCCGGAGAATCGAATAATGTAATGGGCGTCCCCCCTGGCGGTGATTTCAGCGAGGTAGCTTGGTCCGACCCCAGGAAAACGAGAAGCGCTGTCTTGCCGCGGGTATGAACGGCTTCGTCGCCAAGCCGATCGATTTCAAAAAGACCTTGCAACTGATCGAGGCAACCATCAGGAACGCTGAACCATGAGGCGCCGTAAACAGCGGACGGCAACCCGGCGGTCAGGGAATAGCATCGAAATCCACCACGACATAGAAGACCTGCCCGCCCTGGTAATCGTTGCGAGTGAAACTGGCAAACACTGACATGTCCTTTGCTTGCTTTACCGGCGCCATCTGCGTCTTGCCGTAAAGGGCTACATCCTTGGCGCCAGCCACGGCTATGCTTTCGGCACTTGGTTGTTTTCTCGCCAGGTCAACCTTCAGCGCCGAGGTGGCGATTTCCCCAAAGTTTTCCCTCAAGCTCTGGTAGGCTCCACGCCAGGCTGCCGTGGCATCTTCGATATTTTGCCCTTCGTACAGATAGACCCCGATGCGCCGAAGCTTCTTCTCCTTGAAGAAGAACTGCACGTTCTTCTTTTTCCCATAGAAAAGCCCGTTGTAGGTTTCCAGGTCCCCGTTCTTGAACTCCGAATACGGGCCGAACTCCTTGAAACTCTTCACTTGCGACGGGGACATTCCGAACTGCCAGGGCGAAAGCCCGGCCCCCGGGGCGAAAGAGGGGAACAAAAGTACCGACCCAACCAGCACGCACAGCAAAATCTGTTTCATACAGAATCCTCCTTGACGATTTTCATGCTTGATATCAGCGATCACAGAGATTTGACCGATCAAAAAACTAACCGATAACGAACTGTTGTCAAGGCAGTTCCGGTGATATCAGAGAGCGCCTTATCCGGTTACGGGACCACCTTCGCGAGCTATCAGTGGCATTTTGTGCCGATGGCTTGATAATCGGCGTTCACCGCCTGACAGAGATTCGGCGCGGTCACCTGAGGTAGTACTTTGATCCGGCGGTAAGTGTAGGAGCGCCGTTGGCTGATCCTTTGAGGTTTTTTTTGAAAACGGTCATATGTTACCATTGTTGCTGGAATTCAAAAAACCGCGGCGGGAGAAGCCGCTGATCCTTAGTTGTAAACAAAACCGACATAGGGGAGAAGCTTATCGTGAGTGAGACCAATGGTCTTCAGGAAAGGCTCGACGTATCGGAGGCCAAGAACCGGCTCAACAACCTGGTAGCCATAACGGTAGCTATCATTGCGGTTTTTATGGCCATTACCAAAGTGAAAGACGACAATATCGTCCAGAACATGCTTCAAGCCAAGTCGGACTGGGTGGACACGTGGAACGAATATCAGTCAAAAAAGCTCAAGCACCATATGGCCGAGTTGGGGGTGAACCAGGTACTGGCACTGCAGGTGCTGGCGCAGGATAAGGGAAACTCGGTGCTGTCATCCCAGAAGAAAGGGTACCAGGACGCCATTGCACGGTACCTGACAGAGGAAGATGCCTTGATGAAAAAGGCCAAGGGGCTTGAAAAGCAGTACGACGATCTCAACTACCGGGACGATCAGTTCGACCTGTCTGACGCCACCCTCTCCATTTCCTTGGCCATGCTGGCAATCACGGCTCTTACCGGTAAACGCAAACTTCTTGTCCTGGCGTGGCTCTTTGCCGGCTTCGGGGTGCTCATGGGGCTGGCTGGGCTCATGGGGTTGCCCCTGCATCCGACCGCCCTGATTAAGCTCCTGTCGTAATCCGAAACCGCGTCTGGAATTGAGGGCGGAATGAAAGGAAGGCGACGGTGGGACAGGCCCACCGGAAGGGGGCACCAATTAAGATGCGCATACCCCGAGGGGGGCGTGCCTTGACATGTGACAAATCCAAATAATTGGGGGCTTGCACAGTTTACCGCCAAAGTAGACGCGGCTTTGGCGCTTGTTGTCAAGACACGACCCCACGGGGGTGCCCTCTGGAAAGCTGTTCAGAAACAACGATCCGGCCTTGGATGTCAGCCGGAACAGCAGCGGTTACGCGGCGACTCTGAATTGTCCCACGATCTGCCGCAGTTCCAGCGCCAGCTGGGTGAGCTGCGATGCGGAGGTTGCCGTGTCGCTGGCGGCGACGGCGGAGTGCTGGATGACGTTTGTTATCCCCTGCATGTTGCTGCTGATTTCGCCGGTGGTCGTGGTCTGCTCTTCGGCCGCGGTGGCAATCTGGTTGGCCTGCTCGGTCACCGCATTGATCTGTTCGAGGATCGCCTGGAGAGCTTGTCCCGATTTCGCCGCCTCACTGGTCCCTTTTTCCACCTCCCTCACGCCTTCCTCCATGGCGGTAACGGCCCCCTTGGTTTCCAACTGGATCGTTTTAATCATGCCGCCTATCTCACGGGTCGCCCTCGCGGTCCTCTCGGCTAACGCGCGGACCTCGTCGGCAACCACTGCGAATCCTCTTCCCTGTTCGCCGGCGCGGGCCGCCTCGATCGCCGCGTTCAGGGCGAGCAGATTGGTCTGGTCGGCGATGTCTTCTATGGTGCCGATGATCTCGCCGATCTGCTCGGAACGACCTCCCAAGCCGTCGACCGATTTCGCGGCCGATTTGACCCTGTCGGCAATGTTGCGCATTACCGCTACCGAATTCTCCACGACCCTGAAGCCGTCCTCGGCAACCTTATTGGCCTGGCCTGCGCTCTGCGCCGTCTTATGGCAGTTTTGCGCGATTTCCTCGGCCGTGGCGGCCATTTCCTCGCCGGCCGTGGCGACGGAACTCGCTTGGGACACGATATCCTCGGCCCCTTGCGCCATCAGGGCCGAGGTCTCGTGTAGCTTGGCCGCTGCCGAAGAAATCCCCTGGGAGGCCGTGTTCAGCGTGTTCACCGTTCCCTTGAGGCTCCCGGTCATGAGCTTCATCGCGTTCATCAGTTGCGCGGTCTCGTCCGCACCCTCGACCTCGATTTTATCGGTGAGATCCCCTGAAGCGATCCGTTGCGCAATGGTGACGCATTTGCGGATCGGGCCGGTTATCATGCGAGTTGACGCGGTTGCGACGGCAATGCTGAAGAGCATGGCGAGGATGCTGAAGACGATCAATGTCAGCCGCGCCTGTCGGCTGCTGTTGTAAGCCTCCGCGGTGCGAGTAGCCGACGACTTGCTAAAGTATTCCTTTACTTCATTGCAAAGAGCATAGATCTCTGCGCGTTTGGGGTTTACCTCCCGTTGCCACAGCTCTATGTAGCCCTGCCTGTCGTCACTCATCGCCAATTGAATCAACTTGACGCTCGCGGCTTTTCCGCTTAGAAGCAGGGCCTCAAGACGTTCAGCCAGGAGTTTCCCTTCCGGTGACGTGGCATTCTTTACCAGAGCCGTCATGTTCTCCTTATAGTTTTTCCTGTACACGTCTATATTGGCTAGAACCTGCTTCTTTTCGTCCACACTTGTAAGAAGTGTGAGACTTTTTTGGGCATCTCCGATCAGGGAAATGTTGTACATGATGTTCGAGACGTTGTCCGCCAGCTTGTGGGAATTTGCGACTGCGTTCGAATGTCCTTCGCTGGTTCCAAGGGACCGCAAGCCAAGTCCGTTTGAGAGGATGAGCAGCAACAATACGAATCCGAATCCCATGAACAGTTTGTGGCCAATTTGCAAATTTTTCATACATTTCTCCTGTCAATTGTCGTGTCCCGGTTCACTTGCATAAGCCGGGCTCACGCCGGTGTGGGTTGAAGCGGTGAAAACTCGACTGTGGTTAGGTCCTCTCATGGACCGGGTAATGTGAGCCAATTTTTGCCGGGCCATTGAATGTTCCTTACAGGGACATCAGTAACGATGGTCGACGTCTCTGTGAACGATATTACATGAATGATGCCAACTACGATAAACACACGATAACGGTATGTTAGGGGTTTGGACGGGAAGCACAGATGTCCTCATTAGGGACACGGTGTGGCCGGTGGGGACAACCATGGCTGACGGCAGGAGCGGTAACCCGGGGAGAAGTTGGCAGAGAGTTAAGGCCGATTCGTTTGATCGGGAGCAAAAGCAGATGCCCATTGACGGATGGGGGAGTTGGGAGTTGGGCGCATGCGGAGCAGGTTCCCCACTCCGCTGGCCGAGGAGCGTGCGCTTCACTTAGTTGTCAATCGTTGCAAATAGTTGTCGGTATATCCATTCCGCGAGATCGCTTAGATCGCTTGTGCTGACGCAACCATGTACCTAACGACGCGACTCTTGTGGCTGTGCAAAAAAATGGCCGGTTCCGTTGGAGCCGGCCATTCGTTGTGCTTAGCTGTTTCTCCCTTTGCGGGGAGGGGCGAGAGCAAAGGCGGCGGTCATTTGGCGACGTGGCCGTAGCACGCCTTCAACCCGGCGTAATCGTAAAAGTGGCTGCCGGGGGTATGTCTGGCCGCATCGCAGGCGGTTTTGAAATCGGTGTCCTTCTCGTTGTACAGCATCTTGACGAGCAGGGAGCCGCTGCCGTTACCGTACACGTCCCACTGCACGTTCGCCGCAAGCGGCGAGACTATCGACCCCCGCCAGGGGTTGTTGTCGTAGGTGTAGTTGCCTGCGTTGGGGGTGGCTACCGAGCTGTCCGGCAGGCCGAGAATGGCGGCCAGGGGCATGATTTCCTCGCCGTGGGTGAAGCGCAACGAAGCCCCGTGGGCGAGATTCCCTTTGGCGATGGCGTCGATTTCGTTGAAGAGGTCGTTTACCAGCACCTGCGCCATCTTGAAAGTGCCGGGGCTGTCTTCCGCTATGCCCGGACCCTTCTGATAGTAACTCTGCACGTCGTCAAGATATGCCAGGTAACTCGCCTGCGCATCGGGTATGTACTGGGTGAAGTCGAGGTTGTTGAGTTCAACCGTCATGGCCGGCGCGATGGTGTAAAACGAATACAGGGCGGACGCGGCATCGGTGAGGCTTTGCACGGTGGTGCTCCCGTCTCCCGACAGGGTGCTTGTGTACTTGCCGTCGCCGCTCACAAAGGTGAGGGTGCCGGAGTTGGCGAAGGTGTAGGTGCCGTTGTCGATCTTGTCCACGAAATCGGCGCTGAAGAGCCTCACCAGCACCGCGCGAGCGTTGGCCTTGGCGTCGGAGCTGGTCAAAATGGCGTTCACTTTAGCGAGTAGATTGGCGTTTTTCAGATAGGCCTGGTAGCTCAAACTGTCCTGATAGGTCTGGTAGTAGGGATCGGTGCTGTCGGTCACCAGATCGGTCTTGGCGGCGAGCTTATGGAAATAGAGCAGGAAGCGGTTGATTCCCGCCGCCTGCGCCGCAGGTTTATTGGCGGGGTAGGCGGTAAGCGCCGGCGCCTTGACGACCAGCGGTTTCAACGAGGAATAGTTCGACATCAGGGCCTGGGTGAAAAAGCCGGCGCTGTCCATGGCGCGGTTGACCCCGGAGCTGACGTACACGATCTTGCGCGGCGTAGCGGTCGTCTTGCTGGCAGCCACTTGAGCGAAGTAGCCGGGAAGGCGCTGGTACAGCCTTGCTGCGATTTTCTGCTGTTCTCCGATTCCTATCGCCGAGAGGTTGCCGTAGCCGGCTGCGGTGATGCCGGACACGCCGGAGCCGAGCAGGGCGTTGGCGCTCATCATCTTCCAGACGTCGGCCGACAACTTGACTCCCAAGGGGGTCAGCGCGCCGTCGGCGGCGGCCTTTTGCAGCATGTTGTAAACGGTGGCGTCGAAGCTGGACATGCCGCGCGAGCCGTGGCGCACCACGGCTTCGGTGTATATCGGGTTGAAGCCGAGCGGAGCCTTTTCGCAGGAAGCGACGCCTTGTTGCGGCAGATACGGGGTGGCGGTGGTGGCGTTCTTGGCGGGGCGATCGCTGCTGACAAACGGGCCGAAGGGGTCATGCGAATTGTGGCAGGCGGAGCAAACGAGCTGGTTGGCGCCGTTTAAATACGCGGCGGAGCTGTGGCTGCCGGTAACGGTCGGGGCATGGCACTCGGCGCATCTTCCCGTGGCGGGATTCGCGTCGTCGTGAGCGGGTCCGTGGCATCCGGCGCACCCGGTGCCGGCAATGCCGGCGTACTTGACGTTGCCGGTCCAGCTTGAATTCGTGTAATGGCCGGACTGCTTGAACTCGGCGACCAGATTCTGGCCGGTTGAATCGAGAGTCGTCTCGTGGCACTGGATGCATCCCTGGTCCTGAGCCTTTTCGACGGGAGGGGACATGGCGATGGGGGAGGCAAGCGTGGTGGTCGCGCCGGCGTTGACGACCACGCCGATGGCGAAACCTTCATAGGCCACCGTGCCGCCGTTCAGGGCCTTGACGGCAAGGGTCACGGTGCCCGGATAGATGCCGCCTATCGTTCCTTGGTTGGTGGTGGCGTCGATTGAACCTCTGACGACCGGGATGGCTGCGCCGTTGTCGTCGGTGCCGGTAACGGTCACCTGGACGCTGGTAATTCCGCCGGGGGCCGAACTCGCCAGCTTGGCGGTCTTCCCTTCTCCCCAGACCATTTTGGCTGCGATGGAACCTGGCGTTGCACCGCCGGTTTTGGCTACGTTGCTAAGCGTGCTTGCTCCGCACCCCGTCACTGCGAACGCCAGCAGCGCATACAACAGACGGCGCAGCTTGCTCATGCCCGTGTTTCTCATATCCCCTCCATTAAATTTGAGTTGAAATGATATTTTAATAGCACGAACCGACGATGAGGGTTGTTAAGGTTCTGTGAATTTGAAAAGAGGCCGGGGGGAGCGGGGATGGAAGCAGAGGTGGGAGTGGGAGTGGGGCGCATGCGGAGCGGGTTCTCCACTCCGCATGCGCGACTAATTGGCGTCCGGCGGCAAGGCTGCAGCCCGGACTAGCCGTTTAGACTGAACGCTTACTCCAAGCTTGCCGCACAGGCGGCGGGCGCTGCGATTTCGACGGTGTCTTTCGCCAGGGCAAGACGCACCAAAAACGCTCCCACCACCTGCATGGCGGCCACGAAGAGGAGGCCGACGGTCCAGTCGTGGGTGAGATCCTTCAAGAATCCCACGATGACCGGACTGGTGACCGACGCCAGGATGCCGACGGTGCTGATGGCGGCAATGCCGACGGGACGCGCTGCCGCCGACAGGATGTTGGGGGGGAGGGTCCAGAAGATGGCCATGGCCACAAACGCCCCGACCGTGTAGCAGATCAGCCCGACCATCTGCACTTCCGGAACCCTGACAAAGGCAACGATTATCCATCCCACCGCCGCGAGCAGCATCGGCGCGATCAGGTGCCAGGTCCTCTCCATCTTCCGGTCGGACCTGGCGCCCCAGATCGGCATGGCAATGGTGGTGATGATCGCGGGGAAGGCGATGAACAGCCCCGCATGGGTAAAGCTGTGACTTTTCAGCACGCTCTTGACGATTTGCGGCGTCCAGGTTGCCGTGGTGTTCAACCCCACCACCACGCAGAAATAGGCGGCGGAGAGCATGACGATCTTGCCGTCCAGCACTTCGCGCCACCCCTGCGCCTTGGCTTTGACCTTGGCGCCGGCTGCGGCCGCCTCCCGCGCCAGACTGCGCTGAATGAGGTCCTTCTGCGACCCGGTCAGCCATTTCGCCTGACCCGGGTTGTCGGGGAGGTAGAAGAGGATGACGATGCCGAGCAGGATCGCCGGAATCCCTTCGATGATGAACATCCACTGCCAGCCGACCAGGCCGAACATGTGATTGGTCTTGTCCAGAATTAGGCCGGACAACGGCGACCCTATGGCGATGGTGACCGGCTGGGCGGCGAGGCAGATGGCGGTGGCGCGCGCGCGATAGTTAGCAGGAAACCAATAGGTGAGGTACAGCACCAGGCCGGGGGCGAAGCCGGCCTCGGCAATGCCGACCAGCAGGCGCAGGAACATGAGGCTTTGCGCCGAGGTGGCGAGCATGGTCGCGGTCGAGGCGATGCCCCAGGTGATCATGATCCTGGCCAGCCATTTGCGCCCGCCGAATTTGGCCAGCATCATGTTGCTCGGCACCTCGAAGACCGCATAACCGAGGTAAAAAACCGTGTTGGCCAAGCCGAACATGGTCGCGCTCAGCTTCAGATCCTTGTTCATGGACAGTGCGGCAAAGCCGATGTTGATGCGGTCCAGATAGGAAACTACGTACATGAGGAACAGGATCGGAACCAGGTACCGGAAGGCTTTCCGCAAGACCCGGGATTCCTCCTCCCGGTTCGAATCGACATCCACGGCTGCATCGGCTTTGCTTTCCATCGTTTCCTCCCTTTTGGCACTGCGCGCCCGCAATGGGCCGGCTCCTGGGGCGGGGACGGGCGGCATGCTCGTCCCCGCCCCGAAAAGCGCGGGTTGCTAATGGCTAAAGATTGAAAATGCGCTCGGCGTTTTTGCTGCGTACCAGGTGCCGAGTCTGTTCGGGCAACGCATCCACGCGCGACAGGCACCCCGCCATGTCGCCGATGTTGTGCGGATAGTCGGAGCCGTAGAGGACGTTGTCCGGGCCGAACACGTTGATGCACATCTCCAGGGCGTCCTGTCGGTAGACGACGGCGTCGGCGTAAACCCGGCGCAGGTAGCTGCTGGGGCGCTCCTTGGAGCCGCAGGTGGGCTCGACTTTGGCGTTGCAGGTGGGGATGTTGTCGAAGCAGCGGTCGAGCCTCCCCACCAGGTAGGGGAGGGCGCCGCCGCCGTGGCTGGCAATCAGTTTGAGCTTGGTGTAGCGGTCCATGAAGCCGTCGTAGATGCAGCGGCTGATCGCCAGGGTGGTGTCGAAGGTGAAGCCGACCGGCGGCACCAGGTTGTGCTGCGCCATGTCCATTTCGCTCACTCCCTGCGGCGCCGTGGGATGCACCAGCACGGGGAGCGCCCGATCGTCGATCGCCTGCCAGACGTCGGCGAAGCGGGGGTCGGTGAGTGAGCAGCCGGCAATATTGGCCAACACCATCACCCCGACCGCCCCCTGTTTCACCGCGCGCTCCAGTTCGGCGACCGCCTGTTCCGGATACTGCCAGGGGAGCGAGGCGAAGTGGCGGATGCGGTCGGGAAAGGCGCGTTGCGCGCCCGCCATGTCGTCGTTCATGAGGCGCGCCGCCTGGAGGCTGGTTTCGCAGTCCCCCCAATAGACGTTGGGGCAGGTCAGCGACACGATGGCGAGGTCCACTTTGGATTTGGTCATGTTCTTCACGCGCAACTCGTAGTCGAACATCTCCTTGTTGGGGGTCATGAAGGGCGCGCCGTCCATGTGGATCACATCTTTCAACGCCCCGACGTCTTTCGTCGCGTAGCGCGGCCCGCCATGCTCCTTCAAAAGTTCAAACCATCGTTCTCCCATCATGTGGGTATGGACATCGATCACCAAGCTCATCGTTATTCCTCCTTGTGATTTTTCAATCTTTTCACTTGCCACTGTAGGACGGCGGTAATATAACACTGTTAGTTGATATTGGGAACGGGGATAAAGTTGGAAAGACTATCCCAAGGGTTGGATAATCGGATGCATTTTCTGAAAAATATCGAGCTTTTCGTGCTGGCTGCCCAAAAAAAGAGCTTCACCGCGGCGGCCAAGGCGCTGAGGATGCCGACCTCCACGGCGTCGCACCACATAGCCCAACTGGAAAAGGAACTGGGGCAGCAGCTGTTCGCCAGGACCACCAGGTCGGTCGAGTTGACCCCGCCGGGACTGCTGCTGTACCAGCATTTCAACAACATCCTGAGCGAAGGACGGGTGGCGCTGGAGTCGATCAAGAACATGAGCGAAACCGCCTCCGGTCCGCTGCACGTCCGGATGACCTCGAGCTTCGCCATCAGGATGCTCGGGCCGCGACTGGGGAAGTTTCACCGGATGTACCCGCATATCGACCTCCAGTTGGAGGTCATTTCTCAGGAAACGCGCGAATTTTCGGGCGAGTGCGACCTGGCCGTCGTGGTGGGGTCGCTGCCGGACTCGCCGCTTTTCTGCCGCAAGATAGCGCTCATCGCGCGCCACCTGTACGCCTCTCCCGACTACCTGTCCCAGGCCGGCGCCATCGGCACCCCGGATCAGCTCTCTCAGCACAACTGCATCGCCATGAAGTACCTGGAGCCGGAGAGCGTCTGGCATCTTGAAAACGGGGGTATCTGCCACGACGTCCCGGTCAGGGGAACCTTCAGCACCAACAGCGTGGCCATGATCCTGCACGTGGTCTTCCAGGGGGTGGGGGTCGGTCCGATCGGGGACTTCATGGCTCGCGAGGGGGTGGAACAGGGGCTGCTGGTGCGGGTGCTCCCGGACTGGAGCCTCCCCGAGATCCCGATCTACGCCCTCACCAACTCGAAGGTGCTGCCGGCGCGCAGCAAGGTGTTCATCGACTTCCTGATTTCGGAACTGGCCGCGCTGATGTGAGGGAAAAAAAGCCCCTGCTGCGATTAACAGCAGGGGCGACAGCCTCCGGGGCGCTTCTTACCCCGTCCGCTAAAGGTGCAGCAACCTGCGCGCATTGCCTTCGAATATCTTCTGCTTGGTCGCCTCGCTTAACGCCATCTGCTCGATCCCATCGATGGCTCCACGGATGGAAGCCCCGCCGTTTTCCACGTCATAGGGCATATCGCTGCCGAAAAGAACGTGATCCTCGCCGAAGAAGCCGAGGCCGCACTCCATCGAGTAGTTGCTGTTGCCGATCAGCGCGGTGTCGGCATAGAACATCTTCAGGTATTCCAGCGGATGCTTGGTCAACCCCGGGAAATGGTCGGCGCCCAGCCGCTCCAGGCCGTTGTTCCAGTGGGCAAAGGCGCGATCGGAGAAATACGGCGCCATCCCTCCCATGTGGTGGGTGATGAACTTGATGGTGGGGAACTTCTCGAAGATGCCGGAGAATGCCAGCCGCACCATGGCTGCGGTGGTTTCATAGGGCCAGCCGTAAATGGAGAACAGCTGGTGGTAGGAGGCGTTTTCCGTGGCGTAGTCGGGTTGGGAGGAGTTGCGCGCGGGGTGCAGCCAGATGGGGAGGTCGTGATCCACCATCAGCTGATAAAGCGGCATCATCTTCTCCGCACTGATGGGCTCGTCGTTGACGCGGGTGTAGATCTGGATCCCCTTGAAGCCCAGTTGGGTGATGGCCCGCTCCGCTTCCTTGACCGCGGCGTCCATGTCGTTGAGCGGGAGATTGGCGAGGGCGGCGATGTAGTGCTGCGGGTCTTTCGCCACCAGTTCGGCCATCTCGTCGTTGCACACCTGCGCCAACTCCAGCGCTTCCCGCGGGTCGACGACCTCCTCCAAGGGGGGCATGGTGGTGCAGATCACCTGGGCCAGGTCGGGATAGGGCTCGAACTTCGCCAGCCTGGCCTTTTCGTCGGTGAGGACGGTGCGCTTGACCTGGAACGCCTTCTCGGTCGCGAACCGGTCGGCGTGCTTGTAGAGCCTTGCTTGGTACTTGGGGAGCAACACATGGGTAAATATGTCGATTTTCACCTGCAGCCTCCTTGTTGTGAGGGGAACGCCCCCGTGTTGGAAAACCCGTTTCCGGGCGAGTGACGGCGTACTTGCTGCAATCGTGCCAGTTTTGACCTGCCGTGAAATCCGATAGTTGCGCGATAAGGGATGGAGCGACCGGTAAATGCCACGATCTATGCCGTGGAATGTTGTGGTTTTCCGCGCGACCGTGGTATATTGTGGCGCCGGCGGCGAGAAAAAAGAAAGGGGCGGGTAATGCTGAATCGGGACGAGTTCATCAGAGAAGTGACCATCAGGATTTGCAGCAGCCTGCAGATCAAGGTCTCGCTGCAGAGCACCTTTGAGTACCTGAAGCGGGAGGTGCCGCTGGATGCCCTGTGCCTGAGCATCATCGACACCGAGCTTGGCGCCGTCAGGAACATCGCCACGGCGGTGAGCGAAGCGGAGCAGTTGGAGGAGATCGTGCCGCTCCCCGAGGAGTTGCTGGCGCGGGTGCTGAAACGGCGCAAGGAGCGGCCCCTGACCGAGCCGTTCATCGTGAGCGAGCGGCACGCGGACGACTTGATCCGCAGCTTTGCCCCTATCTTCAAGGTGGCCGGAAACTCGCGGCTGGTGGTGCCGTTGGCCATCGAGGGGGAGCGGGTGGGGAATCTCGCCCTGTGGACCCGCGGCGAAGGGAAATACGGCGCCGGGCACCTGGAACTGCTGCGGGAGGTGGCGAAACCATTCGCCATCGCCCTGGCCAACGCCTTGGCCCACGAAGAGGTGCTCCGTTACCGGGACGTCCTGCTCGACGACAACAGCTTCCTCAACCGCGAACTCCACGCGCAATCGGCGGATCAGATCATCGGCGCCGGCACCGGTTTGCGCAACGTGACCGACATGGTGCGCCAGATCGCGCCGCTCAGGAACACCGTGCTCCTGTTGGGAGAGACCGGGACCGGGAAGGAAGTGATCGCCAACCTGATCCACTTCTCCTCCAACCGCAAGGACGGCCCCTTCATCAAGGTGAACTGCGGCGCCATTCCGGAGCAGTTGATCGACAGCGAACTCTTCGGGCACAAGCGCGGCGCCTTTACCGGGGCGATTGCCGAGAGCCGCGGGCGCTTCGAGCGCGCTGACGGCGGGACCATTTTTCTCGACGAGATCGGGGAACTTCCCTTGCCCGCCCAGGTCCGCCTGCTCAGGGTGTTGCAGAGCCACGAAGTAGAGCGGGTCGGGGGAGGGCGCCCGGTGAAGATCGACATCCGGGTAATAGCGGCGACCCACCGCAACCTGGAGCGGATGGTGGCCGAGGGACGTTTCCGGGAAGACCTCTGGTTCCGGCTGAACGGTTTTCCGATCATCATCCCGCCGGTTAGGCAAAGGAAGGGAGACATCGCCCCGCTGATCCGCCACTTCATGACCCAGAAGAGCAGGGAACTCGGCGTGCCGTTGCCGGCCGGCGTCGCGCCCGGGGCGCTGAAGCGTCTCATGGAATACCACTGGCCGGGGAACGTGCGGGAGCTGGAGAACCTGGTGGAGCGGGAATTGATCCGGCAACAGGGCCAGCCGCTCACCTTCGACAGCGTCCTTCCCGTCAGGGATTGCGCGCCGGCCGCGCAACAGGGGACAGGCTCCCCCCCCTTAACCCTGGATGAGGCGATGGCCGCGCATATCGGCGCAGTGCTGAGGCTCAGCGGCGGCAAGATCTACGGGCCGGGAGGCGCGGCCGAATTCCTGCGGGTCAACCCGGACACCCTGAGGTGGCGCATGAACAAGCTCGGCATCAAGCCTCAAAAGAGGGGCGCGGCGGGGACGGCCGAGTCGTTGGCGAGTTGAGGGTGGACGGAAACTTTCAATAGTGGTACCGGGCTTGAAGGAAATCGATGCGATCGTCGCGGATGAGATATACAAGGCGGTGCTCTTGAGTAAGGCGGCGAGACCAAACACCAGGGGATAGGTATTTGAGAGGTTCAGGCCTGCCAATGCCTGTAAACGGATCGCGCATGATCGCCTCAATAAGATCGAATGCGCGCATGGCGATCTTTCTATCGATTTGCACCCAGTAGCGGAGATCCTCGCGAAACTCCGGCTGGAAAATGGCGTCTCTGGGTTTATTTTTCAAAGCCCACAACTTTCTGCAAATCTTCCAAGGTTGAAGGCTGTCCCTCGTGTTGTAATGCCCGTTCCAGAGAAGCAAGTAGCCGCTGCGCGTTCTTTGGAGATCGCATGAGATGAGCAGTCTCAACGAGACTCTCGAGCTCATCGGCGGCAATCATGGCAACGCTTTCACCCTTACGGCGGCCGATGATGACGATTTCACGGTTTTGGGTGACTTCGTCGCACAACCCGGCAAAGTTGGCGCGTGCATTTGTATAAGAAGTTTTCAACATCATCCACCTCCGATCTGAGCGGTACAGGAAAACCGTACAGTACAATAGGCGTTTACGCAAGAAAAACCTGGATGCGACCAAACCGCGCAGTACACCCCCCGGGCAATAAGGACGCGGCTGGGCAGCGGCCGGCCCGTTGACGATCAAATATCATTTGTCGGCCGGGGCAATCCTCAAATCTTCACCGTCTTGTAGAGGAAATTCTTGAACCTGAAGAACCTTTTGCGCTCTTCTTCGTCCTGCTGCGGATCGCCGGTCACCGCCTTCAGGTGCTTGGCTATCTCGGGCATGCTCTTTCCCGCCGCCGCCCGGCTCTTCTCGATCACCAGGCGCACCACGTCCCGCGAGATCCGGTTCTGCGAGTACGGCTCGTAGACCGCTTCCCAGAAATCGCGCCCGGCAGCGATCTCGCTCATGATGCCGCCGGCCACTTCCTCGGAAAGCCTCTCGGCGGCGGGCGAGGCCTGCTCGCGCATGCCGTCCCTGATGGCGCGGCGGATGTCCTCGCCGGTGACGATCTTCCCCCCTCTGAAGAAGAGCGCCCGCAAAAGGATGCTCCTCAGCTCGCGGATGTTCCCCTTGTAGTTGTGGCCGACCAGCGCCTCCTTGGCGTCGTTGGAAAGACTGGGCGCGTCGTCGCGCGCCTCCTCCTCGCGGCTGCGGTAGGTGCGGTAGAGCTTGCCCAGGAAGTGGGTGGAGAGGTCGGGAATGTCCTCGCGCCGCTCGTTCAAGGAGGGGACCATCACGGAGAGCTCGGTCAGGCGGTGGTACAGGTCTTCGCGAAAGTTGCCGAGGCTGATCTCTTTTTGCAGGTCCTTGTTGGTGGCGGCGACCAGCAGCACCCGGCTGATCAGCTCGCGGTTCTCGCCCAGCCGCACGAAGCCGCCGTTGTCCAGGAAACGGAGCAACTGCACCTGGGTCTTGGGGTCCGCGTCGCCGATCTCGTCCAGGAACACGACTCCGCCCTTGGCCTCCTCGATGATCCCCTTGCGGTCGCTGTAGGCGCCGGTGAAGGCCCCCTTGGTGTGGCCGAAGAGCTCGGAATAGGTGAGTTCGCCGCTGTAGGCCGCGATGTTGGTCTTTTTCACCGGGAGCTCGCCCCCCGGACTGATCTCCTGCCGGTACAGCTCGTTCAGCTTGTTGTACAGGTTGTTGAAAAAGAACTCCTTGCCGGCGCCGGTCGGCCCCTGCACCAGGATGGAGGGGAGCCCGATGGTCGCCTCCTGCAGCACGTTCGTGCTCCAAAGCGCGATCCTGTTGGAGAGCGGCCGGGCGACGGTGTTGATGAAGGCCACGATCTCCTGGGCCTTGCGGCTGTTGCCGATGATGTTCCCCAGCCGATAGGAGGAGACCTTGGGGTCCTTGTAGGCGACGTCGCTTTGCAGCCTGGTCACTTCGTACTGCAGCCGCTCGATGCGTTGAATGTCGGAGATGTGGCGCGAGGTGAGCCGGTCGATGATCTGCAGGATGCGCTTGTGCTCCTCGGTGAAGTACCCCTCCTGCAGGGAGTTGAGGCAGATGACGGCGATCACCGTGTCGTCGCTGATCACCGGCACCGCCATCTCGCTGCGGATCAGCTCGCTCATCAGGCGGTGAAAGCCGTCGTGCTGGCTTACGTCCGAGACCTTGCCGATGATCTTGGGCTTCTTGGTCCAGGCGACCAGGCCGGTGAGGCTGCGCTCCTCGGGGGGGAGCTCGGCGCCGCCGATCTTGAAGGGAGGGATCTTTTTCTTGATCCATTCCTTGTGCTTGGCGCCGACGATGGCCCCCTCCTCGTCCTCGACGATCAGCCATTTTTCCGCGTCGCGCTCCTCGACGATGGCGATGCTGCCGGTGTCGGCGCCGATCAACTCCGTCGCCTTGGAGAGGACCTTGGTGAGAAAGGGGTGCAGCCCCTCGTTTCTTTCCTGGAGCAGGTCCGAGATTTCCGACAGCACCTTGATCTCCAGATGCTCGCCCCCCACCTCGTTGATCACCCGCTCCACCATCTCGGCGTGGGTCTGCAAGAGCCCCATCTCGAACTCGGTGAAGCTGGTGAGTTGCCGGGTGAAATAATTCATCAGGCAGATGATGCGGCGCGACTCCGGTTCGAAACGGGGCACCAGGTACAGGGAGCGCAGCGCCATCTCCTCGGTGAGCGCCCGGCGCTGGATGCTCTGGTCGCAGAGGTCCTTGACGAAGAACGGCTTCAGCAGCCGGTCGTCGGTAATCACCCCCGACTCGTTGACGAACCGGGAGACGAGCGAGCTCCCCTGCTTGAGATCGATGTTGCCGATGCTCTCGTAGAGCGCTTTCAGCTCCGGGTCCTGGGAGTGGCAGGCCAGCACCTCCATGCCTCCCTGGACCGGCACCAGCACCGACGCCAGCGTCAGGCCGTCGATCAGGCGCACGGCGGAGCGGACCATGAAGCCCGCGGCCTCGCGTTTTTTGTAGAGTTCGACCCTGCGGGCGAGCAAAAGCTGTTGGTGGTATTTGCGGGCCTGGTCGACCATTTCCCCGGCGCGGGTCAGAAAAGGGGCGAGCCGGTCGATCCGCTCTCGGGAAAGGGATGGGGAGTCGAGGCAGACGACGCCGATGGATTTGCCCAGGCTGGTGATCGGCAAAAGCGCGGTGCCGTCGATGCGGAAGCGGCGGGAGAATTCGCGGTCGAGCGGCAGCCCGGTGGCGGCCGGGTGCTGGACCCGGGCGATCTGCTGGGTGACGAAGGAAATCGAGACCGCGGCCTCCGCGGAGATGATCGGGAAGGTTTCCTCCCTAAGCTCCTCGGCGAAGTCGCCGCAGGCGTAGGCGCAGGAGAGCGCGCCGCGCGTCAGGTCTTCCAGATAGATCCGGACCCGATCCTGGGAAGAGACCAGCCGGGCCCCGTCGCCGAGCAGATGGAGCATCTCGTCCAGGTTTTCCTTGCCGAAGGAGGCGATCTTGTCGCCGATTCGCACCAGTTGCTCTTCTATCGCAGTCATTCTCGTCCCCTGAGTACAAAATTTACACACGAGGTACTCTAGAGAAAAAGGCGTCGGGTGTCAAGGGTCGCTTGGAGGTAAAGCCTATGAAGGCGGCCGCTTGACGCGGGCTGCGCTTCAGTTGAGTCCCTTCCTGATCTGGTACAGCTCTTCCAGGTCCAGCCCGTTCAGTTCGAAGAACTCTCTCTCCAACTCCTCCACGTAGAAGCGGTCCAGGCCGGAATTCTCCAGGAAGTCCTCGCGCAGCGAGCCGCTCTTCTCGGCGACGATGCGCGGCAGCAGGTTGTGGATGTAGACCGCTTCCGTCTTGATGGTGAGGATGGCCCCCTGGAAAAGGTGGGCGGGGATCTCCCCCTCGATGATCTTCTTGTGCCGCAACTCGTCGGTCAGCTCCTCCCTCAGCGCCTCCTGGTCCGCCTTGGTCGAGTACTTGGAGTAAAAGTTGCGAATCCTGTCCTTCATGTGGGCAAGCAGGACCAGGTGCAAGCGCTCGTCGGCGTCGATCCGCAGCAACTGCTCCAGGAGCGCCGCGATGGTATGCCGGTTCTCCTCGATCAAGCCCAGTCCCGCAGCCAGACAGCCGATCTTTTTCCTGCCGTAGCTCCCCAGATACTTGTCCTCGAAAACGCCCGCCAGGAAGAGCCGGGCGAAAAGTCCGGGCGCCAGTTGGTCGAAGGCGCGCTTGTTGCCCAGAAGGCTCCTGATCATCTCCTCGGATATCTTGACGTTCTCCATGAAGGCCAACTGGTTCACGGTCGAAGAGGTGGCGTCGTAGCGGTCGAAGTAGGTGACGATGTAGGAATAGCCTTCCAGGATGGAGATGTCGGCTCCGTCGCGGATCTTCTCGTCGCAGACCTTGCTCGCCTCCAAAAGCATCTCCTCGAAGGCGTGGTCGCGGTTCTCGGCGGCCTGCTTCTTGGCGAACAGCAGCTTCAGCATGTCCTCGGCGTCGATGACGCTCTCGATATGGCGCTCGGTGAGGAACATCCCTTCCAGGATCTGCCTGGTCTCCGAGATGTAGCCGCTCTCCTCCAGATCGACCAGTTTCTTGTCCTTCTTCAGCATCTCGTCCAGCGTGTAGAAGAGCGCGCCGGGGATCTTGTTACGCACCGACAGGGTCTTCAGCCTGGTCAGCCGGGCGTTTTCCAGTTTGTCGATCTCCCCCTTGCGGTTGCAGGCGATCAGGATGTTTTTGTACTCGTCCACGATGCGCCGGTTGTCGGCGTGCTTGTACATCACGTCGATTCGGATCCGCTCCTGCTGGTAGCGATCGATGCCGTGGCGCTCGGCGATGGCGGCCAGCATGCAGAAGTCGCCGTCGCTGATTTTCTTGTTCTGGAAGTAAAGGGCGCGGAAGGTGTCGCGGTATTGCCGGTGCCGGACGTTGATCAGCTTGAAGAGCAGCAGGTGGGCATGGGGGTCGCCGGCGAGGGTGAGCATTTCTTCGATGATGCGGTTGTCGTCTTCCGCGCCCACGGCGGCGGAGCGCTTGAGGGTCTTGCCGAGGAGCTTGACCACCCGTTGCTGCTGCTCGCGAAGCGGCGCGCCGGACTCCGCGCCGGCCAGCGCGAAGAAGTAGTTGCAGACGGCGTTGCCGTCGAAGAAGATTTTCTCGTAGCTCTGATAGCCGTCGGTGCGGTCGCTGAAGGTAAGGGCACCGCTGAACTGGTCGTAGTGGCTGCCGTAGACGATCAGGCGGTTGGCCACCTCCTGCTTGGCCAGGTCGGAGGTCGGCTGGTCCACTCCGAACATGTATTCGCAGAAGGAGCCGCCGTTGCCGCGGTGGCCGATGCCGCCCGGGCCGACGACGAATTCGTTGCCGGGGGAGAAAAAGCGCAGCGACCCGTCGGCGGGGTCGGTGTTGTAGAAGTAGCGGCTGTAGGCGTCGGCCCCCGCCGCGATGGCGTAGAACTCGATGGCGTCGTTGGCTTGGCCGTGCAGTCGAACGTCGTTGAACATCGCCTTAATCCGTTTCCCCGGCGCCGTCCGGGTGTTCCGATATGCCGACGGTAATGGGTTTCATCTCAAAGCTCGGCCGTCAAGCCGTCGTAGGCGAATTCCACTCCCCGGGGGAGCCTCGCCTCGTCGCTTTGCCGCACCTCGTGGGTCAGGTGGGTCAGCCAGCAGCGGCGCGGCGCCAGGGCCGCCACCACCTGCAGCGCCCCCTCGATGTTGAAGTGGTTCGGGTGCGGAGAATAGCGCAGGGCGTCGATGATCAGCAGGTCGAGCCCCTGGAGCAGAGACAGGGACGCTTCCGGTATGCTGCTGCAGTCGGTCAGGTAGGCGGCGTTGTCGAACCGATAGCCGGTCGCCGGGTGGGCGCCGTGCATCATCGGTGTCGGGACGATCCGGCAGCCGAAAAGTTCGAAGGGGGCGACGACGGGGAACGGCTCCAAGAGCGGTGAGTACCCCTCGGAGTGAACTCCCTCGAAGATGTAGCCGAAACTGGCGGTGATCTTGTCGATGGTTTCCGGGCTGCCGTAGCAGGGGATGACCCGGCGGTGGATGAAGTGGAAGCCGCGCAGGTCGTCGATGCCGTGGATGTGGTCGGCGTGGGTGTGGGTGAGCAGCACCGCGTCGACGTGCGGGATCGCCTCCCGCAGCGCCTGCCGTCGCAGATCGGTGGAGGTGTCGACCAGTATGCGCTGCTCGCCCAACTCGACGAGCAGGGAGGCGCGGGTTCGTTTGTCGCGCGGATCGGTGGAGCCGCAAACCTGGCAGCGGCAGCCGACCATGGGAACCCCAGTCGACGTGCCGGAGCCGAGGATGGTTATTTTCATAAATGGCCTCGGAACCTGTTAGCGTAGCATGATTGGGCCGGGCGAGGCAAGGCTTTATCCCTTGCCTCGCGCCGGGTTTGCGGCTAATATCAAGGCTGTCCAAGATTCGAATATGCTTGCAAGAGGTTCCCATGCGCGTCGGCATTCTGGCACCCAACTATTATCCGGCCGAGACCGGCAACGCCGTAACGGTGAGAAGGATCGAGCGGCAGTTGAAGGCGCTTGGCTGCGAACTGCAGGTGTTTCCGGTGGATCATATCCCCGGGGAGGCGCTCCTGGAGGGGCTGAAGAGGTTCGCCCCGCAGTTGCTGCACGCCTTCCACGGCTATCACGGCGGCAGGATGGCGCACGCCTTGTCGCAGTCGCTAAAGATCCCGTACCTGGTGACCCTGACCGGCACCGACGTCTACCAGGCGCTCTGCGACCAGCGCAGCCCGGAGGTCCACGTCGCTTTGCGCGGCGCGGCGCGTCTGGTCGCTTTCCACTCCTGCGTCAAGCGGCGCCTGGCGGAGCACCTCCCGTCCCTGGAAGAGCGCACCGCGATCATCCCCCAAGGGGTGGAAGTTCAAGCCGATTCGGCCGCCGGCGAGGGAGACGGGACCTTCACCTTCCTGCTCCCGGCGGGGATCCGCCCGGTGAAAAACGTGCTCTTTCCGCTCCCGCCCCTGGCGGCGCTGCACGCCGTCTACCCGCAGCTGCGCCTGCTGCTGGTCGGTCCCGTGCTCGATCCGGTGTACGCGACGGAGGTGATGGACGCCCTGGCGGGTCACCCCTTCGCCCGCTATCTGGGAGGGGTGGGGCACGACGCCATGGGGGGCTTGTACCGCGCGGCCGACGTGGTGCTGAACAGCTCCCTGGTCGAGGGGGGCATGGCCAACACCGTGCTGGAGGCGCTGGCCTTCGGCAAGGCGCTGCTGGTCACCGACATCGAGGGGAACCGCTCCCTCGTCAAGGAGTGCGTGACCGGGCTCCTTTACCGCGACGCCGAGGAATTCCGGAGCAAAGCCGAGCAGCTTTTGACCGACCCCCAACTGCGTGCGAGGCTGGGCCGAAACGGCAGGGCGCTGGTGCGGGAGAAGTATCCCCCGGAAAAAGAAGGGCTAGCCTACCTGGATTTGTACCGGTCGATGCTGCAAGTGCCGTAGGGGCTGAGCTTCGGTAGCCCAAAGCCCCTCCCCCTCCCGGTCCCCCCTGGCCCCTCCCGCCAGCGCCCTTTCGCCATCCGTAGGGGCGAACCTCGTGTTCGCCCTGCTTTCCTTGCCCCCTCAGCTGCCCCCCTCTGCGACTTTTCAGACCCCTATAGATTGGCGCTTGCCAACAAGTCGGCATTGCGTAGAATTTCCTATCGGAAACTCGCGGCCGGTCTTTCGGCGCGGGAAGGGGCAGCATGGGCCGCTGGTGGCCCGACAACCTGGGTAGGAAAAAGGGAGGAAAGACCATGGGAAAGGTGAAACTGTTGCTGTTTGTGGCGCTGGCCGCTTTCTTGACGGCCTCAACCGGATTCGCCGCGGAAACCAAATTCAAGGCGAACCTGAGTCCCAAGGAAGAGCTGAAAAAACCGACGAGCAAGGCTTCGGGCAAGGCGGAGTTCAAGCTTAGCAAGGACGGCAAGGAGCTGACCTACAAGCTGCACGTGAAAAACATCGTCAACGCCAACGCCGCCCACATCCATATCGGCGACAAAGGCGCGGACGGCCCGCCGGTGGTCGGCCTTTTCAGCGGCGCGAAGCCAGGGAAGTTCAGCGGCATGCTCTCCGAGGGGACCATCACGGATAAGGACCTGATGGGCGACTACAAGGGCAAGCCCTTCGACGACCTGGTGAAGCTCCTCAGGTCCGGCGGCGCCTACGTGAACGTCCATACCGACGCCAACCCCGACGGCGAGATCCGCGGCCAGATCAAGTAAGTCGGCACCCTCCGCCAAACCACCATGCCCGCCGGGTTCGGCCCCAAGCCTCTCCCCCCGGCGGGCATTGCTTCGCTAGCTCGCGTCGTTCTCCCAGAGCAGTTCCGCCGGCCCCGTTTCCGTCTCGCCCTCGATGCCGACTTCCAGCAGCGCCTCGGCCGCCGGGGTCGGCAACTGCTCGATCCCCTGCATTTTTTTCTGAATGCGTCGGGCGCGCACGGCGGCGACGTCGATGCTTGAGGAGGCCTCGTCCAGCTTTTTCCTGGTTTTTTCCAGCAGGACGCCGAAGACGGCAAACTCGCTCTTGATGGCGCCCAAAAGGCGCCAGACGTCGCTGCTGCGCTTCTCGATGCTGAGCGTTCGGAACCCGAGGCTCAGCGAAGAGAGAAGCGCGGCGATGGTGGCGGGCCCGGCGACGATCACCTTGTGGTCGCGCAGTATGGCGTCGAACAACCCCGGGCGGCTCAGCACCGTGGCGTAGCTCCCCTCGTTGGCCAGAAACATGACGGCGAAGTCGGTGGTGTCCGGCGGCGACAGGTACTTGTCGCAGATCAGCTTGGCCATGCCGACCACCGTCTTGTCGAGCTGCCTGGCCGCCTCCAGCACCTGCGCCTGGTTCCCCCGCTCCTGCGCCTCGACCAGGCGCAGGTAGTCCTCCTGGGGGAACTTGGCGTCGATCGGGAGCCAGAGCGGCTTGTCGTCCCTGCCGGGGAGCCGGACCGCGAATTCTACGCGGGCCTCGGAGCCGGGCTTGGTGGCGACGTTGGCGCCGTATTGCTCCGGCGTCAGGATCTGCTCTAAAAGGTTGTGCAGTTGCACCTCTCCCAGCGTGCCGCGGGTCTTGATGTTGGAGAGCACCTTTTTCAGATCCCCCACCCCCGCCGCCAGCGACTGCATCTCCCCCAGCCCCTTGTGCACCTGTTCCAGTTGCCCGCTCACCTGTTTGAAGGATTCGCCCAGCCTCTTTTCCAGGGTCTCGTGCAGTTTTTCGTCGACCGTGGCGCGCATCTGCTCGAGCTTTTTGGCGTTGTCTTCCTGGAGCCACTTGAGCCGCAGTTCCACGGTCTCGCGCAGCTTGTCCAGGCGCTGCTCGTTGCTTGCCGTCAAGCTCCCCATCTGCTGGCTGAAGCCGTCGAGCTGCCCCTTTTGCAGGGTGGCGATCTCCACCATCCTCTTTTGCACCGATTCCCCGAAGAGCCGCAAGGCGCCGGAGAGCTCCTCGCGGTTTCTGGCCAGTTCCGACTGGAACATCCGCTCCAGCCGTTCCAGCCCCCGGTCGAGCTGCTCTAAGCCGGCCGGCGGCGCGGGGGGGCGCTTCAGGCGCAGATAGCAGCAGACAGCGACCGCCAGGGTGGCCGCCGCCAGCAGCAGGGTGACGAGCTGGACCAGGTCGCCGCTCATGGCTGTCCCGGCAGCTCTTTCAGGAACTGCCGCAGCGCCGCGTTGAACTCCTCGGCCTTTTCCATGTTCAGCATGTGGCCGGCCTGCTCGATGATCCGGCTTTGGCAGCAGGGAAGGCCCGCGGTCAAGAGCTCCAGCGCGCCGGGGGTGGCGGCGCGGTCCTCGGCCCCGGTGAGCACCAGCGCCGGTTGCCGGAAGCCGGGAAGCAGCGGAGTGTAATCTTTTCGATCACGCATGGCCAGGAGGCCGCCGGCCAGCCCCCCGGGGGCGGTGCCCCGCATCCAGGAGGTGACCTGGGCGATCAGCTCCGGCCGGGTGTGCATGCTGTCGGCGGCGAACAGAAGCTCGGCGAAGATCTTGATGATCGGATTGGCCCCCAGGCGCTCGGCCTCGGCGGCCATGGCGCTTCTGCGGTCGCGCCCCGCCTCGTCGTCGGCGCTGCTCCTGGTGGCGATGAAGCAGGCGGCCCGCACGCGCCGGGGGTAGCGCTCCAACAGGTCCATCAGGATGTACCCCCCCATGGACATCCCCGCCACCGTCGCCCGGTCGATCCGCAAGGCGTCCAAAAGTGCTATCAGGTCGTCTCCGAAGCGCTCCAGGCCGAATCCGGGCGTGGAGGGGTCGCTTTCGCCGAAACCGCGCAGGTCCGGAGCGATCACCCGGTAGCCCGCCTCGGCCAGCGGCTGCAACTGCGGCTGCCACATCCGGCGGTTGAGCGGAAAGCCGTGGATGAGGAGCAGGGCCGGTCCCGCGCCGCAGTCGTCAAAAGCAAGCTCGATGTCGTCGATGGTGAGTCTCATGATGTTCCTCGCAAAAGGCTACAGGTAGGGGGAAAATAGTTTGGCGGCGCCGTCCCTGATCTTCACCGGGAGGCTGCGCTGGTCCAGCTCGGCCAGGGTCAGCTCTCGGGATGCGGCCACGGCGCCGGCGCAGCGCTCTTCCAGCGAGCCGGCGAACTCCAGGTCGTACACCTCCAGGTCGAGTTCGAAGTTGAGCCTGAGGCTCCTCGGGTCGAGGTTGGCGCTGCCGATCAGGCTCCAACTGCGGTCCACCACCATGAACTTGGTGTGCACGAAGGGCGCCGGCTGGGCGAAGATCCGCACCCCCTGCTGCAGCAGCTCCCACAGGTAGGAGCGGCTGGCCCACTGCACGAACGGCAGGTTGTTCAACTCCGGCAGCACCAGGGTGATGGCGACCCCGCGCAGCGCGGCGGTAACCAGCGCGGCGATCAGCGGCCGGTCGGGGATAAAATAGGGGGTGACGATGGTGACCCGCTTCCTGGCGCAGGAAATCGCCCCCAGGATGATCCAGTGCAGCTTGCGGAATTCCTTGTCCGGCCCGTCGCTCACCGCGCGCACCAGGGCGCCTCCCGCCGGGAGCAGCTCCGGGAAAAAGCGCTCCTGCGTCAGGCGCTCTCCCTTGGCGAAGCGCCAGTCGTCCAGGAAGGTCCGTTGCAGATCCGCCACCACCGGTCCCGAGACCTGGAAATGCAGGTCCTTCACCACCGGCGGCCGGCCGGAGACCAGGTGCCTGCCGCCGATGTTCATGCCGCCGGTAAAGCCGAACCTGCCGTCCACCACCAGTATCTTGCGGTGATTCCTGAGGTTGAGATAGCCGCCGGGCCTAAGCGGCAGGAAGCTCCTGAACTCGACCGCCGAGCCCTTCAAAAGTTCCCTGGCCGTCGGCCGGGAATATTTCGCTCCCAGGCTGTCGACGATCACCCGGACTTCCACGCCCCGGTCGGCGGCCCTGGCGAGTGCTGCCACGAAACGCTTCCCGGTGTCGTCTCCGTCGAAGATGTAGGTGCAAAGGTGAATGGAGGAGAGCGCGCCGTCGATGGCGGCAAGCATGGCCGGATAGGCGGCCTCGCCGTTCTCCAGCGGGATGAGCGCGTTACCCGGATGCAGCCGGGCGCTCACCACGCGGTCTGAGAGGCGACGCAGCTCCTTGAGGAAGCGAAGCTCGGCGGGGAGCTGCGCGGGGGGCCGGGCAAGGTCGGGGGGCGGCCACCCGGCGGTCTCCCCGGCCTCCCTTTGCCAGCGCCTGGCCCGACGGTAGATCCGGTTCACCCCCATGCCCCAGTAAAGCAGCGGTCCGAGCAGCGGCACGGTGATGCAGGCCAGGATCCAGCCGAGCGCTGAGCGCGGGTCCCTCTTGTTGACCAGCGCGTGCCCTGCCGACATGAGGGCGAGCAGCGTCAGGGAAACGAAGAGCAAGCCGCAAAAAAACTGATTCAATGTGCCTCCGGAGGAAAGCCCGCTTGCGGCCAACTGGCAAAGCAAAGGCGTCTGTCCCGCACAATACAATAATTCATGCCGGTTGCGCTAGGTTTTTGAGGCCGCTCGGCGCTCTCTTCAGGGTCACGCGGAAAAGGGGCGGCAAAACGCGCCGCCCCTCGGGGTGGGGGACCAGCTTTCTGACGGCGGCGTGCGGGGCTAGAGCAGGTTGTAGGGCTCGGCCTTCTTGGTCCACTCGCTTTCCGGGTACTCGGCCAGCAGCTGCAGATAGGCTTCCTTGAGCGCCGCGGCCGCGTGGCTCGATTTGTAGCGCGCCACGCCGCGCAGATAAACGGCCTCGGGAGCGGCGAAGCTGCGGGGAAAGGCGTGCAGCAGGGTGTTGAGCTGGATGCCGGCCTCGTTGAACTGGTCGCTGTCGAAGCCGACCTTGCCGATCCCCAGCAAAAGCGAGGCGACCATCTCCTCGGGCGGCAGGTAGCCGAGCGTGCGCTGGTGCTCCTTGCCGTAGTAGTCAAGGACCACCAGGGTCGGCGTCCAGACCACGCGGAAATCGGCGGCCAGCGTCTTGGCCCCCACCGGGGCGCGCAGCGGCACCATCCGGTCCGAGATGAAATTGGACACCTCCGGCTCTTGAAAGGTGATTGAGTCCATCTGCTTGCAAGCGATGCAGTCGGGGCTGAAGAACTCGAGCAGCACTGATTTCTGTTCGGCCTTGGCCCGCGCGAGCGCCTTTCCCATCTCCGATTCCCAGGCTATCATGGCAAAACCTCCAAAGCTATTGAAACGGCACGCTAAAGGTTAGCCGCGCTTTTAGCCGTGTCAAGGTCCTAACAGCTTGCAGTTTTGGGCAAAATGCTTATAATGCAAGCCAGCTTTTCCCCGATACCCAACGCCAAAGAGGAAGCACCTTGTCCACCAAGAACCCGCGTCGCGCCGCCTTCGATATACTGCTTCGGATCGAAAAAGAAAAATCCTTCGCAGACATCCTGATCGATCACGAACTCTCCAAGGAGATCATTAAGGGGGCCGACCGCGGTTTGCTGACGGAGCTGGTTTACGGCGTACTCCGCAGGCAGGGGACCTTGGACCACATCATCGGCCAGTTCTCCAGCCAGCGGCCGGAAAAGCTGGAGCTTTTCGTGCGCCTGCTGCTGCGGTTGGGGGTCTATCAGTCGTTCTTCCTGGACCGGGTGCCGGTCTCGGCCGCGGTCAACGAGACGGTGAATCTCGCCAAGGAACTGGCGCCGCGGGCGGCGGGCTTCATCAACGCCATCCTGAGGAGCGCCGACCGCGGCCGCGACGCCATCAGCTATCCCGATCGCGCCCAGCACCCGGTCGACTATCTGGCCGTGCGCTATTCGCACCCCGCCTGGCTCGCCGCCCAGTGGTGCGAGCAATTGGGATTGGAGGACGCGGAGGCGCTGGCCGCCGCCATGGCGGAGCCGCCCCCCTTCACGGTCAGGGTCAACACGCTGCGCAGCTCGCGGCAGGAGCTTTTGGAGCGGCTGGCCGCCGAGGGGGTCAGTTGCAGCCCGACCGTCTGGTCGCCCGACGGCATCCGCTTGAACCAGTCGGGCGCCATCACCAGGCTCCCCTCCTTCAGGGACGGACTTTTCACCGTGCAGGACGAGTCCTCGCAGCTCGCGCCGCTCTTTTTGGGGGCGAAAAAAGGCGAGCGGGTGCTGGACGCCTGCGCCGCGCCGGGGGGGAAGAGCACCCAGATCGCCCAACTGATGGGAGACAGCGGCGAGATCTTCGCCTGCGACGTGAACCACAAGAAGCTGCGCATGATCAAGGAAACCTGCGAGCGGCTGGGCATCGGCTCGGTGCGGACCTTCACCATGGACGCCACCTCCTCTTCCAACGCCATCAAGGACACCAGCTTCCACCGCATCCTGGTGGACGCCCCCTGCTCCGGGCTGGGAGTGATCCGGCGCAACCCCGAGGGGAAATGGTGGAAATCGCCGGTGGACCTGGCACTGCTGGCGGCGACCCAATTGCGAATATTGGAGAACCTCTGCGACTACCTGGAGCCAAACGGCACGCTGCTCTACGCCACCTGCTCCACCAGCCGTCAGGAAAACGAGGAGGTGATCGACGCCTTCTTGCGGCGCCACCCCGAGTTCGCCGTCGATGACCTGCGGCCGCTGTTCCCCTCCTTCGAACCACTTTTCAGCGAGCGCGGCTTTTTCAGAAGCTGGCCGCACCGAGACGGCATGGACGGCTTCTTTGCCGCCCGCCTGAAAAAGCAACCCCGGGAGAACCCATGAAAAAGATCGCACCCTCCATCCTCTCCGCGGATTTCGCCCGGCTGGGCGAAGAGGTCGCAGCCATCGAGGCCGCAGGCGCCGACTACGTGCACATCGACGTGATGGACGGCCGCTTCGTGCCCAACATCACCATCGGGCCGCTGATCGTGGCGGCGGTGCGCCGCGTCACCAAGCTGCCGCTCGACGTGCACCTGATGATCGCCGAGCCGGACCGCTACGTCCCCGCCTTTGCCGAGGCCGGGGCCGACATCATCGTGGTGCACGCCGAGGCGACCGACCACCTGCACCGCAGCGTGCAGTTGATCAAGTCGCTGGGCAAAAGGGCTGGGGTCTCGCTCAACCCGGCGACCCCGCTGAACGTGCTCGATTACGTGCTGGAGGATCTCGACCTGGTGCTCTTGATGACGGTCAACCCCGGTTTCGGCGGCCAGTCCTTCATCGAGGCCTGCCTGCCGAAGATCCAGGCGCTGCGCGGCATCATGGACAAGCGGGGCGTGGAGGCGGAACTCGAGGTCGACGGCGGCGTGAAAACCGACAACATCGCCCGCATCTCGCGCGCGGGCGCCGACGTCTTCGTGGCCGGCTCCGCCGTGTTCCAAAGCCCCGACTACCTGTCCACCATCGGCGAACTGAAGAAAAGGGCCAAGGAACCGATGCTCTGATCGGCAGCCGGTCGAAGGCCCCGGAACCGAAACGGAAAAGACGCTATGACGCTTAAGGAAAACATCAAGGCCGCGCTGGCCGCGCGCACCCGGGTGCCGATGGCAGGGGGGCCGGTGCCGGCGGCGGTGTTGCTGCCGCTATTCATGAAAAACGGCGAATACCACCTGCTGTTCACCAAAAGGACCTCGCATCTCACCCACCACAGCGGCGAGATCTCCTTCCCCGGCGGGGTCGGCGATCCGGGCGACGGCGACAGCACCGCCACCGCCCTGCGCGAGGCGTGGGAGGAGGTCGGCATCGCTCCCGGCGACGTGGAGGTGTTGGGAGAGCTGGACGACTGCCACTCCAAGTTCAACTACCTGGTGACCCCGGTGGTGGGGGTGTTTCCCGCCGATTATCGGTTGACCGTGAACGCCGCGGAGATCGAGCGGATCATCGAGGTGCCGCTGTCGCATTTCGGCAAACCCGGGGTGTTTCGGGTGGAAGAGTGGCAGTGGCAGGGGGGGAAGCGCGCCATGTATTTTTATATCCACGGCGAGGACGAGATCTGGGGGCTGACGGCGAGGATCCTGAAGCAGTTCCTGGACATTCTCGGCGGGGCAGTGGATGCGGGAGAGGATGAGCTCAGCAAGCCCGCCGATTTCAGCTACCCGCCGAGCGACTGACTCATGAGATAATTCCTCGATAAAGTTCCCAAATCCGGGCTCATGAGGCCTGTGATCAGCAACTTAAGGCCAAATTCGGCATGCCGAATTTGGCCTTTTTTTAATGGGAAAGAGGGGGAGGGTCTATTCCTTTGCTGGAAGGCAGCCCGTAGGATGCGGTGAACGTCGTGAACCGCATTATCCCCAAACCGATGCGGTTCGTGCCCACCGCATCCTGAAACTTATTCCCCGCAGCCGAGGCCGGCCAGCGGGCAACCGGCGCAAATCGGGGTCTTCCGGCAGTGGCGCTTGCACTGCTCGACGATCAGCGCGTGATACTCGTTGAACAGGGGAGTGTCGGCGGGAAGCGCATCCATGAACAGGGAGCGCACCTGCTCGTAATGGTCGGTCTCCCTGATCAGGCCCAGCCGCGAGAACAGCCGCCCGGTATAGGCGTCCACCACGAAGGAGGGCTTCCCCCCCGCGTAGAGCAGGATGCAATCGCAGGTCTCCGGGCCGATGCCGCGCACCCCGAGCAGTTCCTCGCGAAGCTCCCGCCAATCGCCGTCGAACATCGCCTCCAGGCTGCCGTGGCGCCGCAGCAGCCAGCCGAGAAACTCCTTCAGCCTGGCGCTCTTCACGTTGAAAAACCCGGAAGGACGAATCAGCTCCGCCAGCCGCTCGCGGTCGATCTCCCAGAGCGCCTCCACCGAGAGGAGTCCCGCGCGCTTCAGGTTGGCGATGGCCTGCTCCACGTTGACCCAATTGGTGTTCTGGGTGAGGATGGCGCCGACGCAGACCTCCAACGGGGTGTCGGCGGGCCACCAGTGGCGCGCGCCGTGACGCTTCAGGAGGAGCTCGAAGAGCTCCATGAGGCGCTCGCGGTCAACGGCTTTGGGCAACGTCGTGTACGCTTGGCTAGGGGCCGATCCCGGCGCCCAGAGAGGCGGCCGAGGCCTCCTCGGCGAGGTAGTCGCGCGAATACCGGACGTAGTTCCCGGAGGAGCGGCCGAGCCAGGCCACCTCGTCGGGGGTCAGATCGCGTTTGTATTTGGCGGGAGCACCCACCCAGAGGGTGCCGGGGGCGACCACGGTCCCCTCGGTCACCAGCGCGCGGGCGCCCACCAGCGCGCCCTTGCCGATCAGCGCATGGTCCATGATCATCGCCTGCATGCCGACGAAGGCGCCGTCTTCGATGGTGCAGCCGTGCAGGGTGACGCCGTGGCCGACGGTGACGTCGTCGCCGATGATCAGCGGCGCGCCCGGATCGTCCGCGTCCTTCTTGTGCGTTACGTGCAGCACCGAGAGGTCCTGAATGTTGCTGCGGTCGCCGATGCGGATGAAATTCACGTCCCCGCGGACCACGCAGTTGTACCAGATGCTTGCTTCCTTGCCGATGGCGACGTCCCCGATCACCATGGCGCCCTCGGCGATGAAGGCCGATGCCGCTATCCGGGGAGAAATGCCTTTGAACGAACGGATCATGCGTTTTGCTCCTGACTTCCTGACTGGTTGATTCAATCTCTGGGGATGGCCAGCATCCGGTCGAGGGCGCGTTTGGCCGGTTTGCGGATCTCCTCGGGCACCTTGACCACCGGCTGCATGCTTTGCAGCGACTCCAGCACGTCCTCAAGCGAGGTGAGCTTCATGTTGGGGCAGACCAGGGCCGGAGAGGCGAGGATGAACTCCTTGTCCGGGTTGTCCCTTTTCAACCGCCAGAGGATGCCGGCCTCGGTGCCGATGATGAAGCGCTTGGCGCTGCTCGCCTGGCAGTATTGGTACATGCCGGTGGTGGAGCAGACGTGGTCGGCCAGCGCCACCACGGCCGGGTTGCATTCCGGGTGGCAGACGAAAGGGGCGTCGGGGTAGGTTTGCTGCAACTCCCGCACCACCTCCGGCCGCAGCCGCTCGTGGGTGGGGCAGTACCCCTCCCAGAGATGGAAGCGTTTGTTGGTGAAACCTGCCACGTAGCGTCCGAGGTTTCGGTCCGGGGCGAAGATCAGCTCGTCCTCGTCCAGCGACTGCACCACCTTCACCGCGTTGGCCGAGGTGCAGCAGATGTCGCTGACCGCTTTCACCGCGGCCGAGGAGTTGACGTAGGTCACCACCGGCACGCCGGGGAGCGAGGACTTCAACTGGGCCAAGGCCTCGGCGCTCACCATGTCGGCCATCGGGCAGCCGGCGTCCAGCCGGGGGAGGAGCACCGTCTTTTCCGGCGCCAGTATGGAGGCCGACTCGGCCATGAAGTGCACGCCGCAAAAGACGATTACCTCCGCGTCCGTCTTGGCGGCCTCTATGGAGAGCGCCAGCGAGTCTCCCGTAATGTCCGCTATTGCCTGCACTTCGTCGCGCATGTAATTATGGGCGAGAAGCACGGCCTTGCGCTCTTTGAGCAGAGCCTTGATCTCAGATGCTACCGACTGCTGTGTCATATCACGTCACCGCCGAATGATCATTTTCTGGAGCCAAATGCCGAGTAAACAGCCCGATAGTAGACAAAGTTAAGGGTCATGTCAAACCCTTTAAGGCCGCCGATCCGCGCCGATAAGCAAGCTTGACACCCGACGCCAAAACCTCTATTATTTTTCCGAAAGATTTTTATGGGCAGCCGCGGGTTTCTCGGCAGAGATAAGTGAGGTAAATGGTATGTTTGGAATAGGGATGCCCGAACTGGTCATCATCATGGTCATCGCGCTGATAGTGATAGGCCCCCAGAAACTCCCCGAGTTGGCCAGGTCGCTTGGCAAGGGTCTCGCCGAATTTAAAAAGGCAACGGACGATTTCAAGCAGAACATGGACGCCGAAACCAGGAACGAGGAAGAAAAGGAGCGTCTGGCAAGGCTTGCCGAAGTGAAGGCGCAGGCCGAGGCGAAGCCCGTGCAGCCGTCCGAGGAGTTGAAGGACGTGGCGGCCAGCGTGGCTAAAGCCGCCGAGGAGCCTAAGGCGCAGGCCGAGGCGGTTAAGAAGACGGTCTGAAAAGCGGTGGATTTCAGGTCGAGCGGCAGGAAAAGGCGGGTTGCTCCCGCCTTTTTTGCGTCCGCAATCCGGCGGAGCGGCGGGGCGAGGCAATTGTTTTGCACGGGAGAAAATTCTGGTATAGTCTAGCATCTCACGCCGGTCAAGTTACGGGTAAGGCCATGTTCAATTGGTTTCGAAAAAAGCGCGAAGAGGTGCTGGAGTTTCCGGACAACGCGGCCGCCTTCGCCCACGCCTGCTCGGTTGGCTACCCCCCGCTGATCGGCGCCCTGATTCCCGCGCTGGTGGCGGAAGAAGGCGGTGGCGGAGCAGAGGGAGAACGCACCTTTTTGATCAGCGTGGCCACTGCGGGTGGCGCCGTCGAGTTTTGGAGCTGCACGCTGAAAGAGGCTCAGTTCCATCCCAAGGCGGGAGACCTGGTCGGTTTCCGCATCGTCACCATCGCCTCGGACCTCCCCGTAGACGCCAGTTTGATCGGTTACATCGCCTGCCGGCTGGACCGGGTACTCTCCCCGCGCAAGGGGTGGGTGATCTCCCAGAACTACACCCCCAAGGACATCAAGCAGCCCATCCGCTGGTAGCGGCATTGCCAGGCGATGCGGTTCGTACCTCACGGCATCCTACCCGCTTCCCGGTCCGCCAACCTCAGCTCCGCCGGGAGCGGTTCCGAGTCCCAGGTAACCTCGGGATAGAGAGCCTTGTCCAGGCGCAAATAGGTGCCGTCGACGCCGGATTCTGCCCACCAGCACTCGGAGCCCTTGATGGGGAGCTTGTCGAACAGGTACAAATCGTTGTTTTTGTCTCTGGCTAAGAACATGATGCAACTCCTTGAGGGCAGTGCCGCCTGCTGAGCGCGGTCAGTGCTTGGAAAAAAGAAGCCTCGCCTGCGGTCAAAGGCCAGCGCCCGCGCCTGGCGCGGTTCGCCGACTTGGCCGACCGCCGGCTACTTCGCGTGCAGTTTCCCCTTGGCGAGTTTGGCTTCTTCGGATTTTGGGAACAGCTCAACCAGCTTCTTGTAGATGTAGAGCGCGCTCTTGCCGTCGCCCATCTCCTTGAAGGCCATCCCCTGCTTCAGCATGGCGGCGGGAACCTTGTCACTGTCCGGGAAATTCTTGATCACTTCCTGGAACTCCAGTACCGCCTGCTCGAAATTCTTTTCGCTGTAGTAGGTCTCGCCCAGCCAGTAGTGGGCGTTGGCGGAGAGTTTGTGCTTCGGGAAGGAGATCAGGAATTTGCCGAACACCTCCCTGGCCTTGGCGACGTCCCCGGCCTTCACGGCGTCGATCCCCTGCTGATAGATGTACTCCGGCGTCTCCTGCTGTTGCTGCAACAGCAGTTGTTGCTGAGCCGCCATTTTTTTCTGCTCGGCGACGCCCTTCTCCAGCGCGCCGAGCCGCTCGTCCAAGGCGGCCAGGCGCTTGTTCAGGTCTTCCCTCAAAAGCGCCAGATCGTCCGCCGGCTTTTGCGCCATGATTCGGACGTCGTCGATCTTGCCGGTTAATAGCTGCATGTCCACCTTGGCGTTGTCCAGGGTCGCCTGCAGGTCCGCGCCCCCCTTGCGGATGGCGAACATGTCTTTTTGATAGCCGGCGATTTCCTTCTGGTAGCCGGTCATCTCCTTTTGCAGCGCCTCAAGGCTTTGCCGGTAGCCGGCCAGGGATTTCTCCACCCCGTCCTTCACCTCGCCGCGCACCTCGCCCAGCGACTTATCCACCGTGAACAGACGACTCTTGATCTCATCGGTGTCGCGGCGCACCGACTCCAAATCGCTGCGTGAGGCGCAGCCCAAAAAGGTGAGCATTGCCAGTGAGGTGAGTACTACCCTCGTTCGCTGCATGACCGTTCTCCTCTAATGTTTGCTTGCCGCATGAAAAAAGGAGCCCGAAGGCTCCTTTTTTGCGACCGGCTTTGCTGCTACTTCACAATGACGAACTCGTCTCTTCTGTTCTTTGCCCACGCCGCTTCGTCGTGCCCTTCGACCGCCGGCTTCTCCACGCCGTAGCTGATGGTGGACAGGCGATCCGGCTGCACGCCGAGGTTCACCAGATAATCCTTGGCGGCTTTGGCCCGGCGCTCACCCAGCGCCATGTTGTACTCGTCGGAGCCGCGCTCGTCGCAATTCCCCTCAATCCTTACCTTGGCCGAAGGCTGGCCGGCGAGGAGCTGGGCGTTCTTGGCGAGCAGGCTACGCGACTCTTCGGAAAGGGAAGCGGAGTCGAAGTTGAAATAGATCTTCTGCAGCTCGCCCTGCAACTGGGCGCCCTGCGTCCCCTTGTTCTCCGGTTTGACGTTGGCTTCCCCGGCTCGCGTCTCCACCATCGGCTCGGATTTCGCCGGCGCCATCGGCTCGGACTTCGACTCCTCCATGGGCTGCATGGGCTGCGGCGGTGCCGCTTCCGGCGGGGTCGTCGGGACGGTTTGAGCTGTAGAGACGGGCTCTTCGCTCTTTACCAGGTCCTTCTTGGCGCAACCGCTCGACACAAGCGCTCCGAGACTCAGAACAACAATGCACCCGATTATCTTCTTACGCATTCCCCCACTCCTTTTCGACTAGAATAAGGGCACCGGTCGGCTGGCAGGTGCCTCAATGAACCGCCCCACATTATACTCGTTTTTATTCGTTAATCAACGATTCATCCACGTCAACGCTTAAGTTAATGCACGCGCCGGGAGGCCGCCGCCGGTCGATCACCAGGCCGCGGACCAGGTCGGATGCGAGTCGCGCGTCTTGCCTCGGGAGATCAGCGTCTGAGCGCTGCCGTCGGCGCGCATCAGGTAGATCGCCTCCGTGCCGCCCCGCGTGGAGCTGAAGATGATGAAGCGCCCGTCCGGCGACCAGCGCGGATGCTGGTTGTTCCCCTGGGAGGTGAGCTGGCTGTCCTGGGAGCCGTCCACGCCGATGGTGTGGATCTGGAAGCCCCCCTCCTCCTGCCGCGCGTAGGCGATGCGCTCTCCCTTGGGTGACCAGCGCGGCGTCACGTTGTAGGCGCCGCTCGTGGTGAGACGCCTGACGTGGCTGCCGTCCGCGTCCATCACGAAAAGCTGCGGCTTGCCCAAGCGGTCGGAAACGAAGACCAGCTTGCTGCCGTCGGGCGACCAGGCCGGTGAGACGTCGATGCCGGGATCCCGGGTAAGGCGGCTAAGCTCCTTTCCCTCCCGGGAAATCAGGTAGATCTCCGAGTCGCCGTCCTTGCTCATTACCTCGGCGATCCGGTTGCCGTCCGGGGAAAAGGCCCCCATGGCGTTTAGTCCCTGCCGCGACGAGATGCGCGCCTCCAGACCGGTGAACAACTCCCGCCGGTACAGGTCGGGATTTCCCTTCTTGTAGGAGGTGTAGATGATCTCCTTGCCCGAGGGGGCGAAGTCCGGGTTGAGGTTGATCGAGCCGTTGTTGGTGACCCTCTGCGGGTTGCGGCCGTCGGAGTCCATGACGAAGATCTCCTTGTTGCCGGAAATCCTGGTCACGTAGGCGATCTTGCCGGTGAAGGGTCCCTTGAGTCCGGTGAGCGCGCGCAGCACCTCGTCGGCGAAGGCGTGCCCCATGCGGCGCAGCTCCTTCGGGGTGCCGGTGTAACGCTTGGCGGTCAGTTCGCGGTTCAGGGCCTGATCGATCAGCCGGCATTCCACCACCAGCGCGTTGCCGTTCAAGGCGTAGGAACTCTTCAGCACCAGATCGGCCCCGGCGGGGCCCGCAGCCGGTCCCGAGACGCTGAAGATGCTCGGCAGTCCCAGGTCGAAGCTCAAAAGCTCGGTCAGTTCGCGCCCCACCTCCGGCAGGGCCGGGCCGGAAAGCGCCGTGGCGGGTGCCAGGTAGAGCTGCGTCTTGCGGACAATGGGGGCGGTGATGTCGATGTAGCCATCGGACGCCCAGCTTAACTGCGCCATGATCAACAGCACGGCGCACAGGATAATTCTCATCGTACATTAACCCCTTCCGGCCTGAAGCGGAATCTGCGCCGGAACTGTACCCCGCCCGGCGGGGGGCGCAACGAGCCTCCGGCAAGGGTGACCGCCCGGGCCACCGCGGCGTCGAAGAGCGGATCTCCGGAAGGCTTCTCCACACGATAGTCGGTGATCCTGCCGTCGGTTCCGACGGTGATGACGGCGACTACCATCGGCGACTTGATCGGCGACTCGGTCACCTCTTTGGCGAAGGCGTCTTTTAGCCGGGAGTACAGATAGGACTCGTAGTCGGGTCCGGCTTCCGTTCCCGTTGCGCCAGGTTTTCCGGGTCTCCCCGGTCTCCCGGCGGCCGTTTTCGCCTTGCTCTTCAGCTTGTCCAACACCTCGGACTGCCGCTTGTCCTCGGCCAGCCGCTCGATCTTCTCCATCCGCTCGCTGAACTGGCGAGCCTCCTCGGCAGCCTGCGCCGCGCTCTTGCCGGTGTCCGTCGCCTGCGGCGTCGCCTTCGCCTGCGCCTTTGCCTGCGCTTTCGCCTTGGCCTGCGCCTTGGCCGGCGGCTTGGCTGCCGGCAGGGTCATCGCCGCGGGGAGGGGGGGCGGAGGAGGCGGCGTCGCCGGTTCGCCGGCGTGTTGCGGCGTGCCCACGCCCGCCTGCGGCGCCGCGACGGGAATGGTCACCATGTCCACGTAGGTGACCTGCTCCTCTTCCTGATGAAAACCGGGAAGCAGCTGGAACAGCTCTATCAAAAAGAATATGGCCAGATGGCAGCAAAGGGAGAGTATGAACATCCCCGCCGGCCCCGGTTGTCGGCTACCCCTTGGTATCATCGATGCTCGGGGGGCTCCGTGACCATGCCCAGTCGCTCGACACCGGCCCCCTTGATCTGGGCCATGATCTTCACCACCTCGCCATAAGGCACCGCGCTGTCGGCCTTGAGAAAGACCTCGCGCTTGGCTTTTCCCGCCAGCATGGCGGTTAATTTATCCTTCAACTGGTCGCCGGCGACCTCCGTGGTGTTGATGGAGATCTTGCCCGACTTCTCGATGGAAACCACCAGGGTCTCTTCCTTGGCGGCCAGCGATTTCGCCTCCGCCTTGGGGAGGTTCACCTGCACCCCCTGCTGCATCATGGGGGCGGTGACCATGAAGATCACCAGCAGCACCAGCATGACGTCCACCAGCGGGGTTACGTTTATTTGCGACAAGGTGCCGCGGTCGCCGTTTTCCCTGTTGCCGAACTCCATCGCCTATCTCCCCGAGAAGTTGCGCTGCACTATGTTCAGGAACTCGGTGGAGAAGCTGTCCATCTCCGAGATCAATACCTTGATCTTGTGCTGGAAATGGTTGTAGCCCATGACCGCCGGAATGGCCGCGACCAGGCCTATGGCCGTGGCGATCAGCGCCTCGGCGATGCCGGGGGCGACCACTGCCAGCGACGCGGAACCCGACTGGCCGATCTTCTCGAAGGCGCTCATGATGCCCCAGACCGTGCCGAACAGGCCGATGAAGGGGGCGGTGGCCCCGGTGGTCGCCAGGAAGGTCAGGTACTTCTCCAGCCTGGTGATCTCCTTGGTGGTGGCCCGGCGCAGCGCGCGGGCGATGTTGTCGATCCCTGCCAGGTCCGTGCTGATGCTGTTCGGCTCGGATTTCTCCTCGACTTTTTCCAGCAGCTTCTTCCATTCGCCGTATCCCTCCTGGAAGAGCACCGCGAGAGGGGAGTTGTCGAAGCGGTCGAGCTGCGAGCCGATGGCGTCGAAGCGCTTGGCTTTCCAGAAGAATTCCAGAAAACGCTCCGAGGCGCCGTTGGCCCGGGAGACTTGCAGCAGCTTGAAGAAGATGATGCCCCAGGAGACCACTGAGAAATACAGCAAAACGATCAGTACGATTTTCACGACCAAGCCGGTCGCAGCAAACATGGCCACGGAAGCTACCTCCGTTAAAATAGTGGTTAAACTCGAAAAATATGCCTTAGTAAAGACGAAGTCAACAGGAAACAGCGTTCACCCGCCTGCTTAATAGCACTCCGGCCTGCGGTCCTTGAAGCAGGTGATGCTTTCTCGCCAGCGCTCCATCTCCGCCGGGTCCAGCAGGGCGCTGGGCTCGCACGGCTGATACCCCCCCTCGGCGAGGATTTCCCCTTTGGGCCCGATCAGCATGCTCATCCCGAAGAAGTCGAGTTTGCCGACCACCCCGCAGCAGTTGGCGGCGATCACGAACAGTTGGTTCTCCATGGCGCGCGCCCGCAAAAGGACGCGCCAGTGCTCGTCGCGCGGCTTGGGCCATTCCCCGGGCACCACGATGATGTCGGCCCCCTCCAGGGCGAGCCTGCGCGCCAGTTCCGGGAAACGCAGGTCGTAGCAGATCATGACGCCGATTCTGCCCGCGCTGGTGTCCGCCACCAGAAAGGAGTCGCCGCTGTCCAGGGCGCGGTCCTCGCCCATCAGGGAGAAGAGGTGCATTTTGCGGTAGCTGCCGGCAAGGGTGCCGCGGTCCAGCAGGTAGGCGGTGTTGAAGACCTTGTCGCCGTGGGCCTCGGGGAGGCTGCCGACCACCACCAGGGAGAGTTCGCGGGAGAGCTCGCTCAACTCGGCCACGATCTCCGGCGTGCGCAGCGCCAGGGCGTTCAGCTTGCGGTATTCGAAGCCGCAGCTCCACATCTCCGGGAGCACGGCCAGTTCCACCCCTTGTCCGGCCAGGCGGCGCAGGGTCTCCTTGACATGAGCGAGGTTCGCCTCGACGTCGCCAAAGGCGATGGTGAACTGCACGGCTGCCGCCTTAACGGGTTTTTGCATCGACCACCTCCGAGAAGAAAACTTTGGGCCCGCCGATGGCCGGCAGGAGGCTCCATAACGCCAGCTGCAGGTCCGAGTCCGCGGACATGGCAGTGTAATCCGAGCCGGGACGGATTACAAGAGGCTTGCTGCGGGCGGGGGGGCGGCTCAGGGATTTGTCCGGCGGGCGCGCCGCCCGACACAACCCCTTTGCAAACGGTGGCCGGGGGGCTTCTCGGTAGGTTGCGTGGAACGGGTGTATCGTGAAACGCAACGCGCAGCAGGTGGCTACAGACGAATGTCGCGTTTCGTACCTCAACGCGACCTACCTGTCTTTTGCGTGACAAGGTGAAGCCGGATCTGGTAGAACAGCAGATAGGCCGAGGAAGCTGCGATTCGGCCGATTTGCCCCGGTCTTGCCGATGATTTTAGGAGCCGTCCCGCCGATGCGCACCGCAATCTATATACATTTCCCGTTTTGCCTGAAAAAGTGCCTCTACTGCGACTTCGACTCTTCCGCGCGGCGGGAGCTCGCGCCGCCGGAGTACGTGGCGCTGCTCTTGAAAGAAATGGAACTCAGGCAGGCGCAGCTTGCCGAGCCGGCCGGCTCCGCCACCCTCTATTTCGGCGGCGGCACCCCCTCCTTGATGGCTCCGGAACTGGTCGGACGCCTGATCGACGCGGCGGCGGCCCGCTTCGGGCTGGCAAGCGGGGCCGAGGTGACCCTGGAGGCGAACCCGGGGACCCTCAGCCCCGAAAAGCTGGCGGGCTACCGAACCGCCGGTGTGAACCGGATCTCGCTCGGCATCCAGTCCTTCGAGGACCGGCTGCTGTCGCGTTTGGGGCGCGTGCACACGGCCGGCGAAGCGATAGCCGCCTTCGAGGCCGCGCGCCGCGCCGGCTTCGACAACATCAGCATCGATCTGATGCACTCGCTGCCGGAGCAATCCCTGCGACAATGGCGCGAGGCCCTCGCCAGGGCCATTGCGCTTGGCGCCGAACATGTCTCCGCCTATGCCCTGAGCGTGGAAGAGGGGACCCCCTTCGCCGCGCTGTTGGCCGCAGGCAAGCTGCCGCTGCCGGAAGAGGAGGAGGCGGCGCGCATGTTCGAAGCCACGGTACAGCTTTTGAGCGAGGCCGGTTACCGGCAGTACGAGATCTCCAACTTCGCCCGGCCCGGGCGCCACTCCCGGCACAACGGCGTCTATTGGCGCCGGCAGAGCTACCTGGGCTTCGGCGCCGGCGCCCACTCCTTCCTCAATCTCGACGGGCTGGGGCGCAGATGGAAAAACGACGTGGATCCGACCCGCTACGCGCAGGCCATCCGGCGTGGCGTCCTCCCCGAAGAGGAGCCGGAGCAGCTCACCCTGGAGCAGGCGGTGTCGGAGAGCTTCTTCCTCGGTCTGCGGCTGCTCGACGGCCTCGACCTGGCGCGCCTGGAGTCGCGTTTCGGCGGGCAGGCGCTGGCGCCGCACGTGGCCGAGGCGGCGCGCCTGGAGGCGAGCGGGGCGCTGATCCGGGAGGGAAGCAGCATTCGCCTCGCCCCCGGGATGGTGATCGTCGCCAACAGCGTCTTTTCCCGCTTTCTCTGACCGGCCCGAAACTCTCGCAGGAACCCCTTGACAAAGCTTAGGGCCGTTGCTAACTTAAGCGCGTTAGCACTCGGGTTTTTTGAGTGCTAATCTGCATTTGTAAGGGGTAAATATGGCGGAGCAGCTTTCAGACAGGGGCAAGCGCATCCTCGAGGCGGTCATCGAGGACTATATCGCCACTGCCGAGCCGGTCGGAAGCCGGACCGTCACCCGCAGCCACGCGCTGGCCCTTTCCCCCGCCACGGTGAGAAACGTCATGTCGGAGCTGGAGGAGATGGGCTTTCTGATCTCCCCCCACACCTCCAGCGGCCGGATACCGACGGACAAGGCGTACCGCCTCTATGTGAACTCCATCCTCGAGGTGAAGCACATCGCCCGGGACAACCGGGAGGAGATCCAGCGGCGCTGCCGGCTGGCGGGCAAGGATCTGGCCCAGGTGCTGCAGGAAACCAGCCGTCTGCTCTCTTCCACTTCAAGCTACATGGGGGTGGTGATGGCGCCGCGCCCGGCGGCCAACGTCTTTCGACAGATCGAGTTCGTCAAACTCGCCGGCCGCAGGATCCTGGCCATCATGGTCTCGCAAAACGGCACCGTCCAAAACCGGCTGATCCAGACCGAGGAGGAGATCCCCCCTGAGGATCTGGTCAGGATGGCGAACTACCTGAACGAACTGCTTGAGGGGCTCACCATCGCGCAGGTGAGGGAGCGGCTGCTTGAGGAGATGCAAAGCGAGAAGGTGCGCTACGACTCGATGATGTCCCGGGCGCTCTGCCTTTCCGAGCAGACCATCAGCACGGAAGGGCCGGAGCTGTTTCTGGAGGGGCAGGCGAACATCCTGGATCAACCGGAGTTCGCCGACGCGGCCAAGATGCGGGACGTGTTCCGCGCCTTCGAGAAAAAGAGCACCCTGCTCGACCTCTTGGACCGCTCCATGCACGCCGACGGGGTGCAGATCTTCATCGGCTCCGAGTCCCACCTGTTGAACATGGAGGGGATGAGCCTGATTACCTCTACCTACATGACCGGCAAAGACACGGTCGGCGTGCTCGGCGTCATCGGCCCTACCCGGATGGGATACGGCAGGGTGATTCCGATCGTCGACTACACCGCCAAACTGATCAGCCGTCTGCTCGAAGCGGACTAGCGGCGCACAAAGGAGAGACTACTGGTGATGAACAAGAAAAAGCACGGCTCGCAGCAGGAGCACCCGCAGCAGGAGCACAAAAAGGAAGAGCCGGCGCACGAGGATTTCGTGGAGATCGCCCCTCCCGTCGCCGATGCGGAACGGGTCAAGGAACTGGAGGAGGCGCTGGCGGCCAAGGGGCTGGAGGCCGCCAACAACTGGGACAAGTTCCTGCGCGAGCGGGCCGACCTGGAGAATTACCGCAAGCGGGTGCAAAAGGAGAAGGAGGAGATCCTCAGGTACGGCAACGAGTCGTTCGTGCTGGAGATACTTCCCGCGATGGACAACCTGGAGCGCGCGGTCGCCCACGCCGATGGCCAAGCTGATTCCGCGGTGATCGAGGGGGTGAAGATCACCCTGTCGATGTTCCTCTCCACGCTGAAGAAGTTCGGCGTCACCCCGCTGGAGATCTCGGCCGGCGCGCCTTTCGATCCCGCTTTCCATCAGGCGATGGGCCAGGTGCCGAGCGCGGAGCAGGCCCCCAACACGGTGGTCGCCGAGTTGCAGAAGGGGTATCTCTTGAACGAGCGCCTGCTGCGGCCGGCCATGGTCACCGTCGCCATCGCGCCCAAGGCGGAATAGCCCCCGAGGCGGCCGGCGAGCGGCCTCGCAGCTTTTTTTGAACCTACCCCTTGCTTTTTGCGGGACGGATGACTAGCTTGCAGTGACAGATCATACAGGAGGGATAAAAATGAGCAAAGTGATAGGAATCGACCTCGGGACCACCAACTCCTGCGTTGCAGTGATGGAGGGTGGTGAGCCGGTTGTCATAGCCAACGCCGAAGGAAGCCGCACCACCCCTTCCATGATAGCGTTCACCGAGAGCGGCGAGCGTCTCGTCGGCCAGCAGGCCAAGCGCCAGGCGGTCACCAACCCCGAGAACACGCTGTACGCCATCAAGCGGCTGATCGGACGCAAGTTCGAGACCGCCCCGGTGAAAAGGGACATCGCCATCTCGCCGTTCAAGATCGTCAAGGCCGACAACGGCGACGCTTGGGTCGAGGTGCGCGGCCAGAAGTATTCGCCGCCGGAAATCTCCGCCATGGTGCTGCAGAAGATGAAGAAGACCGCCGAGGACTACCTGGGCGAGACGGTCACCGACGCGGTGATCACGGTCCCCGCCTACTTCGACGACTCGCAGCGCCAGGCCACCAAGGACGCCGGCAAGATCGCCGGCCTGAACGTGCTGAGGATCATCAACGAGCCGACCGCGGCGGCGCTCGCCTACGGCCTGGACAAGAAGAAGGACGAGAAGATCGCCGTCTTCGACCTGGGCGGCGGCACCTTCGACATCTCGATCCTGGAGCTGGGCGAGGGGGTCTTCGAGGTGAAGTCCACCAACGGCGACACCTTCCTGGGGGGCGAGGACTTCGACCAGAAGATCATCGACTGGATCGCCGACGAGTTCAAGAAGGACCAGGGGATCGACCTGCGCGGCGACAAGATGGCGCTGCAACGGCTCAAAGAGGCGGGCGAGAAGGCGAAGTGCGAGCTCTCCACCTCGCTTGAGACCGACATCAACCTCCCCTTCATCACCGCCGACGCCTCGGGTCCCAAGCATCTGACCATGAAGCTTACCCGCGCCAAGCTGGAGTCGATCTGCGCCGAATTGATCGCCGCGCTGGAAGCTCCCTGCCGCACCGCCCTCAAGGACGCCGGGCTTTCCCCCTCCGACATCGACGAGGTGATCCTGGTGGGCGGGATGACCCGCATGCCGATCGTGCAGAAGAAGGTGCAGGACATCTTCGGCAAGGTCCCCAACCGCGGCGTGAACCCGGACGAGGTGGTCGCCATCGGCGCCGCCATCCAGGGTGGCGTATTGCGCGGCGACGTGAAGGACGTGCTGCTCCTGGACGTCACCCCGCTTTCGCTCGGGATCGAGACGCTGGGCGGCGTCATGACCAAGCTGATCGAGAAGAACTCCACCATCCCCTGCCGCAAGTCGCAGGTCTTCTCGACCGCCGCCGACAACCAGCCGGCGGTCAGCATCCACGTGCTGCAGGGCGAGCGCGAGATGGCTTCGGACAACAAGACGCTGGGCAACTTCGAGCTCTCCGGCATCCCGCCGGCACCGCGCGGCGTGCCCCAGGTCGAGGTCACCTTCGACATCGACGCCAACGGCATCGTGCATGTCTCGGCCAAGGACCTGGGCACCGGCAAGGAGCAATCGATCCGCATCACCGCCTCCTCCGGGCTTTCCAAGGAAGAGGTGGACAAGATGGTGCGCGAGGCCGAGTCGCATGCGGCCGAGGACAAGAAGAAGCGCGAGCTGATCGAGGCGAAAAACGCCGGCGACAACCTGGTGTACACCACGGAGAAATCGCTCAAGGAGTTCGGCGACAAGATCGACGCCGCCGAGAAGCAGAAGATCGAGGACGGCGTGACGGCCCTGAAGAAGAGCCTGGAGGGGAGCGACGCCGAGGAGATCAAGAAGGCGACCGAGAGCCTGATGCAGGCCTCGCACAAGCTGGCAGAGGCGGTGTACGCCAAGGCGCAGCCCGGAGCGGAGCAGGCCGGCGGGGAAGGGCACGCCCCGGAGAGCGAAGGGACGACGGGCGGCGCCAAGGGCGAGAAGGTGGTCGACGCCGACTTCGAAGAGGTCAAGGACGACAAGAAATAGGGAAAAACTGTTGCAAAGCACGACGCTTTTAATGGAAAATGGCGCAGTAAAAAAATAACCATGCGCAACGGGCAGCGTCTCAGCTAGAGACGCTGCTCTTTGTGTTACCAAGGACCTATTTTGGCAAACGGCGACAAGCAGGATTATTACGAACTTCTGGAAGTGAACAAAAACGCCTCGGAATCCGAGATCAAGAAGGCCTACCGGCGCCAGGCCGTGAAATACCACCCGGACAAGAACGCCGGGGACAAGGCCAGCGAGGACAAGTTCAAGGAGGTCTCCGAGGCCTACGAGATCCTCTCCGACCCGGAAAAGCGGGCGCGCTACGACCAGTTCGGCCACGCCGGGGTGAGCGGCGGAGGCTACTCCTCCGGCGGCTTCGGCAACGGCTCGCCCTTCGGCGACATCTTCGGCGACATCTTCGGCGAGGTGTTCGGCGGCAGGCAAAAGGCCGCGCGCGGCAGGCGCGGCGACGATCTGCAGTACAACATGGAGGTGACCTTCGAGGAGGCCGCCTTCGGCATCGAGAAAAAGATCGACATCCCCTACGCCAAGCGCTGCGACGCCTGCGGCGGCTCCGGGGCCAAGACCGGCACCACCCCCAAGACCTGCCCGACCTGCCAGGGCGCGGGCCAGATGCGCTTCCAGCAGGGCTTCTTCAGCGTCAGCAAGACCTGCTCCCAGTGCAACGGCGAGGGGCGCGTGGTCGAGCATCCCTGTCCGGCCTGCCGGGGCGCGGGCACCGTGCGCGACAAGAAGACCATCTCGGTGAAGGTCCCGGCCGGGGTGGAGACCGGCATCAGGCTGAAGCTGGCCGGCGAGGGGGGGCAGGGCGCCAAGGGGGGACCCAACGGCGATCTCTACGTGGCCTTGAGCGTGCGCGAGCACTCCTTCTTCCGGCGCGAGGACAACGACGTCGTCTGCGAGATCCCCATCAGCTTCACCCAGGCGGCACTCGGCTGCGAGATCGAGGTGCCGACCCTGGACGGCAAGGTGAGCATGAAGATACCGGAAGGGACCCAGTCGGGCGCGGTATTCAGGATGCGCGGCAAAGGCGTGCCTGCCTTGCAGGGGTACGGCCGCGGCGACCACCTGGTGGTGGCGAAGGTGGAGACCCCCACCAACCTGAACCGCCAGCAGCGCGAGTTGCTGGAGGAACTGGCCAAGATCAGCGGCGAGGACGTGAACCCGATGCGCAAAAACTTCTTCTCCAAGGTGATGGACATCCTCTCTTGAAAAAGGCTCTGGCCGCGGGAGTGCTCTGGACGCTGGTCGCGTTGCCGCTCTGCGTCCCGCCGGCCGGAGCGCAAGGGCTCCCCGCGCGGGCGCAGCTTCTGGAAAACGGCGCCTACGGCGGCGCCCTGATCACCCGCATTCGCGAAGCGAAAAGGCGCATCATCTGCGCCTTTTATCTTTTCAAGAGCGGAGAAAACAGGGGCAACCTGCCGGCGGCCGTGGCGGGCGAGCTGATCGAGGCGAGGCGGCGCGGGGTGGAGGTGACGGTGATACTGGACATGGGCAAATCCCAGCGCTTGGAAAACCGGGTCGCGGCCGGAATGCTGGCGCGAAACGGCGTCAAGGTCGTCTTCGCCAGCCGGCGGCGGACCACCCACGTCAAGGCGGTGGTGGTTGACGACCGCTGGGTGATGATCGGCAGCCACAACCTCACCCAGTCCGCTCTCGCCCACAACAACGAACTCTCCGTCCTGCTCGACTCGCCCGAAGTCGCGGCCCAGACGAGGCGCTATCTGGAGGGTATTTTTTGATGCTTTTCCCTGCACGGGCCCGGGTCACATTCCGGTCTACCCGCGCGCATCTCCAACGAGGAGAAACAACCTTGCTCGCTCACAGCAACGCTTTTTTTCAGAAAACTCTCCGGCTCCTTTCCTTCGGTTTTTTGCTGACCCTGCTGCTCGTCACCGCCGCCCAAGCGGTGGAGAAGTTCGCGACCTATCCCCCTCTCCCCACCGGTTACAGCTCCATCAAGGTCTTCGACAACCAGGGGCAGTTCGTGGGGCGCATACTGCCCGGCCAAAGATATTGGGTCACCATCGACCGCATCCCGCTCTTCCTGAAGAAGGCGCTGGTCGCCATCGAGGACTCCCGCTTCTACGAGCACTCCGGCATAGACGTGCGCGGCATCGCCCGGGCCCTGGTGAAGGACGTGGTCAAGGGACGGCTGGCCGAAGGGGGCTAGACCATCACCCAGCAGTTGATCAAGAACAAGCTGCTCTCCGGGGAGAAGACCCTGGATCGCAAGGTCAAGGAAGGGCTCTTGGCCATGGAGTACGAGCGCAAGTACAGCAAGGACCAGATCCTGGAGATGTATTTCAACCAGATCAATTTCGGCAACGGCGCCTGGGGGATCGCCCAGGCCGCCCGGCTTTATTTCGACAAGAGTCCGGAGGAGCTGACCGACGCCGAATGCTCGCTTTTGGCCGGGGTGCCCAAGGCCCCCGGGCGCTACAACCCGCTGGGGGAGCCGGCCAAGGTGAACCTGCGCCGGAGCCTGGTCTTGAAGCGCATGCTGGACCTGAAGATGATCAGCGAGCAGCAGAGGCGGGAATTGGTGGCGCACCCGGCGGCGGTGATCAAGTCCGGGCAGGCGCAGTCCTACGTCGACCATATCCGCGCCAAGCTGATCGAGCGCTACGGAGCAAGGATCGTGGAGCAAGGGGGGTTGGACGTGATCGGCGCGTTGGATCTGAACCTGCAAAAGGCCGCGGAAAAGGCGCTGGTCGAGGGGGTCAAGAAGGTCAATCCGAAACTGCAGGGCGCCCTGCTCTGCCTGGATCTCGCCACCGGCGACGTCCTGGCGGCCGTGGGAGGGATCGACGGCGCCGCCGGCGGCTACAACCGGGCCTTTGCCGCCAAGCGCCAGCCCGGCTCGGCCATGAAGCCGCTCATTTACGCCGCCGCACTGCAAAGCGGCTTCACCGCCGGCAGCCTCATGAACGACACGCCGGTGGCCTACAACGCCGGCAACAACCAGACCTGGACCCCGCTGAACTACGAGCGCAAGCTTTACGGCGAGCTCTCCTTGAGGCAGGCGTTGGCCCACTCCAACAACGTGATCGCCGTCAAGGTGCTGGACGCCGTAGGCGTGCCGAAGTTCGTCGATTTCGCCGGCAAGCTGGGGCTCACCCTGCGCGGGCACAACGACCTTTCCCTGGCCTTGGGGACCGAAGAGGTCACCCTGACCGAGCTGGTTTCCGCCTACACCCCGCTGGCCAACGCCGGCATGCGCTCCGAGGCCCGGACCATCGTGCGTATCTACGACCGCAGCCGCCGCGCCTGGACGGAGATCCCGCCGGCGGTGGCGCCGGTCCTCGATCCCGCCACCGCCTTCGTCACCACCCAGATGCTCAAGGACGTTATGACCTACGGCACCGCCAAGAGCCTGAAGAAATTCAGCCAGGAGCGGCCGTCCGCGGGCAAGACCGGCACCACCGACGATTATCGGGACGCCTGGTTCGTAGGCTACACGCCGCAGATCATCACCGGCGTCTGGGTGGGGTACGACAAGCCGAAGCCCGGCGGCAGAGGGTTCACCGGCGGGGCGGTCTCCGCGCCCATCTGGGGACGGTTCATGCGCACCGCGCTGGCCGCCAAGCCGGCCGTCGATTTCCCGAAACCCGACACCGTCGTATCCGCCGTCATCGACCCCACGACCGGCCAGTTGGCGACGCCGACCTGTCCGGCCACCCGGGAGGAATTCTATATAGCCGGCACCGAGCCGACCCGTTACTGCTCCAAGCACGGTGGCGACCTGTTGGCGCCGGTAGTCCCGGCGGCTCCGCCGGCAATTGCGCCGGTTCCGGCGCCGGCTGCCGGCGGGCAGCAGGGAGAAGAACCGCCCCTCGGAGACCTGACGCCCGCGCCGGAGCAGTGATGGGAGGCTCTTGCATTGTTGTTGATTTACGATGTCGGTTGGAATAAAGTTGTGATTTCGGGGGGTGAAATTAATGGTAAAACTGGTCACTATCGCTCATCAAAATGGCATAACTGCTACACAGGCCATACCGCGGGAAGAGCAAAAGAAGCTCGGCCAGTTCATGACGCCTCCGAACGTTGCGCGGTTCATGGCACAGCGTTCTTTACCTCCGGAAAACGTTCGCATAGTCCGGATTCTTGATCCGGCCGCCGGAGCCGGCGTATTAGCCGCCGCCGCCGTGGAGGGCCTACTTGAACGCGACAAACTCCCGGATCAGATAATCCTGACCCTTTATGAACTGGATGAACGATTAATACCGGCCCTCCGCAAGTTGGCAGACTGCATGCGCCAGGCAGCTAAGGCGCGTGGAGTGGAGTTCTCAGTTTCCATCCGTCAAGGCGATTTTCTTCTTTCTCCTGTTGCGATAGCTCAACAGCCGATTGCGGACATCGTCATCTCAAATCCTCCATATTTCAAGCTGGCAGCGAAAGACCCACGGGCCGTTGCCCATCAGTATGCGGTCCATGGCCAGCCTAACATCTACGGCCTGTTCATGGCCGCTTGCGCAGGCCTTCTCGTTCCGGGTGGACGCTGGTGTTTCATTACTCCCAGGAGTTGGACCAATGGGGCTTATTTTGCGGCCATGCGGCGGCATCTTTTTCGTTGTCTTCATATTGATGCAATGCATGTCTTTGAGAGTCGCCGCGACCATTTTATAGAAGATGAGATACTTCAGGAGGCGATGATAACGTGGTCAACCGCACAAGCTTGGCCACATACCGAAGTTGTCGTCAGTACAAGCAAGGGGGCACGGGATCTGGGCGAGGCGCGGCTACTGAGGTTGCCGCTTAACCAGGTTCTCGGGCAAGATGCTGAACAGATGATAGTCTTGCCCACCAACCTGGCGACAGAGATGGATGCGTGGACAGCCACTCTTGCTACTTATGGGATGAAGGTAAGCACTGGCCCGGTGGTAGCGTTTCGCGCAGAAGAAAATATCGCGGAAAAGGCTTCGTCCTCTTCCGTTCCCTTACTCTGGATACAGCATGTCCAACCTATGCAGATCAACTGGCCTATCAATAAGAAGCGCGAACATATAGAGGCCAATGCCAACACGGCATGGATGCTTGTTCCAAATGACAACATGGTAGTAATGCGCCGGTTCAGCCCGAAAGAGGACGAGCGGAGAGTGATCGCCGCACCCTACCTCGCCCATTCTCTGCCTGGATCTGTGCTTGGCCTTGAGAACCACACAAATTATCTTTACCGACCCGGAGGAAAATTGTCAGCGGCCGAAGCGCGGGGGCTGGCGGCATTTCTCAACAGCCATCTCGTGGATCAATACTTTCGCACCGTTGTCGGCAATACTCAGGTCAATGCGACTGATTTGAGGAAACTGCCGCTGCCGCCACTCGAAACGATTAAAGCCATCGGCAGGAGCGTTCGCGTAGGAATGACGCTTGAAAAAATTGATTCCGCCATTCAGAGGATCTTATTGGCAGAGCCGCCGCATCGGCTTATTGCAACCGGAGGGATGTAATGTCGTAGAAACAAGCAGGCTGCTGTAGTTCCAGTTATGTTTTTCACGCCTATGCAGACAGAGAAAATTTCAGCAAACTACCCGTCGACGCCTTGGTCTGGTTCGTACAGAATCGGGTTGATCGGGTTTAGTGTGATTTGGAGTTCGAATTAAGATCACAGGGGTGTGTCACTATATTTTAAAAGGTCGAAATATATAGAGGTAACTGCAATGACATTAAAGTTGAAAGCAGAAATTGAATTAGCTAGCAGAAGTGTAATAACTGATTCATACCCGGTCTCAATAGGGGAAATTGCCAGTATATATCATGACAATGAGCTTGATATTCATCCTGAATTTCAAAGAATGTTTCGATGGGATGATAATCAAAAATCTAGGTTGATTGAGTCTATCTTTTTAGGCATACCTATTCCTCCAATTTTTGTTTTTCAATCAGAAAATAACGTTTGGGAAGTAGTAGATGGTTTGCAAAGAATATCTACGATTTTCCAATTCATGGGATTACTAAAGGATGTAGATGGCAAACTTCTCCCACCATTAATACTAAGAGCAACACATTTCCTGCCATCTGCTGCTGGTATTCAGTGGAAGAGTGACGACGAAACGTCGCTCAATGAAAGTCTACAGGTGCTTTTTAAAAGAAAAAAGCTCCACTTTAATATTTTGGCGCCGGGAAGCGATCCTAGCACAAAGTACGATCTGTTTGATCGTTTGAACTCAGGTGGTTCTCAACTGACAAGCCAAGAGATGCGGAACTGTTTGATAATAATGACCAATAAAAGATTATTCGAAGCAATTAAAGAATTGAGCCAATATCATTCATTTACAACATGTTTACCAATGTCAGAAAACGATATTGAAATTCAGACAGACAAAGAATATGTCGTAAAGTTTTTGGTGGCAAGGAATATAGATATAGGCTTGATTGATACCGGGGCCAATATGAATTTTTTACTGACAGACGAAATAGAAAGGATTGCTTTGACATGCCAAGAAGATTGGGATGAGGAAAAAGTCATTTTCAAAAGAGTGTTCGATCTTTTAGCAGACTCTATAGGCGAGAACTCGTTTAAACGATGGAATGGTGCCCGGTTCACCGGCCCAGTGCTGTATGGTGCATATGAATGTATAGTCCTCGGTTTAAGTAGGAATATTGATTACTGGGAGGCTCATAAAGCCGACTTGAGCGACAAGATAAAAACTATTTATCAAAACGCTGCTTTTACTGCAGCGACGGCCAGAGGGGTTCGTGCTACTGACCGCTTTAAACGAGTCACCGCTTTAGGCCTCGAGCTGTTCACAAATGGCTAGAATTGATACGATTGACAAACTTGCTTCTAAAATTGATAGAGATCTTGCTTGGAGAAAAAAGGAGCTTATTGCTCTGAACTCACATGCGGAAACTCATCGTGACAACAAGCATATTTTAAGGGCAGTCTTCCCTTTGATATGCGCACACTACGAAGGGTTCTTGAAAAAATCAGCCGAGATTTACCTTCAGCATGTATCTGATCTGAGAATTCCTTTGATTGAGTTAAAACACGCATTCGCTCCTTTTATATTAAAGTCCGAATTTATGAGATGTGATGGGTCAAAACGCGCTTCAGTGCGAGCACAGGTAATTGCAAATTATGCTGAAGTATTAAATATTCCGATGATAATCTCAGATCCTAAGTCGTTTATCGACACAGAGTCGAACCCTAAGCCTGACGTATTGACCGAAATACTCGAAAGCTTAGCTGTAGATCCATCATCTTTTCAAACTAAATTTACGTTCATTAATGACAGCCTTCTTAAAAGTAGAAATGCGATTGTACATGGTGAATTTTGTGACGTTTCATTTAATGAATTTCAAGATGTTATGAATACTACCTTGGAAATAATGGAAGAAATTAAAGACCTTTTGCTTGATTCTTCGATTAATGCTGTTTACAGGAAAACGGTAGTTTGAACCTTAGAATTTGATGGAACAGAAAAAGGCCGCTTTCCTCTGAAAGCGGCCTTCGTTCGTTTAATTGGTGATCCCAAGGGGACTTGAACCCCTGTTACCGACGTGAAAGGCCGGTGTCCTAACCACTAGACGATGGGACCGGTGTTGCAGAAATGGTGGGCCGCGCCGGGATCGAACCGGCGACCAGAAGATTAAGAGTCTACTGCTCTACCAACTGAGCTAGCGGCCCGATGCAGAGACAAGCGTTTAAAAATGGTGAGCCGCGTTGGGATCGAACCAACGACCACCTGATTAAAAGTCAGGTGCTCTACCAACTGAGCTAGCGGCTCATGCTGCCCCGTAAAGGAATCTTGCGTTTATAACAAAGAAAATTGTGGAGGTCAATGTTTTTTCTCTGGCCGCAAACTCAGCGGCCAGTCGCAGGCGACGGAAGTTCTACTTCCGGTTTGGCAGGTTATTGTAGGTAATAGTGACGAATCGGCCTTAAATCCTGGTCCAGCTCGTAGACCAAGGGGTGGCCGGTCGGGATCTCCAGGTCGACGATGTCGTCGTCGGAGATCCCGTCCAGATATTTGATCAGGGCGCGCAGGCTGTTGCCGTGCGCGACGACCACGGGGCGCTGGCCGCTGCGCAGCACCGGCACCAATTGCTCCCGCCACACGGGCAGGACGCGCTCGACGGTGTCCTCCAGGCATTCGGTCAAGGGGAGCAACTGCCGGTGAAGCAAGGTGTAGCGCGGATCGAGGCGCGGATTCCTGGCATCGTCCGCTTGCAGCGCGGGCGGGCGCACCCGGTAGCTGCGCCGCCACAGCTTCACCTGCTCTTCGCCGTATTTCTCCACGGTTTCCGCCTTGTTCAGCCCCTGCAACGCGCCGTAGTGCCGCTCGTTCAGGTGCCACTCCTTTCTTTCCGGGAGCCAGAGCAGATCCATCTCGTCCAGCACTATCCAGAGCGTGCGTATGGCGCGCTTCAAAACGGAGGTGAAGGCGACGTCAAAGACAAAGCCATGCCGCTTCAGCAGTATCCCGGCCGCCCGGCTCTCCTCCCTCCCTTTCTCGGAGAGATCCACGTCGGTCCAACCGGTGAAGAGGTTTTCCTTGTTCCAGACGCTTTCACCATGCCGCAGCAGCACCAATTGATACATCCGGCCACCTCCATACTCATCCCTCATCCCTCATCGGCTGAATCGGCTCATCCCTCATCGACGCTCTAAAAATTCCAACTGAGATCGGCCGTATGCAGGTCCACCCCGGTATTGCCGCCGCCGCTGCCGCCGATCGCCAACCCGCCGTTGGACAGATGCTGGAAGCGATAGCCGATCCCCAATCCGTTGTCAAACCGATAGAGCAAGCCCACATGACCCACGAACAGCAGATTGCCGTTCAGATCGACGTTGCCGAATCGGTACATGCTCAACCCGGCCACGTCTGCGCCGAGCTTGAAGGCCAGCCCCTTGCCTCCCTTGTCGATGACGAATGCCGGTCCCACTGCGCCGATGACGCCGGTCTTCCCGGCGGCATGCAGGGCGCCGAGCGAGCCGTCCATCTGCAAGGCCACGCCCCACCCGGAATCGGCGCGCAAGGACCACGGCAGCCCATAGGTCGCGTACGCCTCGTACCGGTGGAAGTACTCGTTTCTGGAAGTAGCGGACACGCCGGCTCTGACGCCGACCGACTTCCACCCTTCATCCGGCGAACCGCACCACGCGGCGGTCGCGCTCCCTATCACTGCGCCCAATAACAATAGTCCCGATATGATCTGTCTCATAATCCCTCCTATTACTGTTTGCTCCGGCCCGAGGGCCGTCCGGCGACGCGACGGATCAACGCGCGGGAGTCGCCTGCTGTTTGGCTTCCTCTAGTTTGTCGGTGACGTTGTTCTTGATCCAAGAGCCATCCCACCATTCGATCGGATTGACCTGCTCGCCCGACACCACCACGCCGAAATGGAGATGGTCGCCGCCGGCCAGGCCGGTGTCGCCAGTGGCGCCGATGATCTGCCCTTTTTGCACTTCATCCCCGACTTTCACGTCGATCCGGCTCAGGTGCCCGTAGAGGGACTGCAGTCCCAACCCGTGATCGATGACGATGCACTGGCCGTAGATGCCGAGATCGTCGGCGTAGACGACCTTGCCATGGTTGGCCGCGGGCACCTTGGCATGGGGGAGCGAGGCGAGGTCGATGCCGAGGTGGGTCTGTTGGTCGACCAGTTTGCCGTGGTAGAAGTAACTGCGGAACTGGGCGAAGGCGCCGCGCGGCGCGGAGTTCGGCATGCGCAGGAAATCGCCCTGCCAAAGGGGGGTCGGCGAGCTCTTTTGAGCGCACTCCGCCAGGATCTTGAGGTCGTGGTCCCGCAACTCGCGATTGGCCTTGAGAAAAACCTCCAGCGGGGTGGCCGCCTGCGGGAACAGGTGTTTAAACTCGCCGGAAATCTTGTCGAGAAAGGGGTCCTTCAACTCTATGCGGTCGCTGCGAAAGGACTTGGGCAGCAGATGATAATAGATGCCGGTTAAGCGTTCGTTGCCGGCGCGGTCGACGGCCAGCACCTTGGGCACGAAGCGCTCGGCCGGCAGGTTGTAGGGCATCGGGAAGAGGCAGGCGTACACATCGCCGCTTTGCCGGTAGCCCGGAAAGAAGCGATCGCCGAAGACGACGCCTTGCTTTTGAACCTCCCGATTGATGGTGTAGACAACGAGCCCCGCTCCCCCGCGGGAGACGTTGTGCGCGATGCTCAGCACCGTGACGGCCGGCGGCTTGTTCTGGTAGTCGAAATCCAGAGACAATGCCGTGCTGTTGCCGCGGCCGAGATTGAAGCTGGAGCGGTCGCCAACTTCGACATTCAGTTTGAAGGGGCCGTCCTTCAGGCCCGGCTGTTGGGCGATGGTGAATGTTTCACGTACTTCCCGGGTGCCGGCGGGGTATTCCCTGGCGAGAATCGCCGTTTTTTTGTTCCCTTGCACGGCTTCCACCGTTAGATTTTTAAGCCCTGAGCCCGGATCCCGCAAGGTCATCACCAGGGTCATCCTTGCCGAAACCGGCCCCGATTGCGGCGTGACCGAGACAACCGGAGGGGTGGTGTCCCACACGAAAAAAACGCCGAGTCCAACGACTGCGACGATCACGACAATGGCGACGATTGCGGAGATTTTCATGGCAGTTGCTCCACTTTAAGGTTTCGGGTTTGCTGCGCAATTTGAGCTCTGGGTTTGCTGCCTAAAGTGGCGTGTATTTCTGAGGAGTTGACACGTTTTGTGGCAGAAGACCGACCGCCGCGCCCGTGGGGGCGGCTGAAGCACTTTCGGATTCTAACATTCGAATCCGCAAAGTCCAGCGCAGCCGGGGGCGGAGTTGCTGAATAGAGACTGGATACGCGCGGATCGGCGGTGAGACGGTTTGATTGCGCCGGCCGACCGGCAAAGATCGCTTCAGGCGCTGGCAGAGATAAAGAGAGGTCGCGGGTGGGACGGCTGGCAACTTCGGGAGTATACGCTGAAATATTTTTTTGCGACAGACTATAAATTGCCCGCCGCAGGTGCTATATTGTCCACCAGCTAGCTAGCGCAGCAAATTTCGGGAAAAGGAGGTAGTCAATATCAGAGATACTCCACCGAAGAGGAACCTAAATTCATGACGGTAGCAAACGATCCGGTGACGTCAAAGTTCCGGAATGACCCTTGAAAAGGGTACCCTGCGAAGAAAAAAAATGAGGCCCGCCATATCGGCGGGCCTTTCATTTTCGGGAGCCTTTGCCGGCAACATTTTGCCTTGACGTTCTTTTATACTGCTGACTCTCTTGGCAACATCCCTTTTTGAACAGCCTGGGCATACATCACCTCCTGCTGTTCGATGACGCCCATCTCCACCAGAATCTGGCCGACCAGTTTGCCGTCGCTCGTTTTTTGGCTGAGCAAAGCCCGTTCCATCGTCTCATAGCTGATCAGACCCGATTCGACCAGGATATGGCCTATCTTCTCGGTATAAAGTGACTTGCCCTCTTGCGCCATCAGGGCATTCTTGAGCTCGTGCCTGCTGACGACGCCCATTTCCACCAGGATGAGGCCGAGTTTCCTGCCCGTTTCCTGCTATTTAACCAGGGCCCGCTCTACGGTCACGGCCGATACTATCTGCGAGTTGACCAGAATCTCGCCCAACTTCTTGGAAATCAACTGGCCCTTGGCCTTTTCCGAGGCCGCCAGCAGGTAGTCGTTGAACGCCCTGTCCATGTGTTTGCTGTGCGAGATGATCCAGCGGATCATGGTTGCCTTGACGGCCAGGGCTATTTCCTGAGCATCCCTTCCCGATCGCAGTCCTGCCTTGAACGCCTCCAGCTCCTCGACAAATCGCCGGTGCGCGGTAACATGCTCCGCCCGTTCCGGGAATTTCGACCTTTCCTGCATGTCTTCTTCGTATTTGAAATGTTCTTGGGCATAGTGATCCAGGTAGTGGAAGAATTCTTCAACCTGTTTGTGTCCATGCTCCAGTTCGATTGCCGCCGAGAAAAGCTCGAACTTTGCGAACAGTTCCTGCTGTTGGACGTCTAGTTCGCGTATTCCCGTCTCAAGTTCCCTGTTCCATTGCAATGGCATAACGGTTACTCCCCCGGCGGCACTGCATACAGTTAGATATGTCCAATATCTTTGCAGCAGTAAACGCTATTGCGACTTGATTAAAAAATTTAAATACATGCCAACTCGGTCAGTTTGCGGCACAAAGTCAATCGCTTGTCTGATTCGGCATTCGAATTATACATGAAAACGAGTTTTTACCAAAAGAGGTAATATAGCCGCCGATTGCAAGCGACTGTCGGCTTTCCGCTTGACGCTTTCCGCGTCGTCGTGTTATATGGGTGTATATACACGCTAAGGGGAGCAGGAACAAAGATGACAACCAAACCGCCGATTGATAGCCCGGCAAAAAACCCGCCAAGCGTCTGCATCTGCGTCAACGTGCGCCGGGCATCCCGCGCCATTACCAGGATTTACGACAAGGCCCTGGAGCCGAGCAATCTGAAGGTGACGCAGTTTTCCGTGCTGGTGACCGTAATGCACGCAGGTCCGATCAACACCACCAATCTCTCCCGCCTCCTGAACCTCGACCGAACCACTCTGGTCAGGAACCTCAAGTGCGCGGAGCAGTCGGGATACACGGAAACCATCGCCGCCTCTAACCCCCGCGAAAGGCTGATCGCCATCTCCGCATCCGGCCGCAAGGCCGTCGAAGCGGCCATGCCCCACTGGCGCGCCGTACAGAGGCAGCTTCGCGACCATCTCGGCCGTGAACATCTTGAGCAGTTCGCGGTGCTGGCCGCCTCTCTGGAAAAGCTCTCCGGCGAGTTCGGCGTAGATGCCAACACCGACTGAGGCAGCGGCCCCGCCTGCGCTTGCGCGGCAGGGCCGCCTTGACGATACCTGCACCCAAAGGTGCGCAACCGAAACAGCACGGCTTACCTCAAGGGGGAGATATGTCTCAGGCACCAGGGCCAACTACAAACGGCGCGGACGCTGCGCCGACTCTGGAAGCTGCCGGCGGTCAGCCGCGCCGGAGCTTTCACTACGCCTGGGTCGTGCTGGCGGTCACCTTCCTGACGCTGCTGACCACTGCGGGGATCAGGTCCACCCCCGGGATACTGATCGTGCCGCTGGAGCACGAATTCGGCTGGTCGCGGGCCACCATTTCCCTGGCGGTATCGATGAACCTCCTGCTGTACGGCCTGATGGGTCCTTTTGCCGCGGCCTTCTTCGACAGGATCGGCATCCGGCGCACCATGTCCATCGCCCTTTGCCTCTTGGCCATGGGAGTGAGCGCCACGGTGTTCATGACCAAGCCCTGGCACATGATCGTGGTCTGGGGGGTCGTGGTCGGCTGCGGGGCGGGGATGACGGCCTACAGCCTGAGTGCGACGGTGGTCAACCGCTGGTTCCATAAATCGCAAGGAACGGTAATGGGCGTTTTGACCGCCAGTACGGCCACCGGCCAACTGCTGTTCCTGCCGCTTTTGGCCACGCTGTCGCATCACCACGGCTGGCGGTCGGCGGCGCTGTGCATAGCCGGCGCAGCGGTGGTCGTTTTGCCGCTGGTGCTGATTTTCATGCGCAACCGACCGCAGGACCTGGCCCTGCTCCCTTATGGCCAGACGCCGGGCGAGAGCGACTGCGCGGCGCCGAGCGGGGCCGGTCTGAACCCCTTCCGGGCCGCCATCATGGGGTTGCAGCGCGGCCTGCATTCCAGGGATTTCTGGCTACTGGCCGGCAGCTTCTTCATCTGCGGGGCCAGCACCAACGGTCTGATCGGCACTCACCTGATCCCCGCCTGCGTCGATCACGGCATCCCTGAGGTGCGCGCCGCCGGTCTTTTAGCGATGATGGGCATCCTCGACCTCTTCGGCACCACCTTCTCCGGTTGGCTGTCCGACCGTTATAACTGCCGTTATCTGCTGTGTTGCTATTATGGCCTGCGAGGCCTGGCGCTCCTCGGTCTGCCGTACGCCCTTTCCGGGCCGCAGTGGGGGCTCTCGGCCTTCGCCCTGTTCTACGGCCTGGACTGGATCGCCACCGTTCCCCCCACGGTGCGTCTGACCGCCGAAGCCTTTGGCCGCAACAACGTCGGCGTCATGTTCGGCTGGATCTTCGCGAGCCATCAGGTGGGCGCGGCCTTGGCCGCCACTTTCGCAGGGACGGTGCGCACCTACCTCGGCGATTACCTGATCGCCTTCATCCTCTCCGGAATAATCTGCCTGCTTGCCGCCGGGCTGGTGCTGCGCATCAACAGGCAGGAAGTCCCGGTCGCGGCAGCCGAAGCGGCGAGTTGACCGGCTGGCTGACCGGCAACGGGTTACGAGCCGCCCTCGTTCGAGTCTGCGCAGAAAAAACGCTCAAGTTGCGCCGACGCCTAACCGAAGAGAAGGTTTGACCGCGGTAATAGAGACTATTTAACCTAAGGTACGAAGTGAAAAGAAAGGGGAAGTAATTATGGCACTGATGGAGTGGACTCCGGCATACAGCGTAAAGGTGAAAAAGTTCGACGAGCAGCACAAAAAGCTGGTGGAGATGATCAATCAACTGCACGACGCCATGAGGGCGGGACAAGGCAACGCCATGCTGGGCGTGGTCTTGCAGCAGCTGATTTCCTACACCGCGACCCATTTCGCCGAAGAGGAAAAGATGATGCAGACGCACGGCTTTCCGGGTCTGGCCGCCCATAAGCTGGAGCACCAAAAACTGGTAACCCACGTGCTCGATCTGCAGAAGCAGTTTCAGGCGGGAAGCGCCATGCTGACCCTGACCGTGATGAACTTTCTGAAGGACTGGTTGGTCAGCCACATCAAAGGCGTCGATCAGAAATACGGCGAATTCCTCAACACCAAAGGCGTTTCCTGATTTCTTCCCCTGCCGGCCCCTCCCTTGCGCAATGCCACAGCTTTAAGGAAAGTCTCTTCCCCCTTGATGGGTCCTGGAGCTAACTTAAGGCACCTTTGCACCAAAGCTCCCCCTCCCGCAAGGGGAGGGGGAGTAAATGCCAAAGCAGAGCTTAACTAACCACCCGCAAGAACCCGCAAGAGGGAGAGGGGGAGGGGAGGGCGATTAAGCGCTGAGCGCTATCTGGTCCCCGGGTTCAATGGAACCGCCCCGCAGCACCTTGACGAAAATCCCTTCCTTCGGCATCACGCAGTCGCCGGCCTGCTCGTAGATGGCGCAGCGGGTATGGCACTCCTTGCCTATCTGCGTCACTTCCAAAAGGGTTTCACCGATGGTCAACCGGGTGCCGATGGGAAGCGCGGGAAGATCGATTCCTTGCGTGGTGATGTTCTCGGCGAAGTCCCCGGCGGAAACGGAGAGTCCCATCCGCTGCATCTTCTCGATGCTCTCCTGAGCGAGCAGGCTCACCTGCCGATGCCAGTCCCCGGCATGGGCGTCCCCGATGATGCCGTGATTCTCCCGCAACACCACCTGATCCACGGGCGTTTTGCGCTCTCCTTTGTTGGCGCTTGTGCAAACCGCGATGACTACTGCCGACATATGCATCTCCTTTTGCCGTCTCCCTTGCCAACAAGCGGGAGAAACGGCGGCTTTTTCTTGTTTCGGTGTTTCGTCTTCAGTCGATCTCTTCCATTTCGAAGCCCCGGTCAAGCAGCATGACTTCAACCGCGTCCCCCGGCACCAGCGAGGCATGTGGGGCCAGGCGGATCAGGCCGTTGCCCTGGATCAGCGAGGAAAGCCGGCCGGAGCTTTGGTTGCCGGTGGTCGATACGTGATAGCTGTCGCCATGCCGGGATACGATGCCGCGCATCAGATGCGGGCGCGCCCCCTCGTTGGCGACCGGTTCCTGCATGAGCGCCTTCACGGTGGGCCGAAACAGCCGCCGATGCCCCATGGCCTTGAGTATGGACGGCCGCACGAACAGCTCGAAGGAAACCATGGCGGCAACCGGATTGCCCGGCAGGGCGAAGACGGGTTTCCCTTCCAGCACGGCAAAGGCGAGCGGTTTGCCCGGCTTCATGTCGACCTTCCAAAAGGTGACGCTCCCCCCCAGTTTCTCGATGGCGAGCTTGACGTAGTCGCGGTCGCCGACCGAGACCCCTCCGGTGATCACCAGAAAATCCGCGTTCATGCCGGCCTTGATTTTCTCGCAGGTCCCCTCCAGCGTGTCCTGGGCGATCCCCAAAAGCACCGGGTCTCCGCCGGCCTCCAGCACCTGCGCGGCCAGAGTGTAGCTGTTGGAGTTGATGATCTTGCCGGGCGCGGGGGTCGAGCCGGGTTCCAGCAGCTCGTCGCCGGTGGAGAGGATGGCGATCCTCGCCTTTCTGTGCACGGCCACCGAGGTGGTGCCCATGGCCGAGAGCATCCCCGTTTCCTGGGGGCGCAAAAGCGAGCCGGCGGCGATAACCACCTTGCCGCACTGGATATCCTCGCCGCGCTGGCGGATATGCGCTCCCGACGCGACCTCGGGGCCGATTTCGAGCCAGTCGCCGTCCAGCTTCACGTCCTCGATGGGGACCACCGTGTCGCAGCCCGGAGGGAGCGGCGCTCCGGTCATGATCTTGATCGCCTCGCCCGGCGGCACCGGCGCCGAGCGCGCCTCGCCCGCCGGGAGAAAACCGGTGACCCGCAGCCTTTTACCGCCTTGCGCGGACTGGCTGCAAAAGGCGTAGCCGTCCATGGCCGAATTGTCGGCCGGCGGGATGTCCCAGGGGGCGATGTGGTCTTCGGGAGTGACCCGGTTAAGCCCCTGGAACACGGAAACCTTTTCCGTTTCCAGCGGCGCTATGTATGCCAGGATGGTGCGCTGCGCTGCCTCGATGCTGATCATAGGCGGGATTCCTCCGGGATTGAAGCTTCAAAGCCGAGTTCGGAGAACTTGCGGTTCACCCCGTCGTTGAACCCGGCTTGCAGCAGATCGAATTTTTCCAAAAGGGCGACGGCACGCGGAGTAAGCGTCGACAATCCCCCGCCCGCCCCGCCTTTCACGCGATTGACCAGGGGAAAGCCCAGCCGTTTTTCCATGGCGTCGAGGTAGGTCCAGGCCTTGCGATACGGTATCCCCATCTGCTTGGCCGCGGCGTTGATGGAGCCGGTCTGCCGGATCAGGCGCAGCAGCAGCTCGCGCCCGTGGCCGAACACCGGCTCGCCGTCGACCTCCAGCCAGATCTTGGAGCGGACCTGCAAGGGAGAGTCGGCGGCGCTCATCTGATGAACCGCTCGACGATGAAATCGGCGACTTGGCGCGGGTTGTTCAGGTCCATGACCGGCACGTCCAAGGTCAGCGGCTCGTCGCTGGCCACCGCCACCAGGGTCGGATCGTGCTGCTCGCCCCGGCAAAGCAGGGTGGGGCTGCGCTCCCGGCGGTGCAGCTCGATCTTGGGCATGGAGCTCTTCTTGAAGCCCTCGGTGAGGATGATGTCCACGTCGTCGAAATAGCTGGCGATCAGTTCCTCGACCGGCGGCGCCTCCTCATGCCTCTTGATCAGCGCCAGCTTCTCGGGGGAGGCGATCAGCATGGTGTCGGCGCCGGCCGCGGCCAGGCGGTAGCTGTCCTTGCCGGGATGATCGATCTCGAAGCGGTGGGCGTCGTGCTTGATCACCCCTACCTTGTACCCCTGCTCCTTCAGGCAGGCGATCACCTTTTCCAGCAAGGTCGTCTTGCCGGTTCCCGACTTGGCCACGAATGACACCGTTTGTGCGGTCACAGTTCTCCTCCTGTCTCGGTGAATTGTTCGGGGGTGTTGACGTTGAGGAAGGCGCTGCCGTCCCGGTCCAGGTGGGCCAATTCCTCGGGGAGCACGTACCTGACCTTGACCCGGGGATAGTAGGCGTAGGCGCAGCAGTCGCCGCTCTCCAGGAGTTCCTTGATCGGCTGCAGGCAGTCCTTCGAGTAGAGAGCGAACAGCGGCTCGTACCCCTGGGGGGTGCTCACCACCACCGCGTCGAAACCGCTTCTCAGAGAAACAAGATGGCGCAGGACTTCCCGGCTGGGAAAAGCGAGGTCGCAGGAGGCGACGAAGACGTACTCGGTCGGCGCGTGATAGAGCCCGGTATAGAGCCCTCCCAGCGAGCTGCCGGGATAGATGTCGGGCACAACCGGCAGGTGGTAGCCGGCGAAGCGCTCCTGTCGATCTCCGATCAGCAGGATGCGCTCGAAGTTGTCCCTGAAAACCTCCAGCACCCGCTCGAATAGTGGGATGCCGTCCAGCTTCAGGAAGGCCTTGTCCCGCCCCATGCGGCGGCTCTTGCCGCCGACCAGGATGATGCCGGTTATCTCGTCGTATAAGGTAGGCATGTAGCCGATGCCGCTCCGCAGCCCCCCGAAGGGCGCCTTTTAGCCGTCCGTCCCAAAAAGGGAGGTCAGGACTGTTTCTTCTCGTCTTCCTTGGGATTGATCAGCGTGGGCTCTTCGTTCACGCCCTTCTTGAAGCTCCTGATGGCGCCGCCAAGCGATGCCCCCAGTTGCGGAAGCTTTCCTGGCCCAAAAACTACCAGCATGATGATCAGTACTAAGATGAGCTCAGGCATGCCGAATCCGAACATGGCAACCCCTCCCTTGGTGATTTAATTTAAAGCTTTGAAGTTTGCTTATACCAAAAACGCACAACGCTTGGCAAGAGAATTGATGTGCCCCAAAGGTCGGATCATTTCACTGGAAATTGCCGGCGGTTTCTGCTACCACTGGCGATGCACCAAATGCAGGCGACGACACCGACGGCCGGCCTCAGGCCGCCGGAGCGGAGCTTGACCTCGACGCTCCCCGGGCGCGTCTCCCGCCCGACTTTTCCGGACCAGTTATCAGGAGGCGATAAGGTTGCAAACCGACCAGGAAGTAATCGAAGTAAGCCAATTCATTCTGAAGCTAACCGCCATGGGGAGCGTGGAGAACGACTTGGACGGCCTGCTTGCCCGCCTCTTCGCCCTGTTGGAAAACATGCCCACGTTTCGGATCCGGCCAAAGGCCGTGATCAGGATGCTGAACCCCGCCGGGAAGCTGGTGACCGTCGCCCAGCACGGTTTCGCGCCGATCTGGCTGGACCCGGCGACCGACGCCATGTTCGCGGCCGTTCCCCAAAGCGCGGGCGACTGCTCGGTCGCGGCACTCCCCACAGGCGAGCGCGTGCTCGTGCTGCCGCTTAGCGAGAACGACCGGCCGATCGGGCAGGCCGACGTCCTGATCGGTCGGGCCTGGATCCCCGATCCGCACCAGATGGAGTTCGTCGCCAGCCTGGCGCGCGCCCTCTCCGGCATGGTCACCCGCTGCATGATGAACGAGACCCTGCAACTGCGCGAACTGCAGTTGGAAGAGGCGCGCACCGAGGCCATAAGAAGGCTGGGCACCGCCTCCGAATACCGGGACAGCGAAACCGGCATCCACGTGATGCGCATGGCCAACATCGCCGTGGTGATCGCCAAGGCCATGGGGTTGCCCGAAGAGCAGCGGGAGCTGTTGTTCGTCACGGCGCCGATGCACGACGTCGGCAAGATAGGCATAGCCGACGCCATCGTGCTCAAGCCGGGAAAACTGACCAGCGCCGAGTTCGAGGTGATGAAGACCCACACCGAAATAGGGGAGCGGCTGCTGCACGGCTCCGACTCGCTGATCGTGGCGGCGCGGGACATCGCCTCCACCCACCACGAAAATTGGGACGGCAGCGGCTATCCGCGGGGGCTCAAGGGGGAGCAGATCTCGATTCTTTCCCGGGTCTGCGCCATCGCCGACGTCTTCGACGCGCTCACCTCGGCGAGATCGTACAAGGAGGCGTGGTCCGTGGACCGGGCCTGCGGCTGGATAAAAAGCGAAGCCGGCAGAAAATTCGATCCTGCGGTGGTGACGGCCTTCGAGCACGCGCTGCCGGAAATACTGCGCATCCTCGAGCTGTACCGGGAAGACGTCATCAATCCCAAGCAGACGCTGCGGCTGCCGGAGAAGCCCCACCGAGAGGCCAGGTGGATCAGTTGGGACGCCTCGCTGAGCGTCGGCATAGACGTGATCGACGAGCACCATCGCTACCTGTTCGATCTGACCAACGACCTGATCGACGCCATCGCCAACAAGACGGGGGCCAAAGAGCTGCTGCGCGTGCTCAACGCCCTGGTGGAGTACGCCCAGGTGCACTTTCTGGCCGAGGAGCGGATGATGGATCATTACGGGTACGGCGGCGCCGAGCGTCAAAAACAGCAGCACAGGCAGTTTCACGACCGGCTGAAGGAGTTCTACGACGAGCTCCACGACAATCTGTTGATCACGCGGATCGAGGTGATGAGCTATCTGCGCGGCTGGCTGGTTGCCCATATCCTCAACGAAGACACCCAGTTGCGCTCGCTGGTCTCATGACTTCGGGCAAACGGGAAAGGCTAAGGTTTCGACATGGATGAAAAAAGAGCCCAACTGCGCAAGAACAAGGCGATCGCCGGCGCACTGATGGCGGGCGCCGCGGTGCTGTTCGTCTTCGCGCGCCTGCACAAAGGCGGCGGCTGGGAATGGCTGGCCGCTTTTTCCGAAGCCGCCATGGTGGGCGCGCTGGCCGATTGGTTCGCCGTGGTGGCGCTCTTCAGGCATCCGCTGGGGATTCCCATTCCCCATACCGCCATCATCCCCGGCAAGAAGAACGCCATCGCCGACAATCTGGCCCAGTTCGTTCACGACAAGTTTCTGGCCGCCGACGCGCTGATCCCGAAGCTTCGGGCGCTGAACCCGGCGGAGCATATCTGCGCCTACCTCCTCTCCAAGCACAACGCCGACTGGCTCGCCCGGGGGATCAGCCGGGCGCTCGGCGAGAGCATGGAGTTCCTGGAGGACGAGCGCGTCAGCCGGGTGCTGAAAGCCGCCTTGAGCGACCGGGTGGAGAAGTTCGACCTGGCCGGTACGGCGGGGATGTTGATCGACACGCTGCGAAAGGACAACCGTCATCAAGCGGTGCTCGACGACCTGCTCAATCGCCTCGCTAAGTGGATAGCGACCGAAGAAGCGCAACTGACCATGGCGAATTTCATCGACAACTGGCTGGAGACGGAATACCCGCTGTTGAGCAAGTTCCTTCCCAACCGCGACCAATTCGCCAAGGGGGCCGGGGAAAAAATAGCCAAAAAAGCGAACGAGATCATCCAGGAAATAAACGACGACCCGCAGCACCAACTGAGGTCGAAGTTCGACGTCAGCGTCGCCGAATTCAGCTTCAAGCTGAAAAACGACCCGGTCCTGAGAGACGGGATAGAGGGGATAAAGCGCCAAGCCGTCGACAACGTCCAGTTGTCGCAGTACGCGCAGGCGTTGATCGGCGACCTGAAAAGCTGGTTGAGCGGCGACCTGAATAAGCCGCAATCAAGCGTGCAGCAGAAGATCTCGGAGCTGGCCACGGGCTTTGGCGGCGTCTTGTCCCGCAACCGGCAGTTGAAGGAGTCTATCAACGAGCACCTGGAGACCATGGTACTAAAGTATGCGGGCGCCATGCAGGCAGGGATCACCAAGCACATTTCCGGCACCGTCAAGCAGTGGGAAGACGCGGCCTTCGTCGACGAGATAGAGTTGAGCATCGGCTCGGACCTGCAATTCATCAGGATGAACGGCACCCTGGTAGGCGGCATGATCGGCCTGCTGCTGCACGGGATCTCCCTGCTGCTGAAATAGCGCGCGGCGACCACCGGCAGGGACATCAGAGGTATGCAAATGCGATTGGACAGCGTGGCGCCGGCGCCGTTTTCGATGCTCTGCGTGGAGGATGATGCCGCCGCCAGGGAGTTGCTGCACGCGGCGCTCGCCGCGGAATATCCAGGTGTTACGGTGTATTGCGCGGCGAACGGGGCCGACGGGCTGAAGTTGTTCAAGCAGCGCCGCCCGCGCATCGTGGTGACCGATATCTCCATGCCGGAGATGGACGGCATCCGGATGGCGGCCGAGATGAGATCGATCGAGCCCGAAACGGTGGTCATCGCGGTCACCGCCGTCAGCGACAAAGCCTACCTGTTCGACTCGATAGCCGTCGGCGTCAACCACTACCTGCTAAAACCCGTGGATCTGAACAAGCTCTTCGAGGCGATCAACGGGCACCTCAGCGTGAACCTCCTGAAGCGGGAGGTCGACAGCCAGAACGATCGAATCCGAAAACTTTCGCTGGCGGTGGAACAAAGCCCCAGTTCGGTGGTGATAATCGAGGCTGACGGCGTCATCGAATACGTCAATTCCAGATTCTTGACGCTTACCGGCTACACTCCCGGCGAGGTGATTGGACAAAACGCGCGCATGTTGCTTTCGCAAGGGACGGAAAGCGGCGTGCGCGCCGAGTTGTGGCGGGTGATTTCCTCCGGCTCCGCTTGGCAGGGAGAGCTGCGCTGCAGCAAGAAAAACGACCACCCCTACTGGGTCTCCATAGCCATTTATCCCATCATCGACAACGGCACGACGACCCATTACGTCACGGTGAGCGAGGACATCACCGCCCGTAAAGTCGCGGAGCAGGAGCGCGACTCCACCATCGAGTTCCTGCGCATCGTCAACGCCAGCACCAGCCTTCAGGACATGGTGTCGGCCGCCATGATCTTCTTCAAGGAGAAATCCCGTTGCGGCGCCGTGGGGGTCAGGCTGCGCGACGGAGAGGATTACCCCTATTTCGTGGCGCAGGGGTTCCCGACGGATTTCGTGCAGGCGGAGAACAGTCTTTGCGGCAAAGACGCCGCCGGCGAGCTTTGCCGCGACGGCGACGGCGCTCCCCTGCTCGCCTGCATGTGCGGCAACGTCATCTGCGGGCGGTTCGATCCGGCGCAACCGTTCTTTACCGCCGACGGCAGTTTCTGGACCAACAGCACGACCGAGCTTTTGGTCTCCGCCTGCCAGTTGGACCCGCAAGCCCCGACCAGGAATCGGTGCAACAGTCAGGGCTATGAGTCGATGGCGCTGATTCCGCTGCGGGTCGGCCAGCAACGCCTGGGTCTGCTGCAGTTCAACGATCGGCGCCGCGGGGTGTTCTCTCCCGAAGACATCAGCCAATGGGAAAGGATGGCCGGGCACCTGGCCATCGCCTTGGTGAAATTTCGCTCCGAAGAGTCCTTGAAGAAGATGAACGAAGAGCTGGACGGTCGAGTGAGGGAGCGAACCCGACTGCTTGAGGCGGCGCTCAGGGAGCAGGAGTCGTTCAGTTATTCGGTCTCCCATGACCTGCGGGCACCGCTTAGGCACATCAACAGCTACTTGGCCGTCTTGTCCGAGGATTTCGGCGATCTGCTCCCCCAGGAAGCTCACCGGTTCCTGAACCGCTCCCGCGACGCCAGCGGCCGCATGGGCAAACTCATCGACGACCTGCTGGAGCTCTCCAGGGTCGGCCGCGCCGCCGTAGTGAAGAAGAGCGTCAACCTCAGCGAACTGGCGGCCCACGCCTGCGACAGTTTATGCGAATCGTATCCGGGCCGCCGCGTGGAGTGCGTGGTGAGCGACGGCCTCAGCGCGCGGGGAGACAGGCTGCTGCTGGCCCAGATGATCGGCAACCTGGTGGGCAATGCCTGGAAATACAGCGCCGGCAATCCGGCTGCCCGGATTGAATTCGGCAAGCTGGTCGACGCGGGGCAGGACGTGTTCTACATAAGGGACAACGGCGTGGGCTTCGACATGGCGTACAGCGACAAGCTGTTCGGCGCCTTTCAGCGGCTGCACGGGCCGGAATACGAAGGGACCGGCATCGGTCTGGCCACCGTCAAGCGCATCATAGACCGGCATTGCGGCAAGATTTGGGCGGAGTCGGTGATCGACCGGGGGGCGACCTTTTACTTCACGCTGCCGTGAGGAGCCGAGAGCCCGATGGGACCGATGGGAACGATGGGAACGATGCAAAAAAGAAGGACCCGGACGCACAGTCCGAGTCCTTCTTTTTTGATTTAGGCGCTCCCTTGCGGCCCGGCGACTGCCTGACCCGGACTCCGATGCGGCCGTGTCAGATCGGTTTCCCGTCGGTGGCCTTGATGGCCAGACAATCGAAAAGCACGCGATCGGCCTGATACGACGCCTCCCGGCGCTTCACGATGCGCCAGCCGCCGTTTTGGAACATCCCCTGACCGGCAATCCCCTCCGCGAGCCCGTTGCAGCCGTCCAGCAGGTCGACCAACTGCCGGTCCTGGGCCAGCACCACGGGTTTGATGCCGGCGCCGATGACGATGGTGACCGGCTCCACTATCAGGTTCTCCAGGGAGTAGCTGACCGGCGTCGCCACGCTCGGCCTGGTTTGCAACTGGATCATCCGCGCCCTGCTGTCGGGGCCGACCGTTCCCTTGGTGGAACTGATCATGTCGAGCAGGTGATCGCGGACCTGATTCAATTCCTTGGCCGCGTTCAGCTTTTCCAACCCGGGGTAGATCTCCAGCGCCTTCGCCAGCAGGGAGACCTCGCGCAGATAATTGCTGCGCTGATTCTCCGGCACGAGGTACATGGCGATTATCCTGACCGGCAGGCCGTCGGGAGTGCCGTATTCGATCCCGACCGGACTCCACCCCACCACGCAGATCAGGTCCTCGTTGAAGGGAACCCGGGCATCGGGGCAGGCCCATCCTTTGCCGAGCGCCGTCTTGGTCGACGCCTCCTTGGCCAGGATCCGCCCGGCCACGTCGGTGCCGGCCGGCAGCGACGGTATCGCCTCCAGGATGTGCGCCAGCAGACGAAGCGAATCCTCCTTGTCGTAATCCTCCGGAAGTTCGATCAGTCTCCCTTCCTGCAGGGCATCCAGTAAACTATCCATGGTCAGTTACCTCCGTATCTGTTGAAAAACCAGGTTTTCACGAAATGGGTCAGGACGCCGTAGGCCACCAGGAAGGCGGCCATCCAGGCCCAGAAAATCGCGGGCAGGGGGACCATGCCGAGCGACCCGGCGAACGGCGAATAGGGGAGCCAGCTTGCCACAGCCATGATGACCAGGGTGGTCAGCGTCAGGTGCAGGGAGGCGCAGCTGCCGAAGAAGGGGACTCGCCGCGTCCTGATGATATGCACGATCATGGTCTGCGTCAAAAGCGATTCCACGAACCAGCCGGTCTGGAACAGCCGCGCCAGCATCTCCCCCTGGGCCGGCGTGGTCCCCGGGGCGCTGAAGGCGTTGCAGCCGAAGTAGAACCACATGAGGGCGAAGGTGGCGTAGTCGAAGATGGAACTCATGGGTCCCACGAAGATCATGAACCGCTTGATGTTGCCGATATTCCACTTCAGCGGCTTGGCCACCAGTTCCTCGTCCACATGGTCGGTCGGGATGCCGGTCTGGGAGAAGTCGTAGAGCAGGTTGTTGGTCAGGATCTGCACCGACAGCATCGGCAGGAACGGGAACAGGTAGCTCGCCCCGATCACGGAGAACATGTTGCCGAAGTTGGAGCTGGCCCCCATGCGGATGTACTTCACGATGTTGGCGAAGACCCGCCTCCCCTCCATGATCCCTTCTTCCAGAACCAGCAGGCTCTTCTCCAAAAGCACGATGTCCGCGGTCTCCTTGGCGACGTCCACGGCCGAGTCCACCGAGATGCCGACGTCGGCGGCCTTCAAGGCGGGCGTATCGTTGATGCCGTCCCCCATGAACCCGACCACGTGCCCCGCCTGCCGCAGTGCCCGCACGATCTGCTCCTTCTGGGCCGGGCTCAGCTTGACGAAGATATCCTCGGTAAGCACCATGTGGCTGAACTCTTCCGGCGTGAGTTGGGAGAGTTCCGCCCCGGTCACCACCCGCTCCGCCTTGAGGCCGACGTTGCTGCAGACCCTCTGGGTGACCAGCCCGTTGTCGCCGGTGAGCACCTTGACCCTGACCCCGGCCTTCTCCAGCAGCTCCAGCGCCTCGGTCGCCGATGCCTTGGGCGGATCGAAGAAGGCGACGTACCCCATGAGGATCAGCCCCGCTTCGTCCTTGACCGTGAAGGTGCTCTTCTTGCGGGGGAACTCGCGGTAGGCGATGGCCAGCACCCGGAAGCCGTCGCGGTTGAGACGGTCGACCTCTTCGAAGAGGTTGTCCCGGATCATCTCGATCAGGGGGTAGACCTCGTCGCCGATGGTGTAGTGGCTGCAGCAGTCGTAGATCTCCTCCACGGCCCCCTTGCAGATCAGCACGTGGTCCCCCTCGTAGTCGACCACCACCGACATGCGGCGGCGCTGAAAATCGAAGGGGAGTTCGTCCACCAGCCGGCACCACTCCACGTTGAGATCGCTGTGGTCGAGGATGGCGTGGTCGATCAGGTTCCTCAGGCCCGTCTGATAGTAGCTGTTCAGATAGGCGTAGCTCAGCACGTCGTCGCTGGTGCTCCCGGTGATGTCCACGTAGCGCTCGAGAACGACCTGGTCCTGGGTAAGGGTGCCGGTCTTGTCCGTGCAGAGGATGTCGATGGCGCCGAAGTTCTGGATGGAGGGGAGCCGCTTGATGATGACCTTCTTGGCGGCCATGGCCAGCGCCCCTTTGGCCAGGTTCACGGTCACGATCATGGGGAGCATTTCCGGGGTGAGCCCCACGGCGATGGAGAGGGCGAAGAGCAGGGCCTCGCCCCAGTTCCCCTTGGTCATGCCGACGATGAAAAAGACCGCGGCGGTCATGACCAGCATGAAGCGGATCATGAGCCAGGTGAAGGAGCGCACGCCGATGTCGAAGCTGGTCTTCTCGCGGTCCTCGCCCAGACTCTTGAAGATGGAGCCGAACAGGGTGCGCGTCCCGGTATTGACCACCACGGCGCGGGCCGAGCCGCTGGTCACGCTGCTGCCGAGATAGCAGGCGTTCGCCAATTCCAGCGCGCCCTGCCCCTTGGTGTTGCCGGCCTGCGCGGACTTCTCCACGGGCATGGATTCGCCGGTGAGCGAGGACTGACTCAGGAAGAAGTCCTTGGCGACCAGCAGGCGCACGTCGGCCGGAACGATGGAGCCGGCCTGCAGCAGCACGATATCGCCCGGGACGACTTCCGTGATCTTTATCTCGGCCTCTTCCCCGTCGCGCAGCACCCGCGTGCGCGATTGAACGCGCTTGCCCAGGGTGTCGACGGCGCGGCTGGATTTGCGGTCCAGGACGTAGGAAAGCCCGACGCTCAAGACCACCATCGCGCCGACGATGACCGCCGATTTCACCTCGCCGATGACCGCGGCCACCCCGGCGATCACCAGCAGTTGGATCACCAGCGGGCTTTTGCAGCGGTGAGCGATGTCGCCCCAGAAGCCGAGCTGCTTGGCATGGGCCAGCTCGTTCGCGCCGTACTGGTCCAGGCGGTTTTCGGCCTCGTCGGAAGTCAACCCCCTGGCGGACGAGTTGAGAGCCTCGATGGCCTCCGATGCGGAGGCCGAGCACAATTCGACCATGCGCCGCTCATGCGCGCTTGATTCTTCGCTTTTGGCCGTCGGCGGCTGGGAGCCGGAACGGCCCGAAAAAAAATTCGAGAACTTCGACATGTTCGATAGTCTCCTTCCAGCTCAGGGCGCGGACAGACGAACCGCGTCGTTGACCGGGGGCTGACCCGGCCTGAGGCATGAATTCAAAATCAGAGAGATATCCAACGGGGGATTTCCCTGCTTTTCAGATGTCCCCGTTCAACACACGAGAGACATTCAAAGCGGGAAGAAAGAGGCAGGCTTTGAAATGATTACCGCAGTGAGAACGGGATGGGTAAATGATATTCGCTACTATGACTGTCCAATTTGAAAAACCACCACCTTGAATTTTTTGACGTTTGGAAAATAAAAAAGGCCACGGAAAATCCATGGCCTTGAACGTGCGACGGCTGGATTCCCCACTCGTAGGTTTTCGGCAATGTACAACGTAGGTCCCGGAAGAACCAGCTACCTTAGGTCAAGCCTTAATCCGGCAAGACCTGGTCTACCCGTTGGCGTCTTTCGACATTTCCGGGCAGTAGCCTGTGTTTGTACAAACGCCTCATGCTAACGAGGAACCTCACCTCTTTACCCCCGGATCAAGAGTTTGTCAATATATTTTTCTCGCCCCCGAATCCGCCGCTAAATCGCCCCTGTGGCTCGGCCGCGCCCCACCGGCGCCAACCCAAGAGGCGCTGCCGATGCATATGGCCAGGCATTAATATCTTGATATCTCTAGCCGCGTCCTTTACTTTACGCTAGGAAGCCCGAAAAGGGTGAAGTTGCCAATGCCTTACCCCGATTTGCCGCCTATTGCACCCAAGACCCGAAGAGGGAGTTCCATGAGCCGTTTTCGTTTTCGCCTTACCACATTTCGGGGATACACCCTTTTCCTGGAAGTGTCCGCTCTGCTGGTCACCCTGGTGATCCTTTCCGCGGCTGTCTGGCTGACCGTCGACAGGATGAACGACAAGTATCTCTACCCCAGCCGGGACGACGCCGCCAAGGTCCATCTTGCCCTGAGCGCGCATCTGAACGCCGTCCGCCCGAAATTGGAGCGGTTCGCGGCGTTGTCCGAGGCGGAACGTTCGCCGGCAATGGCGGGGCTGCTCACCGATTTCTCGGATATCTACCGGTTGGATCGCGATCTGCGGGTGGAGCGGATTTACCAGGCCGTGGCGGGGAGCCGGGTTTCCCTCGGCTACAGTTTTTCCGGGGGGAGGCTGGCCGAACTGCGGGAGGGCGCCGGCAACTGGAACTGCTATTCCGAAATCATGCGAGGGTATGAGGACGGCGCCGCCAGCGTCTATTTCATGGTCAACAGGAACGGGGCTCGTTATCTCGCGCGACTGAACCTTGCCTATATCCAGGATTTTTTCGCGGGGTACGCCCAGTTCTCCGGGCATCCCCTATTGCTGGTGTCGAGGGACGGCGTCGTCATCCTCGCCAGCGATCCCGGCCTGACCATTCCTTCCCTGGAGTTGAAGCGGTGGCGGGCCGCCGGTTCCGACTTCCGGCAGTTCTCGGCCGGGGGGCGGCGCTGGATACCGATGGTGGCCACGACCGATACCATCGGCGCCAAGATCGTCATTCTCATCTCCACCGACATGCTGGAATCCCAGCGCGGCATACTGCTGGCCTTTCTCTGCGCGTTCATGGCGGCCCTGATCGTCCTGGTCTTCGTCAAGCATCTCCATGTCTACCGACTGTTGTTGCAACCCCTGGCGGATTTCGCCCGCAATCTGAGCGACCTGGAACAGGGGCGTCCGCTGCACCCGGACAAGGAAACCCATCGCTTCGACGAACTGTCCGATATTTACAGCCGCTTCAAGAGCATGGCGGAGGCCGTCAAACTGCGCGAACAGTCGCTGCGCGACAGCGAAGCCAGGTTCAAGGTCGTGGTCGACAGCTCGCCGCTGGCGATCTACATCTCCAAGGCGCGCGGCGAAAACAAGGCGGTCTACGTCAATCCCACCTTTCTCAAGCTCTTCGGCTACACGATCGAGGACGTTCCGACCCCGGAACACTTGTACGAGCTCGTCTACCCCGACGAATCCTATCGCCGTCACCTCCTGGAAGAGTGGCTCCGGAGGATGAGACGGGCGATAGAGACGCAATCGTCGATCGAACCGATGGAGGCCTTCGCCACCTGCAGGGACGGTTCGCAGAAATGCATCCAGTGGGGATTCGAGAACTTGGGCGAGCTCAACTGGCTTTTCGGCCTCGACCTCACCGAGCGCAACAAGGCGCAGCAGTTGCTGAAGGACGCCAACAGCAAACTGGAGGCGTTGAGCATCACGGATGGCCTGACCAATTTGGCCAATCGGCGCCGCTTCGACGAGAAGCTGGCGGAGGAGATCCATCGTCATGCGCGCAAGGAAACCACGCTTTCGCTGATCCTGCTGGATATCGACCATTTCAAGGCGTTCAACGACCACTACGGGCATGTGGCTGGGGACGAGTGCTTGCGGCAGGTTGCCAAGGTCATCGGCGAGAGCGCCGCCCGAGCGGCGGACGTGGCGGCGCGTTACGGCGGCGAGGAGTTCGCCTGCATTCTGCCCGAGACCAGCATCGACAGCGCCCTGGTCGTCGCCAACCATATTCGGCGCGGCCTGCAAGCGCTGGCATTGAAACACGAAGCGTCCGAGACCGCGGAACACGTCACCGTGAGCATGGGCGTGGTCTCGATGCGTTGCAACCAGACCGATGCCCCCGTCGACATCGTCCACCTGGCGGACGAACTGCTGTATCGGGCCAAATCGAACGGGCGCGATCGCATAGAGTACGATGCCTGCCAGCCGCCCGACGAGGATTCCCGGGCCCTGCCGGAGTCCTTCCCGGCGTAGAGCCGAGCAGCACCCGTTAGCCGGCAGTGAGGGTTAGAACGAGTTGACCACCTGTTGCATCTCCCCAATCGAGACCCCGCCAACCCCGTCCTTATCCACGCAAGACAAGACCGGATTTAAACCAAGGAACATGCCGACGGCATTCTGGACCTCGGTAACGCTGACGACGTTATCCCTGTTGCAATCACCCAGCTTTGGGCCTGCTACGTTCGGCGTCAGGGCCATGCTGGCGTCCGTTGCCTTCCCCGCGCTGACGACGACCGAGGGAACGCTTTTCAGCTGGTAGCCGGCAGCCGAGGTGACGGCCACATTGACGCGGCCGGTGGGGAGCACCATGAGGAAGGCGCCGTTGGAGTAGGAGGTGGCCGACGTCGAGCCTGCTTTTATGGCGGCCTTCGCTATGGGCGCTCCGCTGACGCTGTCGCGCAGATACCCGAGAATGACGCCCGGCAGGCCGTTGGTCGAGACGATGGTGAAACTGCGGAAGTCGGACTCCGTGACGGCGCCGTATTTGTCGATCGCCTGTATCTTCCAATAACAGTAGCTGTCGCCGTTTTGGCAATAGTAGGCGCTGGTTGCCGGGTCTTTCAACTGGCCATCGGTGAGATAGGCGGCGGCCTGCGCAATACCTTCCTGTTTGTAGACGATGCCGTTGAAGGCTTGGTCCTTGGCCACCAGCAGGGTGTAGGTGACGCCGTTGTTCGAGGTGGCTTCCTGCCAACTGAGCGCAAAGGTCGGGCTGACGCTCCCTTCGTCCGCGGGGGATATGAGGCTTACCGCCGAGGGGGCCGTGTTGCTTGCCAGTTGCTTGTAGACCACCGAGTGGGCCGCCGGAGAAATGTCGCCGGTCTGGTTGTCCTGAGTGTAGTAGAGGACGTTGTAAGTCCCGGCATTGGGGAAGGCGTAGCTGCTGTTCCATTGGAGGCCGTCGTAGTAGAGCGGCATGGTCAGCAGATGAGGTATCACCTGGCCGCTGCCGCCGTTGCTGCTGACGCTGGTGACGGGGGTGCGAATCTCCATCCAGGCTTTCGCTATCCGGCTGTTGTCGTTGACCCGCAGCCAGAGCGGAACGTCGCCCGTCTGCGTCGGCGGGATGATCGTCGTGTCGGTGACCTTGGCTATGTCGGCGGGGTTGCCGAGAGTTCTTATTCCTACTCCCAGGGAAAGGGCGGCTGACGCTGCCCCGTTCGTTGTGCTGGAAGGGAGGTAGCTTGCCGCGCCGTCGCCGGTATCGTCCAAGAGAGGGTGTTGAGCCAAGGTGTCATAGGCGCCGGAGTGCGGGCCAAGGCCGACCTTTCTCGGGTCGCGCAGGGCGACGTTCGAGCTCGACTGCATAACCGCGTCCTTGAAGCTGTCCCCGCGGCCAAGAAAGTTGAGGAGGTTGTCGACCAGATATTCCCCGCCCGAATAGGTGGTGCTGGTGGAGCTGTTGTAGATGGAAAAACCCGCCAGCGATTGTTCGTCCGCTCCGGCGCTGGTTATGATCACTCTCCCCTGCTTTGAGAGCTTGGGCGCGAATTGGCCGGAGTAGCAGGTGCCGATGACGACGAAGCGTTTATAGCTCTCCAAGGCGCCGGAAGCCGCCACTGCCGGATCGCTCTCCAGCGCGTTCAGCCAATCCTTCAATTCTTCGGGCGTTACCGTCTGTTCGCCGACGACAAAGCCATCGGCGGTGCCGTGATCGATCATGAACAGGTAGAAGGGGGCGGGTGCCGCGGCAAGTTTGTCCCTGGCCCAGATGGTGATGGCGTCGTGTATCTGCTGCTTGGTTACCGCCGCCGACGCGGTGCTTGCCAGGTAGTTGACGTTGTCGGTCAGAAAGCCGCGCTTGTCGACCAGCGTACTGTAGATGGCGTCGGTGGATGCGGTGTGCATGTCAAGCAGGCTGTTGTCCGTTGCCTTGCCGGTAACGATGACGGCGCAACCGGATTGGGGGGTGACCGGGAGCACCGCGGCAGCGGTTGACGCTGCATACTGCGACGTCCCTTCGAAACGGGCCTGGATCTGGTAGATGCCCGGCGTTTTGAACACCGACGAGGCGAGGGAGAAACTGCCGGCATCGCTGACGGCCGCGGTGGCGATCGGCGCCGGATTCGGATCAGCCGGAGTCGGCGGAGGGGTGACCAGCACTACTATGGACAGCCCGGAGATGCCTGTCTTGGAAGAGTTGACGATGCTGCCGCTTATTCCCGCGCTGTCGCCGGCTCTGATCGTGGCCGGGTCCGACAGAGACATCCTGGTGACGGTCTTTGTCCCCGGAGTAACTATAAAGGTGGACGCGGTCGGTTGGGACGCGGCGCCCGCGCCGTTAACGCCGCGGGCGGTGATGGTGTACACCGTCCCGGCGCTCCAGGATGCCGAACCGGTGGCCAGCGACCATGAGGCTGCGCCGGTCGCGGCGAGCCACACCGGGGGGGCGCCGAAAGTCCCGTTTTGCTGCAAAAATTTGAGGCCGTCGGTTATCTGCAGCTCAACCCCGGTCAGGCCGGAACCGGAAGCCGAACCGGTGATCGTTGCCGGCGCGGAAACCGTAGCGGAACTTGTGGGAGAAGCGATCGCTACCGTAAGCGCGTTTGCCGGTTGCACCGTCAGCACGATTCCCCGGGCTCCATCGGGCGGAACGCCATTGGCGGCGGTGACGAAGAGAGGATAGGCGCCGGCGCTGTTGGAGGCGGGGGTGCCGCTCAGGATGCCGGTGGCCGCGTCAAAGTCGATCCCGGCGGGGAGTGCGCCGGAAAGAGAGTGCACCGGCGTCGGCCAGCCATTGGAAGGCACCCGGTAACTGCCGGGGGTTCCGGCGACGAAGGTCGGCGCGGTATCTCCGGTGATAACGGGCGGGGAAATGCCCCGAGTCGACTTGAACACGGTCGTGCCATCTATCCCGGCGTAGACGGACTGGCTGTCCTGTGGGTCGATGACCAGGGAACTGACGCGCCACATGTTGGCGTTGCCGGTTCCGGTCCATGACGCTCCGCCGTCGGCGGACATAAATACCCCGTTGCCGTTTGTACCGGCATAGATGATCTGGCTGTTGACGGGGTCGGGCACCAAGGCGGTGATCGCATGGCTTATGGTGGAAAAAGTCGTGGCGGACCAGGTCTGCCCGCCGTCGACGCTTTTCAAGATGGCGTCGCCGGAGGAAGAGCCGACATACAATATTTTGGGGTCGCTTGGCATGATGGTTAAAAAAGTTCCCGTGCTCACTCCCGTAATAAGCGCCTGCCAGGATGCGCCTCCGTTGGTGGTCTTGACGATCCTGCCGGTCTGGTCGTTCGGGTTATAGGCCGCCCCATACAGCGTCTGCGTGTTGACCGGGTCGATGACCAGCTTTTCTACGTTGTATATGGCGTACGGGTTGCTGCTGTCATACACCAGCCCGTTGTTGATCGGAAGCCACGAGGCCCCGCCGTCGGTGGTTTTAAAGGTGCTTTCATTGGTGGCTGCGTAGACCGTCTGGGGATTGGACGGATCAACCACGACGGAGTTGAAAAACGCCGGATACCACCCGGGCATTCCTTCCCAGTCGTCGATGCCGCTGCTTGCGTGCGTCCACGACGCCCCGCCGTCGGCGGACCTGAATACGCCGGCATTGGTGCCAAAAGTGCCGTTTATGTAGCTTGTTCCCGCATAGAGCACAGGGTTACTTCCCTTGGAGATGGTCAGGGAACTTATCGCCAGGCTGGTCAGGCCGCTGCTCCGGGAACTCCATGACGTCCCGCCGTCCGAGGACTTGAAAATCCCCGCGCCGTTCACTCCCACATACAGGGTGCGGGCGTTGTTGGGATCCACGACGACCTTCGGGGCGGACAGTCTGCTGTAGCCGTTGTTGACCGCCACCCAGGATCCCCCGCCGTTGGTCGATTTGAAGACCCCCATATTGTGGGTAGCCGCGTAGATGGTGTCCCTGTTGGCCGGGTCGACGGCAAGGTCGTTGACGTTGAAATCCGTCAGGCCGTTGTTGGCCGGCGTCCATGAAACCCCGCCGTCGGTTGACTTGTAGATTCCCAGATTCGTCCTCACCCCCGCGAGTCGGGTGTGATACAGCGAGGCGTAAAGGGTCCGGCCGTTAAAGGGATCGGCAACGAACGCTGTCACCATCATGCCTATATGGCTGTCGTCGACCAGGCTCCATTGCCCGCCGCCGTTTGTGGTCCTGTACAGGAAGCCGCTTTGGGCCCAGGCATACATGGTCTGCAGGTCGGCGGAATTGGTGAACGCCTGCAGATATCTATCGTTGGCGTCGAGGCCGTTGCTTGCCTCGCTCCAGGAAGAGCCGCCGTCGACCGTTTTGAAGACCCCGCTGCTGTAGGTCAGCACGTAGAAGGTCCGGCTGTCGGCGGGGCTGAACATCAACGTAATGACATCGCGGTCCGTGAGTCCGCTGTTCAAGGCCGTCCATTTGCCATCGGCGTCCGTGTATTTGTAAATCCCCTCACCATATATCCCCGCGAAAATGTTGCCGCTGCCGGCGGGATCTATGGCAATAAATGAAGGGTAGGAGTCCCACGGCACCGTTTCGGTCAGGTTTGTCCAAGTGGCGCCGCCGTCAGTGGTCATGGTTATCAGATTTGAGGTCGCGCGGTACCTCCGCTTGCCGTCGGCGGGATCTATGATCAGGCAAGACATCGATGTTCCCATGGCGCTGTCAGCCGACCAGGTGGCCCCGCCGTTGGTGGTCTTGTACACAGACGGGTTTTGTTCCCACGAATCGGCCATGACTCCGTAGAGGGTCTGGCTGTCCGCCGGATTCAGGTAGAGGCTGAGGACGGTGCCACCGAACGGACCGATGGGCTGCCACGACTTGCTGTCGGCAAAACAACTTGGAGTTGAGAGGAGAGAAAAGAGGAGTGCAACGGACAAAAGGGTGATGAGCATGCGGGACATGTAGTAATGAACCTCCGTAAGAACCGGGGCGACAGTGAATGCATGGCAAAGCTCAGAGCGACAATGTCATGTCCAACCACTGGCTATGGCTATTCTTTGGACGGAAAACATGGGCGTTTCCGACTGAGGCAAGCACTGTTTGCATCGGCGGCTTGTGAGGTGAGCGGCCTGAAGTAGCAGCATTCATAGCAGATTAAGCAACGGGGGTACAGTGAAATGAAAAATATATTAATCAAGACGTTGTTTCGGAGCTGAAAGGGAAAAAGGGGGACGACAAGAAGAAGCCAGGACTACACTACGGCAGGGGGCAAAACATATAGTACGGCAGGCGGCATGAATAAAAAAAGGACCCGGGCGTTAAGCCTAAGTCCTTGATTTATGGAGCCATCTAACGGAGTCGAACCGTCGACCTATTGATTACGAATCTACATTTGCCATCATATCTACCCTCACTGACTCCCGCCTAGTAGTATTCAAATATGCCGTAACGCCATAATATTACAGAATTAACTAGTTTTGAGTGCTATTGGGTTGTACGTGGTCATTTTC
>CAIYDQ010000277.1 GCA_903925075.1 uncultured Geobacter sp.
AAACGGTTCAGTTGTCAGAGAACAGGTGTTGCAAAGCTAAACATAAAATAAAATTAACATAATACAGGGCGCGGATCAAAAAAAAACGCTCTCGGCCCTGAGGCAGAGCTATCAACTAAATCTCGTCACGGATTCAGGGTTAATCGACGGAGTTTGAGTTAGTTTAAATTTTGTTCGCAACAATGTGGTATCCCATACACAGTGTATCAATAGATAACCGCGTTTTCTTTTTGTTGTAGTAATAAAGGAAAGCTGGAGCAAGAACTAACTTTGCAATAATAGAATGCGATAACGCGGTTCGCGAAATTTCAACTGCAAGCCAAGTATAGTAATCACCAACTTCTGACAATAATTCAATCTTAAAACCATTATCTTTTAGAAACTTTTCATACCATCTATTTGAAAAGCCGCTATAGAAAAAGTATGGGTCCATATGACGCAAGCAGTTGCTTGGTGCTGTGAGTATTAGCTTTCCATCTTTTTTGAGTAGACGACTAAACTCTTTTATCGTCTCATTTGGAAATGGAATATGCTCAAAAACTTCCGTACACAGAATCTCATCAAAAGTGGCGTCGGATTCCCTTATATTCCAAATATCACCAACGTAGTCAAGATCGCCATATTTGTAACCCTCTTTCCCCCCCCACTCCATCAGACCCAATGATCTTTTTTGTGTCAGTTGTATATTGCCCAAAATCTTGCGCTTTATAGGTAAGGTGAGAGCAGTATTGCCTATAACGCTGGGAGCCACAGCCAGCATCCAAAATTTTCTTACCTGTAGGCAGTTTTTTAAGCTCCCCGACAATAAAATCATCTCTCTCATTTTGATTGTTCAAATTTATACGTAATTTTTTGAAAGCTGGCAATGAATTTAAAATGCTTCCGACGATTGACATTGGTGTAATCCTTTCGCATATGTTGAGGTAGTTTACTAAACTTTAATTCATTTATTTTTTACTTTAAATAACCGACTGTTCCATCTGGCGTATGAACTCGCACCATTTTATGGAAGGTAATCTTTTGGAGAAGTTGAAATAACGGCACCGGGGGGAGCTCCCCCTTCCCCCCCAGAAAATGCTACCCACTCAAAACAGCGATGAGGCATATTAAAATACATCTTTCTTTAACGCAAGACTAATATGTTTTCAGAAATTGTGAGCAGCAATTGGCAGATGCAATTGGATGCAGCATTATAAAAATTGACTTAAAACAGACATTACATTAACCTGATAGCGTATTTGACTTGTAATGCCACTGAGACACCTAACCTAGCATCAGGGTTTCGACACAGAAAGCTCATCGAAAGAAGCAGGAGTTCTTTTGCCTAGATATCAGCCTATCACTAACCCACAACTGCCTGATAAAATTGCGCTGTCGCCTGAATTCAGGCTCGTTGCCACCTGCTCGTGGGACCCTAAATCTTGCAACGCCGTACAGCGGCGCGACAATATCGAGGCCTTGGCAGCCGAAGTTCGTAACTGGGATGAGGTTGTCTCGCTTTCCGTGCGTCATGGCGTGGTCGGCATTTTTTGTCGGGTGATGCATAAAGTCGATTGGCGCGCCGTCCCCGGCGACATACGGGACCATTTCCTAAAAATAAGGACCCGGACTACCGTCGGAAGCCTCGGACAGGTGGCCGAGTTGGCGAGGTTGGGGAGACTCTTTGCCGATTCTGGAATAGCGGTCATTCCACTTAAAGGGGTGGCTCTGTCCCAAGAGTTGTATGGCGACCCTTGCGTTAGAAGCTCTGGAGACATCGACATCCTGGTGCCGTCTGAATGTACGGAGAGAGCGGAAGAGTTGTTGATCGATGCAGGATATTCTCATGCGCTCGGTTTCCATGCCATGAGCAAGAAGCAGAAACAGCACATCATAAAAACCTCTCATCACCATGAATACGTCAACGATGCCAAAGGGGTGCATGTAGAACTTCATTGGAGAAGTTATCTTTGGACGGAAGATCAAGTCGCCCGACTGTGGGAAAGCAGCGATGCCATTACATGGCTCGATGCCGGGTTGAGCAGACTGGGCCGTGACGAGAACATCCTTTTCCTTGCAGATCACGGCGCTCGTCATGGCTGGGTATTTCTCAAATGGCTCTCAGACCTAGCCATGCTCATGGAGAACGAGCCTGAAGGTGTATGGCTCTCTCTCTACGTCAGAGCCGCAAATCTCGACCTGCAGCGGATACTTTGCCAGACGGCGGTACTCCTCGAATGGTTTTACGGCATTGAGCCGCCGGCACCGTTCATTAAGCTGATTGCTGCAGACTCTGCGATTGATAAGCTGGCGATATTTGGCGCATCACAGCTTCTTGCCTCGCGAAAGGAATTAGCTCGGCAACAGAAAAGAGGCGTGGGCATTCATATGGCAATGAGAATCAAGCACTTGAAGCCTGCCACTTCGCCAAGGCTCCTGCTCAGGAGCGTACTGGTGACACACTCCGATTTTATCGATTGGCAGCTTCCAGATAGTCTTTTTTGGCTCTACCTCCCCTTACGACCCTTATTATGGTTCAAACGACATTACATGAAACGCAGTAACCATGACCTGTAGCAAAAGTTGGATAGGCTTCGTCAGCTTTCCTCAACGTTCGACACAGCGGTTCGTAGAACCTGATATCACGCCCCGATTTTACAGAGGCGGCTTTTTCATTATTTTTGATTTCCCAGAAACCAATGATAAGTAGTCGAAATACCGTGTTCTAAACTAACCGAATGTTGCCACCCAAGGGAATGCATCCTGCTTACATCCTGCAGCTTGCGAGGTGTCCCGTCTGGCTTGGTTGCATCAAACACGAGCTTACCCTGGTAACCGACGACCTTGCAAACGGTCTCGGCAAGTTCGCGAATTGTGACATCTTGTCCTGTTCCAAGGTTGACGAAGCAGGGTTTAGGATAGCTCAGTAGCTCCGGGGCGATCTGCGCGTCAGCAAGTTCCATCAAGTGTAAACAACCGTGGGCCATATCATCGACGTATAGCAGTTCGCGGCGGGGTGTGCCACTTCCCCAGACGATTACCTCGGGAGCATTTTCAACCTTGGCTTCATGAAAGCGCCTGATTAGGGCGGGCAAGACATGGCTATTCTCAGGATGGAAATTGTCGCCAGGTCCATAGAGGTTCGTCGGCATCACGGCTATAAATTTAGTTCCGTACTGCCTGTTGTATGATTCGCACATCTTGATGCCGGCAATCTTAGCAATGGCGTATGGCTCGTTGGTCGGCTCCAAAAGACCGGTGAGCAGATGCTCTTCCGTCATTGGCTGGGGCGCTAGCTTCGGATATATGCATGACGAGCCCAGAAACAATAGGCGCTTGACGCCGTTCAGCCAAGCTTGATGGATCACGTTGCTCTGAATGGTCAGATTAATGTAAATAAATTCCGCCGGATAAGTGTTGTTGGCATGTATGCCTCCGACCTTGGCGGCCGCCAGGATGACGTACTCCGGTTTTTCGGAGGCGAAGAAAGCGGCCACGGCGTTCTGGTCAGTAAGGTCGAGTTGGTCGATCTCGGGGGTGAGCAGATTTGAATAGCCTCCGAGGGCGAGGCGACGCACCAGGGCAGAACCGACCAGTCCCCGCGATCCGGCAACGAAAATCTTCGAGTTTTTATCCATTGGCGCGTTTCTCCCGCTCGGCCTGTTGTAGGTCGGCATCGGTCATCATATTGACCAACTGTTCGAAACTGGTCTGGAGCTCCCATCCCAGCTGTTTTCTCGCTTTGGTGGGATCACCCAGCAACAGGTCAACTTCCGCGGGGCGGAAATATTTAGGGTCGATTTGAATGACCGTTTTACCGCTCTTCGAGTCGATCCCCTTTTCATCCACTCCGCTCCCACGCCACTCAAGCGGCATGCCAAGGCGCTCGAAGACTTTTTCGGCAAAGGTGCGCACCATATAGGTTTCGCCGGTAGCAATGACGTAATCATCAGCCTGCTCCTGCTGCAGCATGCGCCACATGGCCTCGACGTAATCGCCGGCGAACCCCCAATCGCGTTTGGCGTCAATATTGCCGAGGTAGAGGCATTCCTGCAGTCCCAGCTTAATGCGGGCGGCAGCGCGAGTGATTTTGCGGGTGACGAAGGTCTCGCCGCGGCGAGGCGATTCGTGATTGAAAAGGATGCCGTTGGAGGCGTGCATGCCGTAGCTTTCGCGGTAGTTCATGGTGATGTAGAAGGCGTAAGCCTTGGCGCAGGCATAGGGCGAGCGTGGGTAAAATGGAGTGGTTTCCTTTTGCGGAGTTTCCATAACCTTGCCGTACAACTCCGAGGATGATGCCTGGTAAAATTTCGTTTTCAAGCCGGCCTCGCGGATTCCCTCAAGAATGCGCACGGCACCCAAGCCATCCACTTCGCCGGTATATTCCGGCACGTCAAAAGAGACCCTTACGTGGCTCTGCGCCCCCAGATTGTAGATTTCGTCCGGCCGGATATCTCGCAGCAGCAGATTGATCGAGCTGGCGTCGTTCAAGTCGCCGTAGTGAAGTAAAAGGCGAACATCTGCTTCATGAGGGTCGCGGTAGATGTGATCGATACGACCGGTATTGAATGATGAAGAGCGGCGAATCATGCCGTGAACTTCGTATCCTTTTAAAAGCAGCAGTTCCGCCAAGTAAGAACCGTCTTGTCCTGTGATGCCTGTAATTAGTGCTTTTTTCATGTCACCTCCAAACATTATACTGCAACCCACCAATTCATTACACAACTGCGAAGAAGCTCCTGAAACTAACCACGAGACTTGTGCCACTGCCAAGCAGTAGTAACAATGGAATCAAGATCAGCATACAGTGGCAGCCAACCTAGGTCATTAACAATCTTTGCAGATGATGCTACAAGTTTGCCAGGATCTCCCGTACGCTTAGGTCCGGACTTGACAGGGATCGGGTGCCCCGTCACTTTGCGACAAACCTCGATCACCTCATGTATTGAGTATCCCTTCCCATTTCCGAGATTAAAAACCGCACTTCTGCCATGCCGCATCAAACTTTCAAGAGCGAGCGTGTGGGCTGAGACGAGGTCACGTACATGCACATAATCGCGAATGCAAGTGCCATCAAGCGTGTCGTAGTCATCCCCGTTAATGGTAACAAATGGTCTCTTGCCGAGCGCCACTTCTAGAATTATCGGAATGAGATGGGATTCGGGATGATGAGCCTCGCCTATGCCGCCCGAAGGATGAGCCCCGGCAGCATTAAAGTATCGCAGCTTCATCGAGCATAGCCCCCAGGCTCTTTCGCAGTCGGCAAGGACTTCCTCGACCATCAACTTTGAACGGCCATAAGGATTTTCAGGCCTCAGTCTTGCGCTTTCAGCTATGGGAACAATTTCGGGAGTGCCGTAGACAGCAGCCGTTGAGGAAAAAACCAGCTTTTTTACGTTGGCTTTTTCCATGGCGGCAAGCAGATTCAGCGTGTTTCCAAGGTTGTTTTTGTAATACTTCAGCGGGAAATCTACAGATTCTCCGACCTGAATAGAAGAAGCGAAGTGCATAACGGCGGCAAAACGGTGAGCCGAAAACAACTCCTCCAGGGCCGAGTCATCCGCTAAATCTCCTTTGACGAGCCTTCCCTCCGGGACGCTCCAGATGTAGCCCGTTGAGAGATTGTCATAAACGAGAGGATCGTAACCTTTTTCCAAAAGTTCGCGAACCATGTGGGAGCCTATATAGCCAGCTCCCCCGACGACTAGGATTTTCGAATATTGTTGATCGATTTGCATCGCGATGTCGCCCCTTTAATCGATTGGAAAACAACAGAATCAGTGCACAACCCCTTCTCTTCTGATCACCTTGAATGCCGTTAGAACAATCACTTTGATATCTAAGAAAATAGAACGATGCAAAAGGTAGTATTCATCAAACTCTACTTTGACGGGGATTGGCAATTCATCCCTACCGTTTATCTGTGCCCAGCCAGTCAACCCCGGCGTCAGCTGATGAATTCCTTTTTGAGTCCTCAGTTCAATTAAATCATACTGATTAAATAGAGCCGGGCGAGGGCCGACAAAGCTCATGTCACCACGAAGAATACTCAGCAGTTGTGGTAGTTCATCAAGGCTAGATTTACGGAAAAATTTGCCCAATGGGGTCAGAAATTGGTCTGGATCAGCTAGGAGGTGTGTTGCAACTGCTGGGGTATCGACACGCATCGTGCGGAATTTGGGCATCTTAAAAATAGCATTATGCCTTCCCACCCTGTCAGACCAGTAGAGGACCGGACCGGTGGAAGTCAGCTTTATCAGCAACGCTACAACTAGCATGGGCGCTGAGAAAAATCCGAGCAGCAACAGTGAAAGCAGGTAGTCAAAAGATCTTTTTATCATTGAGGTATATCTCAAGTTAATGGTTTCCGCAAATGCCGGTAAAGGTTGCTTTCTGGGTTTTAGTGCAGGTTCCCGCCGAAAAATCGAAACACGAGAAATCAACACCGATTATTAAACCACTCCGCCGTTCTCATAAGTCCTTGCTCCATAGTGAAAGGAGGGATCCATCCGAGCTCTGTGCGCATCGCGGAAATGTCCACGGTAAGGGAACCCGTCAAGCGGTTTGCCGCACCGCTCTTGCCGATCAGCCTGCCGGCTAATTTCATCAGCTGAGCGGGGAAAGGGAGCAACCGAGCGGGCACGCCCAAGGCCTTGGCGGTTCGGCTGATTAATTCAGGTGTGGAAACATCCTCGCCGTCGCTCAAGAGGTAAGTCTTACCGGCTGCAGCAGGATTAGACGCACAGACAGCCAAGGCATCGACTAGGTTGCCGACATAGATAAAGCTGCGCTTATTTTTGATGGAAGCAAGCGGAAGGGGGATGCCGCGTTGAACGACTTTCAGCATGTTGAGAAAATTCGCCTTCACTCCCGGCCCATAAACGAGCGTCGGCCTGACGACCACAACCTCCATTCCGGTATCGGCCTCGATGGTGCGAAGCGCCCGTTCCGCCTCCCATTTGCTGATGCCATAGGGATCGGAAGGAACCGAAGGCGAATCGACAGTATATGGTATGGACGATTCTTCACCATTCACTTTAATAGAACTGATAAATACGAAGCGTTTAACGCCGACTTTAGCAGCTTCACTGGCCAATCGCACGGTGCCGGCGACGTTTACCTTGCGGAACTCGGCCAAGGGATCGGCCAAAGGATCATCCATAATATGCACACGGGCTGCCAGGTGGATAATCGTGTCGACACCTGCCAACGCATGGCTCCACGGCGTATCTGCCCCGAGAGGCTCCACCAGGACAGCTTCGACCCCGTCGTACAAAGACGATTTTTTTTCAAAAGCCAGCAGGGTACCCCGCACAGCCAAACCTTCAGTTAAAAGCCGGTTACAGAGGAAGCGACCGACAAAACCAGTAGCGCCAGTGATTAGAAGTTTAATTCTATTATTAGCACCTGTAGCTGAGAGAGAATAACCGACCATTGCAACTCCATAGATCCCAACAGAAACTGATATATACTGGAAGTTCCAAAAACTAAAGACTAAAAAATCAGAACTTCTCTTTTATCCATTAGCCCGTTTCTCTCGTTCAGCCTGCTTAAGGTCGGCAGCGGTCATCATGTTGACCAACTGCTCAAAACTGGTTTTAAGTTCCCAACCCAGTTAAGGTGGTCGATGCGGCCGGTGTTGAAGGACGACGAGCGGCGGGTCATGCCGTGGACCTGGTACCCCTTTGAGAGCAGGAGTTCCGCGAGATAGGAGCCGTCCTGGCCAGTGATTCCGGTAATAAGAGCTTTTTTCAAATTGCCTCCGAAACATCGTAATATTTTTCAGCTGTTTGAGATACTGAAAATCGATCAGCACCCGCCTCAGCAGGGGAAGAAACGAGTGGCCGGCACCTCAGGAAGCGACGACAGCCACCACCTCGCTGTAGAGGCGCAATGTCTCGCTGACGACTCTTTCGACGGCGAACTCCCGAAGCGAAATCTCGCGGCCGCGCAACCCCATAGATTGTCGCAGTTCACCGTTTTCGATTAGCCTCTGCAGGGCGTCAGCCAATTCCGGGACACTCCCCACTGAGACGAGAAACCCGTTCCCGCCATGCTGCACCACCTCGCGGCAGCCGACGGTGTCGGTGGTGACTATGGGACGGCCACAAGAGGCGGCCTCGGTTAATACCGTCGGTAATCCCTCACGATACGATGGAAGGCAAACGACATGGGCCTGCCGGTAAACTTCAGCCATGTCATTTCTTTGCCCCCACCACTCGACAATGCCATCCCGAGACCACTGCTCCAACTGGTCATGTGCTATGGCTGCTGGATTGCCGGGGTCGACCCCGCCCACCAGTACAAAGCGGGCGGCCACGCCTCTTCCCTTGAGGATTTTAGCGGCCTCAACGAACTCTTGTATCCCCTTGTCCCACAGCATGCGCGCCGGAAGGATTACCAGCGGCGTGCCGGCGTTTTCTTCCCGGGGGAAGAACTTGCTGGTGTCGACCCCGGCGCCTCGAACCACCCGGACGTTATTCAGCCCCAGATTTTTCAGGTAACGGGAGTCATCGTTATTTTGCAGAATTATCAGTCTGTTGGCCAGAAAATGTCTGAAAATAAAGGTGATGAGCCGCTTCAACGATTTCGCGACCAGGGTGCCTGAAGTAAACAGCCATCCCATCCCGGCAAGGGTGCAGACAACAGCGTCAATCCCTCCCAAACGGCAGGCGAGTGACCCGTACAAGGTAGGCTTCATGGCCACGTTGTGCACCAGGTCAGGCGCGTTGCTCCTGAAAAGCCGGGCCAGCCTGACAACGGTATAAATCTCGTGAAAAACGTTCATCCCCTGGCGGGAATTTTCAAAGGGAATAAGAGTCAGTCCAGCATCACGAATGGCGTCACCATGGTCTCTCACCCGGGTGACGACGGAAACATCGAAGCCTGCCGTCTGGGCCGCCACGGCAATATGCAACCAGTGGAGGGAAAAATACCAATCTTCGGTTACAAAATAAAAAAGTTTTTTATTACTTTTCAAAGAAGCTCCGGACGCACGCCGAGAAATTCACGCCAGCTGGTTAATAGAAATTGGCTCGCCGCCAGTGTCATCATGGTTGGTTTGCCAATATCGCGGATTTGGAAAGGTAAATAATGGCGGTAAGAATCCACTTAAAGTTTTTTGTGAGCAGAAAATTGCGTAGGGAAGCGACAGCAATATTATAATAGGCCCGTCGTGATTTGCGGGCGGCACCTGCGGAAGGCAGGCGGTAATCGAGGAGAAGATCGGGAAGATTTGCAAATATATTTTTTTTATCCAGTAAAAGAAGGGTCCACAACTCATAATCTTCGGCATACAGATGACCGGGATAACCTCCCACTGCTGCCACGGCATCCCGCCTGAAAATTACCGACGGATGGCAGATCGGATTGGAGTAATAGAACTTGTTAGCTATGGCCCTGTTTGTTTCAGGCATCGAAACCACGCCTACGGCATTTCCTACTCCGTCAATGGTCCGGTATGACGAC
>CAIYDQ010000278.1 GCA_903925075.1 uncultured Geobacter sp.
AACAACTTCCCCAAGAACCGCTACGCCTATCTCCTCACCCCGAAAGGTTTCGCCGAGAAAAGCCGGCTCGCCTACCAGCATCTGAGCTATTTCTCCGGCCTCTACACGGTGGCCCGGCAGGACTACCTCAAGCTTTTCCGCGCGCTGGCGGCCGAGGGCGTCAAGGAGGTGGCCTTTTGCGGGGTGGACGAGGTCGCGGAAATCGCCTATCTCTCCTTGAAGGAGGTGGGGCTGGAACTGCGCCTGGTAATGGACCCGGTTGCCGCGGGGAGCAAATTCTTCGACAAGACCGTGGTTACCCCGGCCATCGCGCTGCTCTCCGGCAACCACCGCATCGTGGTGACCTCGGTCAAGCGCGGCGAGGCGCTGCACAAGGAACTCCTGCGCCTGGGCGCGAATGCGGCGTCGATCTACCTGGCGGGAGCCGATAATTCGACACGGGATAAAAACTGTTAGGCCTATAAGCGGAGGGAATAATGGAATGCCCAGTGCTGGTCACGGATAAGAAATACAACGGTAAGTACGTTGCGTTGCAGTCGTTCAATGACAAAACCGTTGTTGCCTCAGGGAAAGATCCCGCCAGGGTGATGGCCTCGGCAATAAAAAAAGGGGTGGCTGCACCGGTAATTGTTTATATTCCTGAAGAAAACCAGATTTGCGTGTATTGATATGCCTATTCACGAATACCCTTTCGTCGTGTTGCAAAAAGGAAGCATGCCACGACCGATGTTGCCTATAAGGATAGTTAATCCGGATACCGGCATAGGAATTCCTGCATGGGGATTGATAGACACGGGAGCCGATGACTGCGCAATCCCAGCTAGATTTGCGTCTATGATTGGGCACAACCTCCAAATGGGACGTGAAAGGCGTGTGGGGACTGGCAATGGAGTCACGACTGCCTACGCGCATAAGACTAATATAGAGATTTTTAAAATCGAGGGCGATACAGTTTTAGAAAATGTGATCGTGGAAAATGTTACTGAGACCCCTATAGACTATATGCCGAATTTGGACACTGTTTTGTTGGGAGTGGACAAGTTCTTGAATCGGTTTGTTCTCCAGATTGATTATCCTCGGTGTTGCTTTTCCATACGCGGTAGTTCGAGGCCGTAACGCGCAACGCAGATGATGCTGAGGCGTGCCGCGGGGAATTACATTTCGGCACCGGAGACGGAGTAACCAAATGATGGCTGTAAAAATCGAGACAGCCGCGTTAAATTCAAACATGCCGGCATCCGGCGAAGCAGATTTCCTTGCTGGGATCAAGGCCGCGCTGGCCCCGGTGTTCGAAAAAATGCGGGGGCGCATTGCCGCGGCCTACCTTTTCGGCTCAACTGCAAGTGGGCAGGCCGGACCCTTGAGCGATATCGACCTGGCGGTGCTGTTAACCGGCGGGGATTTTGGCGCCAGTGCCGACATTAGGCTCGATTTGTACGCAGATTGCTGCCGGGCCTTGAAAAGAAACGACATCGACATCGTCGTCTTGAATAAAGCCAAGAATCTATTCCTGCTGGACGACGTGGTGCACAATGGCGTACTCCTATTCGACTCGGATACGGCGCTCAGAGAGGAATTCGAAGTCATGGTACGGCATGATTTCATAGAGTTCCGCGAACACAGGATGAAGGTCATGGGGGTCTGATGGAAAGAATCCGCCACAAGATAGGAAGGATCAAGGAGCATCTTGAGCTGATCAGGTCGATTAAGGACGAGTGTGAGGATCGTTTTGTCGCTGATGCCATCTATCGAGGGGCACTGCTGCATTATCTTTATTTGCTTTCCGATAGCTGCATTGTCCTCGCGGAACTGGTTATCAAGCACCGTGGTTTGAGAGTCGCGCAGTCGTACGCCGAGGCTTTCGACATTCTAGGCGAGAGCAAGATCCTTGATAAGCAGTTTTCCTATGACTTTGCCCGTATTGCCGGCTTCAGGAATTTTCTGGCACACGATTACGAAAAGGTGGACGGAGCGTTCATCTGCCGACAGATACTTGCAAGGCTTGACGACGTGGACTCCTATATCAATCAGATAAGGAACGCCTTGAAGCTTGATCTGCCAATATAGAGCCCGCAAAGGAAACGAGAACGCATGAGCAGTCCGAGTCCACATAGGTTGGTGATCGAGGCGGGGCGGGCCGAGCGCCACTACTGGAAGGATCTGTGGCGCTTTCGCGAGCTGCTGTACTTCCTCTCCTGGCGCGACATCCTGGTGCGCTACAAGCAGACGGCGATCGGCGTCGCCTGGAGCGTGATCAGGCCGGTTTTGACCATGATCGTCTTCACGGTCATCTTCGGCAAGCTGGCGAAGTTCCCCTCCGGCGGCGCGCCCTACGCAATCCTGGTCTACGCGGCCATGCTCCCCTGGCAGTTCTTCGCCAACGCCCTGTCCGAGAGCAGCAATTCGCTGATCGCCAATTCCAACATGATCTCCAAGATTTACTTCCCGCGCCTGATCGTCCCCTTCAGCGCCGTGGTGGTGAGCGTGGTCGACTTCCTGATCTCCTTCTGCGTGCTCGCCGCGCTGATGATCTGGTACCGCTTCCTGCCGAGCTGGCAAATCGTCACGGTGCCGCTCTTTTTCCTGCTGGCGTTATTGGCCTCCCTGGGTTTCAGTCTCTGGCTCTCGGCGCTGAACGTGAAGTACCGCGACTTTCGCTACATCGTTCCCTTCATCGTCCAATTCGGCCTGTACGTCTCGCCGGTCGGCTTCGCCAGCTCCGTGGTTCCGCAAAAGTGGC
>CAIYDQ010000279.1 GCA_903925075.1 uncultured Geobacter sp.
CGTTCTACGTTCTACGTTAAACGTTAAAAGTCTTAAGCATGAGTTTTGGTTTTGGTTCCAACGTCGAACGTAGAACGTTGAACGGCCTCTAACCGTTTTTCAGCCTGGCCAATACCTTTTCGAGATCGGCCGGGGTGTCGACGCCGATGGACTCGAACTCGGTCTCCACCACTTTGATGCGATAACCGTTTTCCAGTACCCGGAGCTGCTCCAGCTTTTCGGAAAGCTCCAGGTAGGTCGGCGGCAGCGCCGCGAAAACCGGCAGGAATTCGCGTCGATAGACGTAAAGCCCGACATGCTTGTAGCAAAGCAGCTTGCCGGAGACGAAGGCGTCGTCTTTCAAATCGTTCCACTTGTCGCGGAAAAAAGGGAGCGGCGAGCGGGAAAAGTAGAGCACGTTGCCGGCCAGGTCCGAGACCAGCTTGACTACGTTTGGAGAAAGAAAATCGTGCAGCGTCTTGATCCGGCACTTGAGGGTCGCCATCGGCACGGCGGGGTCCTCAAGCAGCGGGGCGATGGCCTGATCGATCATGGCCGGGTCGATCAGCGGCTCGTCGCCCTGCACGTTCACCACGATGTCCGCGTCGAGCCTAAGCGCTACCTCGGCCAGACGGTCGGTCCCGGTCTCGTGCGCCGCCGAGGTCATCTCCACCCTGCCGCCGAAGCCGCGCACGCAGGCGGCGATCCTCTCGTCGTCGGTCGCCACGATCACCTCGGAAACCAGGGTGGCCTTGGACGCGCGCTCGTAGACATGCTGCACCATGGGGCGCCCGAGGATATCGGCCAAAGCCTTGCCTTCGAAACGCGTGGATGCATACCTGGCGGGAATTACCGCGGTTATCTTCATTTGGCATCTCGATGGGAACCGCGAACCGAGGCCGGTCCGAGATCCTTTTGCGGTTGTGGTTTGGTGATCGGTTGGCTGGCTTTCGATGCGGCTTAGCCGGTTGGATCGCGGCAAAAACCGCGGTTCCATCCCTGTTCCTGGCGGGACGTAACAAGTTACATCAAAAGAAAGGTTCGTGTCAAGGAGTGAATCGGACGGATCAGATGGAGGTGCTCAGCCCCTGGGACCAGGCTATGGTTTCCAGCTGCGCGGAGAGCAGTTGATCCAAAGTCAGGCCGCAGTCGCTCAAATGTTCGTTGACCGCCACGAAATCGGCCAGTTCCAGCTTCTCGGCCAAAAGCAGCAGGTCGCCCAATCCCCCCTTTCGCTCCAAAAGCGCCGTGCGCACGTCGTCCACCAGGTTGAGCTTTTCCACCAGTTCCGGCATGGAGACCTCGAACAGGACGTCGATGAGGGAGAGGACGCCGGCCATGAAGGCCCGCTCTGCATGATCCTTCCCCCCCGGTTGGGAAAGCGATCCCACCAGGTGTTCCATCAGCTTGCCGCGCATGGCGGCTATCTCCAAAAGGGGGCTTTGCACGCCGTTTGAGTCGTTGTTGGCATAAAGGGCCAGGGTTACCCACCTTTTCAACTGGTCCAAACCCAAGACCATCAGGGCGTGACGCAGGGTCTTGATGCGCTCCCTGAGACCCATGCCGACCGAGTTGACCAACCTCAAGAGGTTGTAGGTAAGCCCCGGGTTTTGTTTGAAGGTCTCCTCGATCTCGGAGATGTCGTTTTCGTCGCTTACCTGCTTCATGAGCTGCAGCATGGCGAGTTTGGTCACATCCACCTTGTTCTGCTTCAAGACCACGGGGTGCGCGAAGTAATACCCCTGGAAGAGGTCGAAGCCGAGTTTGGCGCAGATCTCGTATTCCTCGGTGGTCTCCACCTTCTCGGCCAAAAGCGTCAGGGGCCAGGCGCGCAGCCTCTTGACCGTGTCGGCAAGCTCGTGCGGCGGGATCTGCAGCACGTCGAGCTTGACGATGTCGACGAGGTCGTAGATCTCGTGAAAGGAGGGGGAATAGATGTGGTCGTCCAGCGCCAGGGTGAAACCCAGCGCCTTCAGGTCGCGGCAACGGTCCACCACATCCTGGTCGGCCATGATCGATTCGAGCAGTTCGATGACGACCCGGTCTTTGGGAAGCAGTTCGACCGCATCGCTCATCAGCATTTGGTAGGTTACGTTGAAGAAGCCCTTGTGCCGTCCCAACACGTCCTGGAAACCGAAGTCGGAGAGAGCGATCAAAATGACGCTGGCGCTTGCCACTTGGCTGTCGAGAAAATTAGCCGCCAGCAGATTCTCCGCCGAGCGGAACAGCAGTTCGTAGCCCACAATCTGCTGTCCCTTGTCCAGTATCGGCTGGCGCCCGAGAAAGAATTTTTCGACTACCATTTAAACCCCTAGCCTTGCAAACAAAACCATTACTCACACGGAGGCACAGGGGACACGGAGAAAAGCAAGCGAAAAGCCTTGAGTACGGTTTTAAACCAAAAGCCTTTAGTCTTTGACTTTCTCCGCGTCCTCCGTGCCTCCGTGTGAGGAACAGGTTGTGACTTCACGCCGTTTAGCTAAGGTAGCTCTTTGCCAGCCTTCATTCAAGTTACAATAATTCAATGAGCCGCATCATTCCTCATCCCTCATCCGCCTTTAGCCGCAAAGCCTCAACACCTCGCGGCAGATGGCGTCCAAAGGACGGACATAATCGACCCCCCCGAGCTTGATGGCCTCGTTGGGCATGCCGAAGACCACGCAACTCGCCTCGTCCTGGGCGATGGTGGCGGCTCCCCCCTGCTTCATCTCCAGCATGCCGCGCGCGCCGTCGTCGCCCATGCCGGTCATGATCACCCCGACGGCGTTCTTGCCGGCATAGCGCGCCGCGGAGCGGAACAGCACGTCCACCGAGGGACGGTGGCGCGACACCAGCGGGCCGTCCTTGATCTCGACGTAATAGCGGGCGCCGCTGCGCTTCAAGAGCAGATGGTGATTGCCGGGCGCGATCAGGGCGCGTCCGCGCACCACGGTGTCGTTGTCCGCCGCCTCCTTGACCGAGATCTTGCACAGGCCGTCCAGCCTCTGGGAAAAAGCCCTGGTGAATCCCTCCGGCATATGCTGCACGATGACTATGCCCGGGCAGTCGGCCGGGAGCGATTCCAGGAACACGCGCAGCGCCTCGGTGCCGCCGGTCGAGGCGCCCACCACCACCACCTTTTCCGTGGTCTGGATCATCGCCTTGCTGCTGGGCTTTTCCATGATCACGTCCGCGGTCAGCTTGGGCGCCACCTGGTGCTGCACGGCCGAGACGCGCCGCAGCCGCGCCTGGCTGGCCGCCTTGACCGCGTCGCAGATACGCAGCCGTGATTCCTCGAAAAAGACCTTGGTCCCCAGCCGCGGCTTCTGGATGATCTCCACGGCCCCGTACTCCAGCGCCTTCAAGGCGGTCTCGGAGCCGCTGTCGGCGAGGCTCGAGCACATCACCACCGGAATCGGGTACTGGCTCATGATCTTGTGCAAAAAGGTGATGCCGTCCATGCGCGGCATCTCCACGTCCAGGGTGATCACGTCCGGGATCTCATGCCTGATCCTCTCCGCGGCGATGAAGGGATCGGCCGCCGTGGCCATCACCTCTATCTGCGGATCGGAGTTGAGGATCTCAGTCATGGTCTGGCGCACAACCGCCGAGTCGTCTACAATCAGGACCCTGATCTTCTTGGCCATCGACTAGCTCTCCGTTGTTGTCAGCCGTTTCAGGGAAACTTCGCCGGTTTCGGCGCGAGTACCTATTCAGGACCTATTTCCGTAGGTCGCGTTGAGGTACGAAACGCGACGTCGCAAGGGGCGCCACGGTGGCAATGTCGCGTTTCACGATGAGGCCGTTCAACGCGACCTACCGATGGGCGAGGTTGCCGGCTGATGTGGTGAGTAGTTACCGGCGCGAACGATCGGCTCGCGGGCGCCGCGGGCGCGCCTCATCTAAGCCGGCGGTATACGGTCGGATAGACGCTCACCAGCGGCACATCCAGTCCGGAGAGGGTCTCCGAGTGCCCCATGAAGATGAAGGCGCCCGGCTTCATCTGCCGATGGAAGCGCTGCAGCAGCCTCTCTTGGGTAGGCCGGTCGAAATAGATGATGACGTTTCGGCAGAAGATGATGTCCATCTGTTCGCGCATGCCGAAGTCTTCGTCCATGAAATTGAGGCGGTGAAAGCGCACCTTTTCGCGCAGCTCCGGCACGATGCGCACCATGCCGCTCGAACGGTCCTTGCTGCGCAGCAGGTACTTCTTCTTCAGCTCCAGCGGGACCGGCTCGACCTGGGCCTCCGCGTAAATGGCGGCCTTGGCCTTTTCCAGGACGCGGGTGGAGAGGTCGGTGGCGAGGATCTGGAAGTCGAAGCCGGGATGCCTCAGGCCGAACTCGGTGAGCACCATGGCGAGCGTGTACGGCTCCTCGCCGGTGGAACAGCCCGCGCTCCAAATGGAGAGCCTCGCCCCTTCGTGCCTGGTCAGCCACTCGGGGAGCACCTTTTGGGTCAGCTGGTCGTAATGGTCCGGTTCGCGGAAGAAGTCGGTCTTGTTGGTGGTGACCACGTCGAGCATCGACACCAGCTCCTGCTCCGTCCCTTGGGGCGAGAACAGGAAATCGCAGTATTCCGTGAAGTTGCGCATACCGAGCGCGCGCAGCCTCTTCTGCAGGCGCGCCTCCAGCATGGTCGCTTTCACCTCGGGCATCTTGATGCCGCAGGTGTCGTAAATGAATCGGCTGAGCCTGGCGAAATCGCGCTTGGAAAGCGAGGCGGCTTGAGCGATGCTGCGACCGACGTCGTCCATAGGTTTAAAGCTCCTCCAGTTCCGCCGCCTCCAGCAACTGCGGTATGTCCAGAATCAGCGCCACCGAGCCGTCGCCCAGGATGGTCGCGCCCGAGATCCCCTCGACGTTCCTGTAGGCGCGCCCCAGCGACTTGATCACCGTCTGGTGCTCTCCGACCACCTGGTCGACCACGAAGCCCACCCGCTGCCCGCTCACCTGGGTGATGACGATCTGCTCGATCGGCGGCGGCTCGCCGGGGATGGAGAAACGCTCCCTGAGCGGTATGTAGGGGACCAGCCGCTCGCGCACCCGCACCAGGTTCCTGCCGTGGGAGTTGGCCACGTCCTCGCGGGTAAGCTCGACGCACTCGTCCACAAGCGACAGCGGCAGCATGAAGGAGTCGGCCCCGATCCGCACCAGCAGGCTCTCGATGATGGCCAGGGTGAGCGGGATGCGCACCAGTATCCTGGTCCCTTCCCCGCGCGCGCTGGAAATCTCGATGCTGCCGCGCAAAAGCTCGATGGCGCGCTTCACCACGTCCATGCCGACGCCGCGCCCCGAGACGGACGAGACCTTCTTGGCGGTGGAAAAACCGGGCGCCATGATCAGCGCGAACAGCTCCTTTTGGGAGAGTTCCGCGGAGGAGGAGATCAGCCCCCTCTCCACCGCCTTGGCGCGGATCGCCTCCTGGTCCAGGCCGGCGCCGTCGTCCTCGATGGTGATCAGCACGCTGTCGCCCGAATGGACCGCGGCCAGGTGCACCGTGCCGTGGCGCGGCTTGCCGGCCGCCAGCCGCGCCTCGGGGAGTTCCACGCCGTGGTCGATGCTGTTCCTGATCAGGTGCACCAGCGGGTCGTTCAGCTTCTCGATCACCGTCTTGTCCAGCTCGGTTTCGGCGCCGTCGGTGGTGAGCTCGATCTCCTTGCCCAGCTCGCCGGAAAGATCCCGCACCAGCCGTTTGAACTTGCTGAAGGTGCTGCCGATCGGGAGCATGCGGATGTTGAGGGCGCTGTCCCTCAATTCCGCGGTCAGCCGCTCGACCTCCTCGGCTATCGCCGCCAGATCCGCGTCGCCTCGCAGCGAGGCGGTCTGGGAAAGCCGCGCCTGCACCGTCACCAGCTCGCCCACCAGGTTGACCAGCACGTCCAGGCGCTCCGCCGGCACCCGGATGCTGGAGGCCGCCTCCGCGTTCTGCTTCTCCTGGTGCGCCTCCTTCAGGTGCCGCTGCTCGACCAGGGCCGAACGCACCTCGTCCGGGGTGACCACCCCGCGGGAGACGGCCAGCTCCCCGAAGCGCGTCTGCTGGTCGAGCACCTCCTGCATCTCCTGCAGGGTGATGTCTCCTCGCTCCAAGAGGATCTCTCCGAGCTTCTTGTACTCCTCCTGCTCGTGGAACGCGGTGTGCACGGCTATCGGATCGACGCTCAGTTCGCAGTCGTCCTCCACGAAGATGAAGACGTCGCGGATGGCGTTCAATCCCTGGTCGGTGGTCAGGATCACGTCCCAATAGACGTAGCAGGCCTCCGGGTCGATCTCCGCCAGCGAGGGAAACCACCTGGTCTGCGCGACCACGTTGCAGTGCCCCAGTTCCCGAAGCTCCCTCAGCAGATACAGCGGGTTGATGCCTGCGGCGAAAATATCCCGGCCGGGGGCGAAGTGTATCCGGTAGGTGACTTTTTCCCCGGCCGCTCCCGGCAACGACTCCGCCAGAGCGGGGGGACTAAGCTCCGCCGGGGGCGCGGCCGGCGCCGCCGCGCCTCCCAGCGCCCGCAGGCCGGCGATGATCTCCGCGCTGGTCTCGAGGTCCGCTCCTTCTCCCTCCGAGTTGTCCAGCATCGACTTGATCTGGTCCCGCGCCTGCAAGGTCAGGTTCACCAGCTTTTTGTCGACTGCCAGCTTGCCGTTACGCACCAGGTCGAAGATGGTCTCCACCTCGTGGGTGAAACGGGCGATGTCGTCGAAGCCGAACATCGATCCGGAACCCTTGATGGTGTGCATGGCGCGAAATACCCGCCCAATCAGGTCGGCATCGTCGGGCGTCTCCTCAAGCTCCAGAAGCGACGTCTCCAACTCCGAGAGGAGCTCGTACGCCTCTTCCTTGAATGCCTGCCTGTGGACATCGATCATCCGAGTACCTTCTTCACCACCGCCATCAGCTGTTCGGGTTTGAAAGGCTTGACGATCCAGCCGGTCGCCCCGGCCGCCTTTCCCTCTTGTTTGCGCCCGTCCTGGGACTCGGTGGTGAGCATGACGATCGGGATGAATTTGCAGCTGGCAAGCGCGCGCGCCCCCTTGATGAGCCCTATGCCGTCCAGGTTGGGCATGTTCAGGTCGGTAATCAGCATGTCCACCTTGTGGACGGCGAGCTTTTGCAGCGCGTCCTTGCCGTCCACCGCCTCGACCACTTCGTACCCCCCCTGTTTCAGGGTGAAGCTCACCATCTGCCTGACACTCGCCGAATCGTCCGCCGTCATGATTACCTTAGCCATCAGTTCTCTCCTCTACCCATATGCAGCTGTTCGTAATATCCATATCGCAGCCGACGTGCCGCTGAAAACCGGCGTCGGCCACCACCTTGGCAAGCACCTCGTTGTCGCCCAGCAGCCGAAAGCGCTTGCCCAGTTGCATGGCGCTGCGGTGGGCGGCGCACAAAAGTTGCAGCCCGGAAAGGTCGACCTCCGTCAGGGCCGACAGGTCCACCTCCAGCTCGTCGGTCCCGGTCAGCGCCGCCAGCAGCTTTTCCCGGGATTCACCGGCCTGCGAAATGGTCAGCCCGCCTGAGATCTTCAGCGTCCGCTTTGCTTGTGGTTGCCCGTCCCGACCGCCCGTCGCCATCTCGTCCATAACGCTCCCGTCGTCCTTTACGCAGTTTTTTAAAACAGGTCCACGTTGCCGCCCAGGTCGTGATCCTGGCTGGACGCGACCGGGATCGCGGCGGCTTTGTGATCGAGGTGCGACTCGTGGATCCTGCGCTGGCTTTGCATGGTGTAACGCTTGGCGATCTCCTCCATGTCGGTGCGTCCGACCGAGAAGGGGGCGATCCGGCGGGCCTCCTTGACGATGCCGGAAAGGCCCGAGAGCGAGCGCTCCAGCACCTGGGCGACCTTATGCTGCACGGTGATGCCGGCGGTGGCCCGCTCGATATCCGTGGAAAGCTGCGCCACCTCGGCGTCCATGCGGGACAGCGAGCGGCGCAGCGTCTCGTTCACCAGCCGCAGCACCTCCAAAAGAGCGGTGAGCTTACTCACCATGCCGCGCACCTCCGCCTCCAGCACGGTGGTCTCGCCGCACACCCCGTCGTTTAGCCGCTGGGTGACGGCGATGATCGCCTGCAACGTGCCGGAAACCGCGCCGGTGTGATCGATGGCGTCGATGGAGAGCCGCTGGATCGCCTCGGCGAGCACGCCCAGGGCCGCGCCCTCCTCGCCGGTGTAGGCCGACTGGATCTGGGCGTTCAGGGCGATGAGCTTGATCTCCTCGCCGATTTTCTCGATGTCGCCGACGAAATCGGCGATCTCGCCGACCGTGTCCGCCACCGACCCCATGGCGACGCAGAGGCTGCGGTTCACCTTGCTGCTTTCCAAAAGCGCCTCGCTCACCACCGAGATATCCTGCTCCATCCCGGAGAAGAAATTGCCCCCCGCCTGGTCGGCGATCCCCGCCATGCCACTGGTCTGAGCGGAGAGGCCGGACTGTTTCCTGGCCACTTCCCTGAGGCTGTCGATGATGGTGCGCACGGCGCCGTCAAGTTCCCCCGCCGCGTGGCTCAACTGGGAGGTCTGCAGGTCGCAGATGCAGGCTGCGTCGTCGGCGCCGGCCTGACCGCCGGCAAGCCTGCGGTCGAGTTCGGCAAGGGTCTGTTCCACGTGCTCTATCTGCTGGCGCACGATGTCGTGGGACTGCATCGACATGACCACGTCGCCGATGTTGCTGGAAACCTCGTCGGAAACCGCGGAGATGCCGGCGACGGCGCTGGAGCAGCGGGCGTTGATCGCGGTCAGCCCCTCGAGACTGACGCGGGTCCGGGCAAGTATCGCCAGCACCTGGCTCTGCTGCTGCGCCCCGGAGTCGAGCACCCCGGTGAGCGTATGGCCGATGGCGCGCGCCAGTTCGTCCTTTCGTCCCAGGATGATGGCCGCCTTGTCGTTGACCTGCACGGAGAGATCGCCGACGTCGCTTGCCAGGGTGTCGAAACCGGCGGCCTTCTGTCCCAGCCGCGCGCTCTCGATCTTGGTGGAGATGCCGAGCATCCTCAGCACCTTGTTCACCTTCTTGAACCCGGAAAGCGGCTCGCCCACCTGGTCGAGCAGCTTCAGGATCTCGCGCAGCGTGCCGGCGCTGTCGTCGATCTCAAGCTGCGCCCGGGTCACGTAGCGCCCCATGGTGTCCAGCATCTCGTCCAGCTCCGCCATGGCGCTGGTGACATGCTCTCCCGCGACCTCGCCGACCATCTCCTGGGCGAGGCCGGAGATCCCGGCGCCGCGCTGGTAGAACTCCTGCAGTCGGCCGCCGATGGCGAGGAATTCGTCCTCGGTGGCGCCGGAGATGACCGCCAAATCGGCCACCACCCCCTGGAGCGTCGTCGACCAACCGGAGGAAAGCCTGGAGAGCTCCGCTCCGGAAGCCGCAGCTGTAACCGTGTCCTTACCGGCAGAAATCATTGATCGGTATCCTTCTTGAGTTTTTGCTTGAATTTGAGCGCAGGACGAAGGGAGAAGATTAAAGTCCCCGAGCTAGCAAGTAAATCTATCGTCACCGTTATCGATATCTTGAAATATATTTTCGGCAGGGCGGCGGAAAGGTTGTAAGCGACGACGCCGCCCTGCACCACATTAGGGCCTTCCTTCAATACAACTGTTAGCCGAAAAAGTCCACCATTGAATGCGGTTTCGTCGGCGGCTTTCAGTCGGTGCCGGCGAACGGTGGCAGGGAGGGCGCGTGAACGCATGGCGGGAGCGGTGGGGTCAGTCAAGGATCGACGCGGATCAAAAGCCCCTCTCCCTTGAGGGGAGAGGGCTCGGGAGAGGGTGAAAAGCTCGCGCCACTGCCGTTAAGTTAAGGAATCGCGACACTCAAACGGTCCCCCCTCCCGCAAGGGGCTCGTCCGCCGAAGCCTTGGCGAAGGAGGGAGGGGGAGCTCTTGGCAAAAGCTTAACTTAACGGCGGGGGGAGCTACCTACATGACGCACGCATGGCCGGACTACCTTCTGACGAAAATTTCCCGGGCCATGGCCGAGTCGATGGCGAATTCGGAGAAGCCGACCCTGAAAATGTAGGAGGGAAAAGCCTGCAACAAAAAGATCCGGTTGCCGGGGAGCACCCCCATGGCCATCAGCTTCTGCATCTTTTTGCTGTCTTCGGTCTGAATGTAGGCGATGTCGCCGTCCTCGCCGGATTTAAGTTCGGTAAGAGGCACCACCCCCAGGTCGCCGCTCTTGCGCGCCTCCTCGCAGCACTCGCCGGGGGGGATCGGCTTGCCGTGCGGGCAGGTGGCCGGATGGTTCAGCATGGTGCAGACCTTGGCGTCCACCCCCTCGTTCAGGAGGTGTTCGAACTGACATGCCTTCATGTCTCCGTTCTCGCCGCGGATGTTGAGCACGTCCATCATCAGCCGTTCGGCCAGCCGGTGGCGCCTGATCGTCTTGCGTCCCTCCTCGCGTCCCTCCGGGCGGAAGTAGAGCCGTCCCCCCTTGATCTCGATGAACGCCTGGGCGGCAAGTTCGTGGTAAGCCGGATCGGAGGCTTCGAACTCCATCCGATCGAGTTCGGCGAACCCCTTCCCCTTCTCCTCGGACTCGATCCAGAGCGCCTCCAGTATCTCCTCCGCCTTCTCCGTAAGTTTCATATCACTCTCCTTTTCTATGTCCGAACAGCTTTTTCAGCCCTTTGACCAGCGCGGCTTCCGGAGGGTTTTCGTAGTTGCAGCGCGGGCACTTGACCATCTTGCACCCGGCCGACATCGGGCATTGCTTGCACCCCACGTTCCCCTGCTCCTCGGCGAACTCGTGTCCGCAAAAACCGCATCTCATAACACCTCTCAGAACGGTTCTACGTTCTATGTTCTACGTTCTATGTTCTACGTTCTACGTTCTATGTTCTATGTTCTATGTTCTACGTTCCCAAACTTTGAAGCGTGGCAACGATACGGACGATACGGTGTGGCTTTCGGTTTTAACGTAGAACGTAGAACGGCCGTTTACAGTATCGCCGTCATGAGCAGGAAACGGTTCAACAGCCAGCCGCTGCCGAAGGCGAAGACGGAGACGAACACGCCGATGCTGATGGCCACGTTCCAACCGCGCTCCCTTTTCATGATCAGGAACTGGGCCACGCAAGGGATGAACAAGGTTAGCGTTACGGCCGCCACGGTCAATTGCCTGGGGTTCAAGAGCCCCTGGGTCTGCAGATCGTAAAGCCCAGCCGCCCCGTAGTCGCGCCGGAAAAAGCCGAAGATGAAGGCCACCGCCGTCTGCTTGGGCAATCCCAGGGAGGCCATCACCGGGCTCATCCAGGTGACCATGGTCTCGAAGAAGTTGGTGATCTTCCCCAGCCACAAAAGCACCGAGGCGATGATGAACAGCGGCAAAATCTCGATGAAATACCACTGCATGCGCGTGTAGGTCTTGGTCAGCACGTTGGAGAGCTGCGGCAGCCGCATGGGCGGTATCTCCATGTAGAACATGGGGGTCTCGCCGGGAAGGACCTTGGCCGCCAAAAGGCCTACCAGCAGGAAGATGAGTATCAGGCAGACGCTCCATACCAAAAGCGCGCCGGGCGATTTGGAGAGGAGCGCCAAAATCACGCCCAACTGGGCGGAACAGGGAATGGCCAGCGCCAAAAGCAGCGTGGCTATCACCCGCTCCCGGACCGTTTCCAGCGTGCGGGTCACCATGGTCGCCATGGTGTCGCAGCCGAAACCGAGCACCATCGGGATCACGGCCCGGCCGGTGAGCCCCATGGTCTTGAACAAGCGATCCACGAGGAGCGCGAGTCTGGGGAAGTAGCCGCTGTCCTCCAGAACGGAGAAAAAGAGAAAGAAGGTGGCGACGATCGGCAGGATGATGCCGACCGCGTAGCGAATGCCGAGGGTGATCACCCCGTATTCGCCGATGAACAGCTCCTGAATGACGACCCAAGGGACGAAATGCTTGACCACCCCGGTGATCCAGGGGTTGAAAAGCTCCTTGAAACCCTTGGTCTCCAGGACGTCGACCAGCGTGCCGGCGCCGAACTCGCCGACGAACTTGTAGAGCCCGAAATAGAGCACGATCAAGAGCAGCGGCACGCCGGTGGCCGGGCGGACGGTCCAGCGGGCGATGCGCTCGGCCAGGGTCACCACGCGCTTTTCCGGGGCAGTGAAGGCGCCGTCCAGTATCCCCTTGACGATCCCTTTGCGCTCCATGGAGAGGTCGAGGTGGAAAGATTCCCGACGCTCGAAGCGCTTGTCCTTGACCCCCTCCTCGACGTCGACGGCCCCCTCACCTTCCGTGGAGCGCACCAAGTCGGCCACCTCGCCGTCCCCCTGCAAGAGCAGCAGCGCCAGCGACTTTTTGGATAGCAGATAGTCGCCCTTGAGGCGCGTGGAGATCGCGGCGATGTCCCCTTCCATGAGGCGAGAATAGCCAAAAGGCGGGGTCGCGCCGCCAACGGAAGCGCGGATGGCCGCCCGGATCTCCGGGAGCCCCACCTTCTTGGCGGTCGCGGCCCCGATCACCGGGATGCCCAGGCGCCGGGAGAGCAGCGGGATGTCGATCGAGAGCCCCATGCGCGCCGCCTCGTCCATGATGTTCACCACCAGCACCACCGGCAGTTCCGCCTCGATCAGTTGCAGCGTCATCGGCAGCATCCGCTCCAGATTGCGCGCGTCGAGCACGTGGATCACCAGATTGGGACGCTCGTTCAAGAGGATCTCGCGCGCCACCCGCTCCTCTTCGGTGATCGGCAGGATCGAATACATGCCCGGGGTGTCGATCACCTCGAAATGCTCGCCGTCGATGACCGCGTTGCCGCGGGCCACTTCCACCGAGGTCCCGGGGTAATTGGAGACGGTCACGTAGGCGCCCGTCAGGGCGTTGAAGAGCACGCTTTTCCCGACATTGGGATTTCCGACCAGCGCCACCTTCCTGGCGCCGTCGTTGGCAACGGTGGGAGCCTCGTGGCAGGAACCCTTCTTCTTAAAAAATGACATGTTATCGTCTACCCCTCGTACTGCGAAATGCCAATGAATATCACTTTCATGTAGGCGGGAAAATTTTTTTGCTGCGATTACCGTTTGTCCTGCCGCGATTACCTCAACAATTCAGCGGCCCGGCTTTGCGTTTACTTTCGGCAGCTGCCGCAAACGCCGTAGAGTTCCAGCCGGTGTTTTTCGATCAGGAAGCCGCGGCTGTTCGCCACCTCGGCCTGCAGCTGTTCGATGGTCTCGTTCTCGAACTCCTCGATGCTGCCGCACCTGGTGCAGACCAGGTGGTCGTGATGCTCGCCCTCCCCCGCATGCTCGTAGCGGGTCTGACCGTCGCCGAATTGCATCTCGCGCGCGATCCCGGCCTCGGCGAACAGTTTCAAGGTCCGGTAAACGGTGGCATAGCCGATGTTCGGGTGGCTGGCCCTGATCTTCAGATAGAGTTCTTCGATGCTCAGGTGGCGATCGCTGGCGAGGAAACCGTCCAGGATGATGTCCCGCTGCTTGGTCGACTTCAGCCCGCGCCGGGCGATGAAGTCGGCGAAAATCTTTGTCATCGCCCGTTTCATGAGAACTCCAATTGAAAGTGGAAGTCATAATACGTGCGGCTGCGCCGGCTGTCAATCGGTTTTTTCGGTGGACGGCGAAATATCGCAGGACCTCCTAAAATCAACGGCCCCCTCCGCCGTCAAGGGGGAGGGGGCCGTCGTCGTGCGGTATCCGGCATGGTGCCTCAGCCGAGCATGTCGGCCAGTTTCTTGCGCTGCTCTTCCAATTTTTGCAGCCCTTTCTCCAAGGCGGCCAACAGCGCCTTTTTGGACTCCTGGGTAAGGTCCGCACTCTCTTCGAAGATCTCGGCGGCGCGGTTGCCGGCGGTTTCCACGAAATCCGTCAGCGTCTCGACGAAATCGTTGGCCGCCTCGTTGGCCTGGCCGCCGACCTTCTTGGCGCAACAGGCCAAATACTTGCGAGCCTTCTTTCCGCTCTGCGGAGCAAGCAGCAAGGCGATTCCGGCGCCGAGCAACCCTCCCACCAACAGTTTGCAGACTCCGCCCACAGCACAGCTCTCTTTATTCGCCATTTGCCCGTCCTCCATTGAGTGGTTTTAATACAGCCCCAATACTACCACAAAACTCCCCGTGTCAAGTGGACGGTAAGGCCGCAAATCCAGGCGAGACAGCCGTATACGATCCGCTGGAAAAATCCCCCTTTTACCCGGCGAAAGTTATGTGTAAGATGTCTGATCGCATCGACGGCTACTTTAATGAACCGCGAGCGGCAAGCGGGCTGTCGCCGGCGCGCCCTCCGGAGGCGGTGAATATCCATGAATGTCGAACAGATGAAGAGCGTGATCAAGGAGATCATCGCCAAGACCGATCTCACCCCCTGCGTGGTCGGACACCGCGGCGTCGGCAAGAGCGCGGGGATCGTCCAGGCGTGCCGGGAACTGGACCGGCGCTACGTCTCGCTGCGCCTGGGACAGATGGAGGTGGGGGACCTGGTCGGCATCCCCTTCAGAACCGGGGAAACCATGCACTGGTCGCGCCCCTCCTGGCTTCCCGGAAACGAGGATCCGCCCACGGTGGTCCACTGCGACGAGTTGAACCGGGCCCAGCAGGAGGACACCCTGCAGGCGATCTTCCAGTTCGTGGAGCCCCCCGCCGAGGGGATGCTGCGCGCCATCCACACCCATGGCCTGTCGCGGCGGCACAAGGTGGTGGTGAGCATCAATCCGCCCGACGGCAGCTACCAGGTGGCGACGCTCGACCGCGCGCTGATCGACCGGATGGTGATGATCTTCGTGGAAACCGATTACCGCTGCTGGGCGCGCTATGCGCAGCAGCGCGAACTGGCCGGGGACGTGCGGCAGTTCCTGGCCGGCAACTCCGGCATGCTCGCCAAGCAGGGGATGCCGATGGAGTTGCAGGTGGAGCCGAGCGAGCGCGGCTGGGAGATGGTCAGCGTCCTGAAAAAGAACTGCAGCTTCCCGCCCGAACTGGAGATGGAGGTCTACGCCGGCATCGTCGGCAAGGAAGCGGCCATCATGTTCATGCGCTGGCTTTCCGACCGCAAGGGAAGGCCGCTGAGCGCCGCCGAGGTGCTGAACGACTGGCCGGAGGTGGCCGACCGGGCGCGGCGTCAGCGCGACGACGTGCAGGCCGCCACCATCAACGATCTTTGCGCCACCTTGCAGGCGAGTCCCTCGCTTGCCCCGACCCAGGAGGAAAACCTGGTGGCCTACATCGCCGTGCTGCCGCGCGACCTCTGCTTTGGCCTGGTGAAGACGCTTCTGAAGATTCCCGAGGTGGCCCTGGCCCTGGTCAAGGACCAGTACGACGACGTGGTGTTCGATGCGCTGCAGGCGATATCCAGGGAGGCGCGCTAGCCGCCATGTCCGTCCCCTGCCTGGAAAACGCCGTGGTGCGGCTCTTGCGCGAGCGCCCCTTTTACGGTCATTTTCTCCTCAACCTGCGCCGCGAAGAGCGCGACCTGCGGGGTAAGCCCGCCGGCGTCACCATCGGCAACGGCGTTCCGACCCTGGCCGTGGAGCCGGCCGCCTTCCGCCGGCTTTCGGCGGGCGAGCAGCGCGCCGTGCTGGAACACCTGGTGAAGCACCTGCTGCATCTGCACATGCTGCGCCGCAAGGGACGCAACCTGCACGACTGGGACGTTGCCTGCGACCTCGCCATCAACCCGTCGACGGCCGGACTTCCCGACGACGCGCTCTATCCGGATCAATTCGGCCAGCCGGCGGGACTCGCGGCCGAGGAATATTACGACCTGCTGGTGCCCCCGTTCGACATCGGCAACCTGGAAGGAAGCGGCCACGGCGCGGCCGAGCAGGAGGAGCGCGGCGGCGCCGGAGCGGGTGGCGAGGATGCCGCCTTCTCCACCCTGGACGACCACGCGCTCTGGAACGAGGCCGACAGCACGCCCCTTTACCTCGCCGAGGAGATGGTGCGCTCCGTGACGCGGGCAAGCCTCAACGCGAGCGACGGCGAGACCCCCGCCGAAGTCCGGGATGTGGTGGAGGAGCTGTTGAGGCCCTCGCCCCTCCCCTGGCGTCAGATCTTGCGGCAGTTCATCGCCACCGCCGGTCGGATAGGGAGGAAAAGCACCTGGATGCGGGAGCACCGCCGCTTCGGACACGATACCCCCGGCGCCCGCAAGCGCCGGCGGCTGAACCTGCTGGTGGGAATCGACGTCAGCGACTCCACCGACGTCGTGGAACTGAGGGAGGCATTCGCCCGGGAGCTGCTGCAGATCGCCCGCGGGCGGGAGGCGGCAATCACCGTTTTGTACGCCAACAGCAAGATCCGGCGCATCGAGGCGTTCAGCGGAGCGGTTTTCCAGCCAGGGCGCTACGACGGCGGCGGCTTCACCGATCTGCGGCCGGTGTTCGAGCATGCCAAGAGCATGCATCCCCCGCCGGCGGCGGTGATCTATCTGACCGACGGCGTGGGACCTGCGCCCGAGCGGATGGAGTTGCCCACCCTGTGGGTGCTGACGGCAAAAGGCGAGAAACCGGTGCCGTGGGGCATCGAGCTGAGATTGGAGGTGTGATGACCGAGCAAAGCATGGAGAGCTATCAGCCGATGACGGCCGAATCGGTGGCGGACCTGCTCCGGGAGGCCGGCGCCCGGGTGATGGTGCGATCCGGCCGCAGCGAGAACTACAGCGCGCCGAGGGAATTCTCCTTCGAAGTGAAGGCGCTTTTCGAGAACGGCATGGGGCTGCACGTGGTGGCGCGGCAGTTCAACTATCGCGACCCGTGGGAGGCCGAAGGGCGGGTCAACGACATGGTGGACGCGATGCTGCTGCGGGACGGCGCGCTTACCCCGCTTCCCAAGGGCTACCCTTACTTTCAGGGGATCGACGAGGAGTGCGGGCTCGACGAAGCGCGGCTGCGGGAAGTGGTGGCATGCGTAGCCGGCGTGAATCAAAAGGTCTATCTGCTGCAGGAGTTGACCGGCGACAGCTAATTATTTTTTCGGAGGGTGATTATGGATGAGACGCAGCAACAACAGGATGCCCTTTCGTTTTTGAAAGAGTCGAGCGGCTCCGGGCTGGTTCCCTGGTCCGCCCAGTGCGCCGCCGCGGAGCGCTGCGGCCTGAGCCACGCCGCGCTTGAGGTGCTGGTCCTGGAACACGGCCTTTTGCCGGCGCGCTACCAACGCAACCGGGACATGATGTCGGTGGCCGAACAGTTGATTCTTGCCCGCAGCCGGGTCGCCGTGATCGGTTGCGGCGGACTGGGAGGCTACGTGATCGAGGAGCTGGCGAGGCTGGGCGTCGGCCACATCCTGGCGGTCGATCCGGACGTGTTCGAGGAGCACAACCTGAACCGGCAGATCCTGTCCACTCCGGCGTCTCTGGGCAAGGCCAAGGTTGAGGCGGCCTTGGAAAGGGTGGCGTTGATCAATCCGGCCGTGACCGTCGCCGCGGTGCAGGAGGCCTTTTGCAGCGCGAACGGCAGCCGGCTTTTGGCCGGGATCATGGTCGCGGTCGACGCCTTGGACAACATAGGTTACCGCCTGGAGATGGCCGAGCTTTGCAACGAGGCGGGCATCCCCATGGTGCATGGAGCGATCGGGGGGTGGTACGGCCACGTCGCCACTCAGTTCCCCGGTGAGAGCACGGTGCAGAACATCTACCGCCATTGGAAGGCTGGCAAGGGGATCGAGCAGCAGTTGGGCAATCCCTCCTTCACCCCGGCGGTGGTGGCGAGCCTGCAGGTCGCCGAGATCTGCAAGATCCTGCTGGGCAGAGGGGAGTTGCTGCGCAACCGCAAGCTGAGCATCGACCTTTTGTCCATGGAAGTGCACGAGATCCCCTACCACCACGGCGCGTCGCATTGAGCTATATACACCATCTCGCATATGCGGTATAGTGCATCGAAGTTCAACGCATCAGGAGGTGGCCGGCAATGAAAGAATTCTTGATTTTGGCGGGTTTCATCGTCTGCTGGGTGGCGCTGCAGCGTTTCATTCTACCGCGTCTGGGAGTCCAGACCTGAATGTCGCCGGCATGCGCCCCCGGGGACCGGGGGAAAAAAGAAAAGCGCAAGGGGCAAGAATGATGGCAAAAAGGGCGCCGGTGATGAACCGGCGCCCTTTTTTATGTCCCGCGGACCGATTTGGCGGGTAGCGGCTAGTAGCGGTAAAGCGCCGACTTGTACGGGCCGTCTTTCTTCACGCCGATGTAGGCCGCCTGAGCGTCGCTCAGCTCGGTCAACATGGCGCCCAGGGTCTTCAACTGCAGGCGAGCCACTTTCTCGTCCAGTTCCTTCGGCAGGGTGTAGACGCCGATCGGATACTTGCCGGGGTTGCAGAAGATCTCCATCTGCGCCAGGGTCTGGTTGGCGAACGAGGAGGACATGACGTAGGAGGGGTGCCCGGTGGCGCAACCGAGGTTGACCAGGCGTCCTTCCGCCAGGAGGATGATGCGCTTGCCGTCCGGGAAGATGACGTGATCCACCTGCGGCTTGATGTTTTCCCACTGATAGGCCTTCAACTTGGCAACCTCGATCTCGTTGTCGAAGTGGCCGATGTTGCAGACGATGGCGTTGTGCTTCATGGCCTTCATGTGGTCGTGGGTGATGACGTCGATGTTGCCGGTGGTGGTGACGAAGATGTCGGCCTTGTCGGCCGCATACTCCATGGTGACGACCTTGTATCCTTCCATCGCCGCCTGCAGCGCGCAGATCGGATCGACTTCGGTCACCCAGACCTGCGCTTGCAGCCCGCGCATCGCCTGCGAGCATCCCTTGCCCACGTCGCCGTAGCCGCAGATGACGGCGACCTTGCCGGCCACCATGACGTCGGTTGCGCGCTTGATGCCGTCAACCAGCGATTCACGGCAGCCGTAGAGGTTGTCGAACTTCGACTTGGTAACCGAGTCGTTGACGTTGATAGCGGGAAA
>CAIYDQ010000280.1 GCA_903925075.1 uncultured Geobacter sp.
ATAATCCCTGTTCGGTGACGAGTTTAACCGCCTCGGCTCGGAATTCATGACTGTAGCGCTGCTGTTTCTGTTTCGGCATGTGTCCCCTCCCTCTCGGCAGTGTAGCAAGTGGGAGTGTCCATTGTCACCAGGTTACCTCAGAACGACCCTGCAACCGGTGCCCAATCCTGACAAAATAAGGCCAATCTCGATTGATAGAAACACCTTGCCCAAAGGCCAGTACCGTGAGGCAGGTTACGAGTCCAGACAAGTCTTCGACTTGGAGATCACTAAAGTGATCACAGAATTCCGGGCTGAGGTCCTCATCGATCAAAAGGGCAAGCGCTATGTGGCTCCATTTCCTGCAGGAATCACTCGCCCAGCGCAGTACGGTATCGGGGTCAAGGTCAATTCGGTCTATATGTCTCAGTTTCAACTGATCCCGTACAATCGCATCGAAGACCATTTTCTTGACCAGATGCAGATGCCAATCAGCCAAGGCACGATACTCAACTTCAACCAGGATGCCTACGAACGATTGGAACAGTTTGAAAAATGGGTCAAAGGAAGACTTGCATCATCCAGCCTGCTTCATGTTGATGAAACCGGCATCAACATCGGTAGTGTGCGAGTCTGGCTTCACAGTGCATCAAATGACCAATACACTCATTTCTTTCCTCACGCCAAACGAGGCTGCGAAGCCATGGATGAAATTGGCATAATGCCGCTGTTTCACGGCATCCTCTGTCATGATCACTGGAAGCCTTACTTCAAATACAACGTTACCCATGCACTTTGCAACGCCCACCACTTAAGGGAGTTGGAACGGGCCTGGGAGCAGGATAAGCAGCAATGGGCACAGCACATGGCCACCTTGTTAAAAGAGATCAACAAGGCTACCCATGAAGCGGGAGGTCATCTCGATGCAATTGCCTGTGAGGCTTACCGAAGCCGCTATTGGGCGCTGCTCGAAGAAGCCGACAGGGAATGCCCCGCCCCTGATGAAAGTACACGAAAGGGGCGTAGAGGGAAACTCGCTCGCTCCAAGTCCCGAAACCTTCTGGAGCGACTGAGGAACTTTGAAGCAGATGTATTACGATTCATGGTTGAAGACGAGGTTCCCTTCTCCAACAACCAAGCAGAAAATGACCTCCGTATGACCAAGGTTCAGCAGAAGATCTCCGGTTGCTTCCGCTCTTGGGACGGAGCAAAGATGTTCTGCCGGATTCGGAGTTATTTGTCGACGTGCAGGAAGCAGGGCCTTACTGCGTCCGATGCATTGCGTCTGCTGTTTGAGGGAAAGATGCCTGAATTCATGCTGTCGTAATTATCTTGGAGCCCTCCCGCTGGCGTTGTTCGACTAATGAGCTGGGCAGTTACGGATTTTGTTATGGACTGCGGCTCATCATCCTGACTCGACCTTAGGGAAAAGATGGACTCTTTATGCCATTTTGTAGTTTAAAAATCAATACGTTACGCACATGTTTGAAGTGTGACTAAGTAGAATTAACACCATGGTCCGCTTCGATCCAAAAAGCCGCTCCTTTCAAAGCTGGTCGGTGCCGTCGGGGGGCGGCGTGATCAGCAACATGGCGGCGACGCCGCAAGGGGAGATCTATATCGCCTGCAGCGGTAGGAACAAGGTCGGCGTCGTGCGGGTGCGGCGCTGAAGATGCGCCAGGCCGGGAAGTTGAGCCAGGAACCCTGGAAAAGCACTCAGCCACAAAAAGTGAAAAAAACGCTTAAATTTAGGGATGTTAAATGATACGGCTTCCTTTGCCGAAAAGGGTCACGTTCAAGCCAAAACTCTGTATTTTTACGAATTCTGCAGAATTCTGCAGAATTCTGCGTCTTTTTTGTCTCAATAACGCCGTTGATGGTGCCCTTCAGTGAAAACCGGCTTCCGTATTTCGCTTACAATCGGCGATCTCTATTCGCCGAAGGGTACAGTGACCCTCTGAAATTGAACGGTTCCGAACTCCCCGGAGCGTTCGCGAGTTCATCCACCTGATGGCGCGAAACCTTACCCCCCCCCTGAAATTGCCGGACACCCACACCGCAGACCACTATATACCGTAGCCGTCAAACATGCAGCGACTGTCGGTTTCATGGCAGGAGTCGGCCTTGGCGTTGGCCAGGATGTAGTCCGTGATCTTTTGCATTGCGTCTCGTCTCTGGTGCATTTGGACCTTGATGTAGCCCGCCGTCACGTCGGTACCGCCCGAGGTGCCGCCGGCGTTCGATTCATGATTGACCAGGGCTTTTATGGTTAGAAAGGGTATGCCCAGATTGTCGTCCGCATAGGTCAGGAACGTTCGGCGCAGATCGTGCGGCGAAATGGTGGTGCCCGCTTTCAGGTTGATTTTGTCCAATTCGTCCCGCACATCGGTGAGGTGTCCTTCTTTGGCTTTGTCGGACGGGAATACGTAGGTCGACTTCGATGCCTCGGCCTCCTCGCGATTCTTTAAAAGGTCGAAGAGATAAGTGCTCATGGGAAGTCTGAGCGTGGTCGAGTTTTTCGTGTCGTAAAAATATATTATTCTGGATTTCCAGTCGATGTCGCACCATTTCAGCCTGAAGGCCTCCGATTTGCTGCGCGCTCCGGTAAAAAGCAGCAGCAAGAGGACATCCTTCGCGGTCGGATGTTCCGATTCCTGTACGGCCCAGAACCATGCGGGAAGTTTGTCCGGAGTGACCAGGTTCTCGCGGGCCCTGAGCTTGTTCCAGGCCTTGCCGAGTTTGACCGGATTCTTGCTGAGTATCCCAGCGTACTTGTCGTTGGTCAGGGCAAAATTCATCAGGGCGCGTAAAATTTTCATGGTCGCGTTTGCCACCCCCGGCCCGTTGGTCCGCGTTTTCTTCTTTTTGGGCCCGGGTTCCGGCATGTCCTCTGATTTCTTCCTGGATTTGCGTCTATAGGGCGGGGCCGGAGGCGGTTCTATTTTCTTGCTTAAAAACGCGTGGCGTTGCAGTACGTCGTCGGCGGTGATCTCGCGTATGGGTCTGTCCTTCCAGTCGGCCAGGTAGGCATCGATATGTATCCGATAATTTTCCCTCGTGGATTCCTTCAATTGCTTGTTCCACGATAAATATTCCCGGAAAATCTCGTCGAGAGTCACTCCCCTGGTTTCTTCCGCTTTCGCGAGAGTTTCCTTTTCCAGGCGCCGGTCGTCGGGCGTAATTCCGATTGCCGCGTCCTCTAGAATCTCTTTGGCCTTGCTTTTAGCGTCCTCATACCTTATTATGCCGTGTCTTCCTATCGATTCACGGATTTCGAGATACCGTCCGGCGCAGTTCTGCCGGCCTTTGACTCTCGTGTACACGAAATAGGTCTTCGACGCGGTGCTGACGCGGACTCCGAAACCGGTCAACTTGGCGTCCATCACGTTGAATGACTTTTCCTTCGAGAAGGGAAGGTTCTCGACGGCCGTCTTGTTAAGGTTGATCTTCTGCTCCGCCTTTTTTTTAGGTGCATCGTCTGTCGCTGTCATCGCAGTCGGTCTCCTGCGCGGTACTCGGGCCGCATGTTCGCCGAGCAACGCTGTAGTCGTTCGCCCTTTGTCGGGTCGATGTGCCGTCCGGCGGCTCTTTGAGCCGTCGTGAAAATTTGTCGCAGATTTGTCGCAATAAGCCTTACAACCGACTATATCATGCGACGAAGCCTTGCAAAGGGCTGCCACGAACAAGAATGTTTTCTCGCTGAAATTTAGTTCAATATCAGATAGTTATATCAAGGATTCAAACGGAATGCAAAGGTTTGCAAATCTCTGTAAAGGCTTCAAAATGACGGCGGAATATACTGGGGGTCTAGTGGTCGCAAGTTCGAATCTTGTCGCACCGACCATTTGTACGGTGTTCAGCGAGTTGGCTCCCACCCAACGAAGCACGCTGAATACTTCGGCAGCAGTGAAAACCCCGGGTTGTACTTTGCGGTACACCCCGGGGTACATCCTCAAAATTCCAGCCGCTCGGGAAATTCCTGATGCGGCTGTTTTTTTGCGTCGGCCCGGGCGCCTCCGGATGTCGCAGCAGGGCCGCGCAGACGAGTTGCTCCCGGCAAATCTATGGTATCTTTAGTGGCTGCTGCCAATGGCTGCGACCGGCCTCGATCGAAGCCGGGGCACGCTTTAACAAAAGGAGCAACTCTTCCGCCATGGCCGATCGACCCGCACAACTCATCGCTTGCCATTACTGCGATCTGCTCCAGCGGGAGATTCCCCTGAACCCCGGCTGCACGGCCAGTTGCAGCCGTTGCGGCGCGGTCTTGTACCGAAACGCCACCGACAGCATCGACCGCACCCTGGCCTACACCCTGGCCGCCGCCGTGCTCTTCGCGGTGGCCAACACTTTTCCGATCTTCTCCATAGAGGTGCAGGGAGACCGCAGCGCCATCAACCTCTACGGCGCCGTGGCCTCGCTTTGGGATCAAGAGATGAAGTCCATCGCCCTCCTGGTGTTGATCACGGCCATCGTCATGCCGGCCGTGGAATTGATCTCCATGACCTACCTGCTGCTGCCGCTTAAGTTTCGCCGCGTCCCTCCCGGCTGCGCCCTGTTCATGCGCACGCTGCGCTATGTGGAGCCGTGGGGCATGGTCGAGGTGTTCATGCTGGGGGTGCTGGTGTCGTTGGTGAAGCTGACCAGTTCCTTCAAGGTGATTCCCGGCATCGCCCTTTGGTCCTTCGGCGCCTTGACCCTGCTCCTGGCCGCCGTCGCCTCCTCTTTCAGCGCGCGCGACGTCTGGGCTCGGCTGGAACAAGGAAACAAGGAGAGGGGGGAGCCATGAGCCGGCTAGCTTCCAGCGCCGCCAACCGCATGCTCTGTTCCTGCCAGGTCTGCAACCTGGTCTCCAGGAAGACGCAACTGGCCTATCCCGCCCACTGTCCCCGCTGCGGCACGCTCCTGCATTTTCGCAGACCGGCGAGCGTGGCCCGCTGCTGGGCGCTGCTGATCGCCGCCTACATCCTGTACATCCCCGCCAATCTCCTCACCATCATGGAGACCGGCTCGCTTTTCAGCTACCGGAGCGACACCATCATGAGCGGCATCGTGCACCTCTGGAAAACCGGCTCCTGGATGATCGCCGTCATCGTCTTCATCGCCAGCGTCACCATTCCGCTTTTGAAACTGATATCCCTCACCCTGTTGTTGATCTCGGTGCAGCGCCGCTCCCTTTGGCGCCCGCGGGAGCGCACCCGCCTGTTTCGGCTGATCGAGCTGGTGGGGCGCTGGTCGATGCTGGACATCTACGTGGTGACGCTTTTGGCTGCCCTGGTGCAGTTGGGCGCCATGGCGACGGTGAAGGCCGGACCCGGCGCGGTCGCCTTCGGCGCCGTCGTGGTGCTGACCATGTTCGCCGCCATGCAGTTCGACCCGCGCTTGATTTGGGACCCCCTGCAAAGAAAGGATCTTCATGACTGATACGCCTCCTACCCCCGAGAACTCCGAGATCCCCGACGCCGTGACCGAGCATAAACGCCGCTTTTCGGTGCAACTGGTCTGGATCATCCCCATGGTCGCCGCCATCATCGGACTGTCGCTGGCGGTGAAGACCTTCATCGACCGCGGCCACGTGATCACCATCACCTTCAAAACGGGGGAGGGGATGGAGGCGGGCAAGACCAAGCTGAAGTACAAGGACGTGCAGATCGGCGAGGTGAAGTCGCTGGCCATTTCCAAGGATCGCTCCCACGTGGTGGTGACCGCCGAGGTCTCCAACGACGCCAGGGGGCTCCTGGTGAAGGATACGCGCTTCTGGGTGGTGCGGGCGCGCATCTCCGGCGGCAACATCTCGGGGCTCGGCACCCTGATCGGCGGGTCCTACATCGGCGTGGACGCGGGGAGCTCGACCGATCGGCAGGACGATTTCATCGGCCTGGAAGCGCCGCCGGCGGTCTCCATGGACGTGCCGGGGCGGCAATTTGCGCTGCACACCCCGGACGGGGGATCGCTCGACACCAACTCGCCCATCTTCTTGCGGCGCATCCAGGTGGGTCAGGTAATCTCCACGGCGCTGGACCCGGACGGCAAGGGGGTCACGGTGAAGATCTTCATCCGCGCCCCCTTCGACCAGTACGTGAAGACCAACAGCGTCTTCTGGCAGGCAAGCGGCATCGACCTGACCCTCAACGCCAGCGGCGTCAAGATCAACACCGAATCCATGGTCTCCATACTTTTGGGCGGCATCGCCTTGCAGACCCCGGAGCTCTCCCCTCCGGCGCCGCCCGCCGCCTCCGGCGCCGTCTTCCCCTTGTTCGCCACCCGAGACGAGGCGCTGAAACACGAGCAGACCGCCGAACCGCTGCTGCTGTTGTTCCACGAATCGGTGCGCGGTCTCGCCGTGGGCGCTCCGGTGGATCTGCATGGCGTGACGGTCGGCGAGGTCACCAAGATCGGCGTGGCGGTTGACGCCACGCGTCCGGACATAACCATTCCGGTGGAGATCCAGTTGTATCCGGAACGGCTGAGTACTCGCTCCTCCCGCAAATCCGCGCCGGCGCGACCCGGCGATTACCATCAACTGCTCGACACCCTGGTGGCGCACGGCTTCCGGGCCGAGATCAAGAGCGGCAGCCTCTTAACCGGCCAACTCTACATCGGCCTGGATTTTTCCGCCAAAGCGCGCCCGGCGCAGATACTGTGGAACAGCAGGCCTCCGCAATTCCCGACGGTGCCGGGATCCATGGGGCAGCTGCAGAAGAACCTGATGCAGATCGTGCAGCGGATAGAGAAACTCCCGCTGGGCGATTTGGCCAACGACGCCGGAAAAAGCATCCGCTCCCTGGACGCCACCCTGCAAAGCGCCGACAAACTACTGAAGAGCCTCGACGCAACCCTGATCCCGGAGGCGCGCTCGGTGCTGGTCGAGGCGCGGCACTCAATCGAGGATGTGAGAAAGACATTGGGAGACGCGCGCACCACCCTGGGAGGCGCCAACCAGGTGTTGTCCAACGAAGGGCCGATGCAACTCGACTTGCGCGACACCCTGCGCGAAGTGTCGCGGGCCGCGCAGTCGCTGCGGGTGCTGAGCGATTACCTGGAGCAACACCCGGAATCGCTGATCCGCGGCAAGAAGGAGGATAAACCATGATGCGCTGCTTTCTTTGCTTCACGGCGGCCCTTTTCCTGGCCCTGACGGCGGCCGGCTGCAGCAGCTCGCCGCGGGTGACCTTCTATACGCTGGAGCCCTCAGCCGCGGAACCGGGGACTGGCTCCGCGGAGCGCGGTGCCTGTCCCCCTCCCGCCGTCTGTCCCCCTCCTGCCGCAGGCGAGTCGGCAGCCGCCAACCGGACCGCGCCGAGGGCGAATGCCGTCGGCGCGAACGCCAACGGGGAAGGCCTTAACGCCAACGGGGAAGGCCTCAACGCCGACGGGGCGGGCCCCGCCATCGCCGTCGGTCCGATCACCCTTCCGGAGATGGTTGACCGGCCGCAGCTTGTGGTGCGCGTGGCGGCCAACCGCGTCGAGATTCTGGAGGCGCAGCGCTGGGCCGAGCCGTTGAAGGATGAGATTCCCCGGCTCGTGGCGCGCAACCTCGGGCGGCTGCTGGGCTCGAACCGGGTTTCGTCCTATCGACAGTTCGCCGGCGCCGCTCCCGATTACCGCGTGCTGCTGGACATCGTCCGATTCGATTGCCTGCCGGGCCGGGAAGTCACCGTCGAGGCGGCCTGGTCCCTACGCCGCCACGCAGGGGGCGCCGCCAGACACGGACGCTCCCTGCTGCGCGAACAGGTGCAGGGGGAAGGGTACGAACCGCTGGTGGCCGCCTTGCAGCGCGCCCTGGTCGGTTTGAGCGGCGATCTTGCCCGGGCGGTGCAGGAAGAGGCTGCCGCGGCGAAGTGACTTCCAACCAAGGGAGGCCGATATGCTGATTCTTGCTGGAGACGTTGGGGGGACTTCGACCCGGCTTGCCTATTTCCGGAGCGACGGCGGCGAGCTGCTGCAACTGGCCGAGGGGCGCTACCCGAGCAAGGAGCATGGCAGTCTGCTTGACATCGTGCGGCTTTTTGTCGACCTCCACCGGCTGCAGGCGGAAACCGCCTGTCTCGGGGTGGCGGGGCCGGTGCTGGATGGACGGGTCACCACCCCGAACCTTCCTTGGCACATCGACGGCACCGAGCTTGCCCGACTGCTCGGACTTCCCCGGGTGCGACTGATCAATGACCTGGAAGCCAATACTTACGGCATCTCCGCGCTCAAACCGGAGGACCTGCTTACCCTTAACCCCGGAGAAGCGGACCCCACCGGGACCATAGCCGTGGTCTCGGCCGGCACCGGCCTGGGAGAATCGCTCGCCTATTGGGACGGCAGCGCGCATCGTCCGCTGCCAAGCGAGGCGGGGCATGCCGATTTCGCCGCACGCAACGAGCTGGAGAACGGACTGCTGTCGTATCTGCAGGGCAAACACGGGCGGGTGAGCTACGAGCGGGTGCTGTCGGGGCCCGGCCTTTGGGGCATCTACCGCTTCCTGCGCGATCAGCGTTGTTTTCCCGAACAGGAGAGCGTGGCGGCGGCCATCAACGCCGGCGACCCGCCGGCAGTGATCGCCCGCGCCGCCCTGGATCGTAGTTGCCCCCTTTGCGACCAGGCCCTGGACACCTTCGTCGCCGTCTATGGGGCCGAAGCCGGCAACGCCGTGCTCAGGTTCCTGGCAACCGGCGGCGTCTATCTCGGCGGCGGGATTGCTCCCCGCATCGTCGCGCGGCTTAAAGAGGCGCCCTTCATGGCGGCTTTCACTGACAAGGGAAGGCTCAGCTCCTTGATGCAGTCCATTCCCGTTCACGTCATACTCAATGATCGGACCGCGCTCTTAGGAGCTGGAAGGGCTGCTTATTTGCTCCAGCATTGATTCACGTTACGACAAGTCATAAATCTTTTCCTTTTCTCTGCCGAGCTTTTGGTTTAAGTTGCAGTGAAAACCTCCTACCTCATTTCTCGCCCCTAGTTGATTAGTCCAACGGCTCCCACTTTATATAATCGAATTCCCTTTTTGTCGGGTTCTGTATACAGAAACCTTTATACTTTATCGTTGACAATTTCTTTGACTCTGCTATTAATCAGTCACAGCACATTTCATGAGGAGGATGTTTTAATGGCGACTTTAGTAGAAATTGCGGCACAACTTGTGTCATCGCACGCTTCCAGCACACCGATGACTTCCGAAGAACTTCTGGCGGAAATCAGCAAGGTTCACGCTGCCTTGAAAAGTTTGGAGGCGGGACAGGCCATAGATGGAGGGGAGGAGGCCAAACCGACCCTGACGCTGAAAGAGGCTTTCAGGAAGAACGAAATCGTCTGCCTTGTGTGCGGCAAAGGGGGCTTCAAGACCCTGGCCCGTCACTTAAGCACCGCCCACGGCATGAAGCCCGGCGCCTATAAAAAGCAGTTCGGCATCTCCAGCAAGCAGGCGCTCTCCGCCAAGAGCTATTCGGAGGCGAGAAGGAAGATGGCCCAGGACAGGGGGCTTGCCGACAATCTTGCCAAAGCCAGAGAAGTGCGCATGGCGAACATAGAGGCCAAAAAAGGCGTGGCCGCCAAACCGGCGAAACCGGTCAAGGCCGCCAAGGCTGCCAAGGCCGCCAAGGCCCCCGCCAAGACGGCTAAACCGAAGGCCGCTCCCAAGGCGACCAAGTAGTCTCACTTCAGATATAGCTCGGCAAGAAGGCATCTCATTCAGAGGTGCCTTTCTTGTAAAACCAGGGCGAAACTTTACCCGACCGCCGTTGCTGGTATAGTTTCGCCTGGCAAAAAATTCCCAGACAGGAGAAAAAAGCTATGCGCAGACTCATCGTGGCAGCACTGGTCACCTTCATGGCCGTCCCGGCATGGGCGGCCGAGGAACCCAAAACCGACGATCAGAAGTCCCTGTACGCCGTCGGCGTCATCATGGCCCGTCAACTCTCCATTTTCAGCCTGACGCCGCAGGAACTGGAGTTGGTGAAGCAGGGGATGACCGACGCCTCGAACGGCAAGCCGCTGGCAGTGGACGTGGAGGCGTACAAACCCAAGATTCAGCAACTGGCCCTGAGTCGTCGCAACGCGCAGGGCGAGAAGTTCGCCGCCCAGTCCAAACAGTTCATCGAGAAGGCTGCCAAGGAGAAGGGGGCGGTGAAAACCGCGTCCGGACTTGTTTACCAGCCTTTGGTCGAGGGGAGCGGAGCGAAGCCGGCTGCGACCGACAAGGTGAAGGTGAATTACCGCGGTACCCTGATCGACGGCAAGGAGTTCGACAGCTCCTACGCAGCCGGCAAGCCGGCCGAATTCCAGTTGGACAAGGTGATCAAGTGCTGGACGGAAGGGGTGCAGATGATGAAGGCCGGCGGCAAGGCGCGTCTGATTTGTCCGCCCGACCTGGCCTACGGGGAGCGCGGCTCGGGGGGCGTCATTCCTCCCAACGCCACACTGGTCTTCGAAGTCGAGCTTGTGGAAGTGGTGAAGTAGCCTGCGGAGCCGCTCCGCCTGCGGCGGCGCGAGGCGGAATCGGAAAATTTTTCCGACTTTTTTGTTGACAAAAAGCGGGCGCTGATCTATAAAAGAAAACTCTTGAGGCGCTGTCGCAGCAAGTTCTCTGCATCGGGAAAACAGTAGTAGTATATAGAACTTGGCGGTTTAGCTCAGCTGGCTAGAGCAAGCGACTCATATTCGCTAGGTCCGGGGTTCGA
>CAIYDQ010000281.1 GCA_903925075.1 uncultured Geobacter sp.
ATATTTTTTTGGAAATTAAAAGGGGACGTTGTAGGAATGTGTTTTCACACATCCTACAACGTCCCCATGCTGTCGCTTGGCGCCCTTACTCGGCCGCCACTTGTGCCTCCTCGGGAGCTTCTGCTCCATCGCCGTTTTCTCCCGCCCCGTCTTTGGCGAGATCGACCTCGTGGTCTTGCGTGTACTGGCCCTTGATGGCCCTGATGAGATGGCCGAACGGACAGTGGCCGAAGTTATCGTCGACCGAGAACTTCTTGCCGACGAACTTGCCCAGGACCGTATCGAGCTGCGGAGGAACCTCCACGATCTCGATGAAATCCTTGCCATTGTCCTCCACCACTCTGCCCAGCAGGAACGGGTTGTAAATCCGTACCCCATCGCGCTTGAACTTGAACGCACCCCTGAACTCCAGGAACGCGGGCATGTTCTTGACGCACTGGCCCGTCGAGCCGTTCACCCCCAGCATTTGCTGAGCAGTGATTTCGCCCTTCTGACTCATTACGAGCTTGATCGCTTCCTGCGCCTTGGCCGCCTGGTGGCCGTCGATGCCGTTGAGCATCATCTTCCAGAACCGCCAAGCCAGACCGAACTGGGTCTCAGAGACCTTCTTGTCCAGCCGGAGCTTCTTGCGGTCGCCGAGAGCGGAGATGGGGATGCTGACATCCTCCGAGACCATCTCCGTCACTTTCCTCTCGATACCGCCCGATGCCCTTATCGGCCCGACGTACTTGGCGCCGAATTCCACCAGCAGACTTCCACCCGGGTGATAGAGCGGGCGTTTCGTAACGCTGTCAACGCGCTCATTACCCTGGCTGTCCACCATGGGTTCGGCACGAACGCGCACGAGACACTTGCCGGTTCCCCCTTCCTGCGCCATGTCCAGGTCGATCTCGGCTTCGTCCTCCATCAACCTGGTGGCTTCCACGCGGTGTTCTTGGCGCAGAGCCATGTAGTTCCGGGAGAACTGCGCAACCGACTCGGCAATCTTTTCCAGATGCCGCGGCTTGAGCCCCCATGTCTCGGGCACAACGTAGTGCTGTATCCCGATAACAATGGGACCCTGGCTCGACTTGTCGAGCACAAGAATCCCCCGATCCTGCAGATCCTGCTGGGCTGCGAACGCCTTCTCGCTGTCGCCGTGGAAATCCACGGAGAGAACGGTGTTCAGATAGGCCAGCATGGCCGTACGCCGCGGAATCGGATCGTTGCCGATGAGCATCTGGCATCCCAGTTGTTCGCGGATGTACGCTTCGGTCTCCGCAATGCTCTTTTCCGCCAGCGCCTCGGCGATTTCCCGGGCAGTTTCATTGCCCTGGAAGTGGGCGATCTTCTCCTTGGTTTCCACCAGGGAGGCAACCGCGCTCGCGATTTCCGTCTCCATGTGCGTCATTTCCGATGTCAATTTGTCGACATCGTCGGCAAGGCCCGTCAGATCGGGCTTCTTCCACTTCCGGACCGTGAACGTAGCCTGGAGAGCCCTTGTGACATCTCCTTCGCCCAGGGCTTCGAGGCTTTTCAACTCTGTCGGTTTTTGCTTTTTCATCTCGTCGATTCTCCCGTGCCTTAGCACGTTTGCTGAATTGAACAATCCGGCATCCAGACCATTACAAATGACCTGGACAATACATGCTGCACATTCCTTTCTGGGTTTTAAACCCGTTTTGTTAATGAACTCGTTATGACATTATTATAGCAAATTAAAAAGATTTGTCAATAGTTTATGCTACTCTTTGCTGTTATATGAAAAAAGCAGGGGTTTTTAGGCTCTGCTTATGATGGCAACATATCCAGTCTGGCAAACATCTGCCTTTTTGTTGCAGGGTGGTTGTCTACCAGGTTCAAAATGCGTCGCAATATACTTTTTTGTTTCGACAACGACCCGACAGTGGGTGCGATAAATGCAACCTTAACGCCGCACTCTTTTGCCTCTTCCATGAGTGGTAGATAATGTTTGTCTCCCGAAACGATACATATGAATTGGACGTCGGGATGCTTAAGCATCATCTTGCCAAACCAGATTATCGTCCCATCAACCGTATCATACGATCCATTGCTGTCAGGGGTATCCCTTTTTGGGCAGATGACTGTTTGCAGGTTGTTTGAGGTGCAGATCTTGCGATAGGTTTCATTAAAGTGTCCAGGGGCAAAAACAAAACCGTGATCTGCGAGCAGTTCTCCGACTTCATTTTTTACCCAAGCCA
>CAIYDQ010000282.1 GCA_903925075.1 uncultured Geobacter sp.
GAGGCCTACAAGAAGGCGGTGCAGTTCACCGGCAAGGTCGTGGGTCTGGTGGGGATCACCCTGGCGGGCGGGGTGGTGACCTGGGTGATGTCCCCCATCAAGTTCCAGGCCGACATGGGCATCCTTTTGACCTTCATGTTCCTGTGGAACATGTTCGGAGCGCTGATCCTGATCCCGGCGCTCTCGCACTTCCTGCTCAACAAGGTCTCGGTCGAGGCCGAGGAGCCCGCCCTGGAAACCGCCCCGGTCGGGTTCGAGGCGGTGCCATGCGCGCTGCGCTCGCCGGAATAATCCGATCCGTAGGTCGCGTTGAGGTACGAAACGCGACGTCGCAACGGCGCCACGGTGGCAACGTCGCGTTTCACGATGAAGCCGTTCAACGCGACCTACCGATGGGCGAAGTTGCCAGCCGATGTGGTGAGTAGTTACCAAACTTCTTAAATATTCAAGGCGAGCGAGATAAAGGTCGCCGTTACGGATGGCTGCGTCTTTGGACCGACTGCGCAAAGGGAAACGAACCATATGGAAAAGGACGCGCTGCTGGAGAGGGTGTTGGATCTGGAGTGGGATATGTTCGTCTGCGTGAAGAGCGATCAACCCGCTTCTTGCCAGAGCGCTCCGGACAAATTCAGGGCCATTCGCGGCAGCGTGTTCTCCACCTGGACCGCGCAGATGCTGGAGGCCTACCTGGTGCAGCTCACGGAAGCCGCGGCGCAGGGCCGCAACCTCCTTACCGAGAAATACGCCCGCATGGACAATCTGATTCCTCCTTTGACGGAGGACCCGTTGATCGACGACATCGTCGACATCAACGTCTATTGGCAGTTCGAACTGCAGCAATTGTATCCGGCCTTGTGCCGGCGCTGCTGCCGCGACGTGAACGACGCCGCCGACGGGAGCAATTTTTCCGTGTACTTCCGCGGCGAGCTGGAAACCTACGGGGAGCGCACCCTGGTGCTGTATTACCAAAACGTGCAAAACGCCTACGAGCAAAACAGAAACCTCACGGCCGAGGCACTGCTGGGCCTGGTGCAGAAATCCGGGTACCGTGATCTGGAACATGCGGAGAGTTGCCTGAGCGAGCAGGCAGCCGCGCCGCAGGCGGCCCCCTCCGCTAAAAGGAAGTCCAAGTCGCGATGATAGCGGACCTGCAAACAGATCAAGGGGAGTCGCAGGGTGAAATGAGCCGCTTCGCGGCGTTATTGCGGCAATCCCGCTACACGCTGTCCGAGCAGGCGGTCAGGGCCGTGGCCGAGGGGAAGATCTCCGTCTTGGACGTGGAATCGGCGCTATTGACCGGCAGGGTGCTGGAGGAGCGCAGGAACCCCATGCGCGTTCCCTGCTACCTGGTCTTGGGCGAGTCGGGGGGGAAGCCGGTGCACGTGGTCTGCGCCGACGGCTTGAACGGGGAGCTGGCGATCCTCTTCGCCTATGTCCCGGAGCTGCCGCTTTGGCTGAGCCCGACGAGGAGGAACGCTTTTGGCGCTCTGCTTGGAGATGATATGACGCAATCGGTGGGGAACTGTTTTTTTTGCGGCGGCGATCTGGTGGAAATCGTGGTGGGCAACTACTACTACCGGCGCGAGGGACGGATGTGCGTGGTGAAGAGCCTGCCGGCGACGCTGTGTCAACAGTGCGACGAGAAATATCTGCGGGCCGAAGTGGCCAAGAGGCTGAACGCGCTGATCGACGAGGGGAAATTTACCGGCGTCGAAGAGGCGCGGGTCGTCGACTACTCCCCTGAAGCGATCGAGCCTTGAAGGGACTCGACCTGGCCGGGGGATTCTTCGCGGCGCACGGGGCGCCGCTGATTCGGGAGCGATTCGGCCATCTCGAAGGACGCATCGCTGCGGGTTTGGTCGGACTTGGTTCCGACTGCCTCGGGTTCGACGACGAATATTCCCGGGATCACGACTGGGGCCCCGGCTTTTGCCTCTGGCTCAACCGCTCGGACTATGAGGCGCACGGCGCTTCCCTGGCGCTGGCCTACCAGGGGCTTCCCCAGAGCTTCGAAGGGGCGGCGCGCGAAACCAGCGCCTGGGGCGAAGGAAGAGTCGGAGTGTTCGAGATCGGCGCGTTTTATCGGAGGTTTCTCGGGCGCGGCGACGCTCCCGAGACCCTGTTCGACTGGCTGCGCCTCGATGAAAATAGCCTCTCCGTGTGCACCTCCGGAGAGGTTTTTCGCGATCCGCTGGGCGAGTTCTCCGCGATCCGGGACAAGCTTTTGGATTATTATCCGGACGACGTGCGCATAGCCAAGATAGCGGCGCGCTGCATGGCGGTGGGGCAGTCGGGTCAGTACAACTTTCTGCGCTCCCTTTGGCGTCGGGACCACTTCGCCGCGCAGTATGCGGAGGTCAAGTTCTGCGCGGACGCGATATCCCTCGTGCATCTGCTGAACCGCAGCTACGCGCCGTACTACAAGTGGCTGATGCGCAGCGTCGCCCGGCTGCCGCTTTTGGGCGAATTCGTCGGCGAGAAGATCTCGGCACTGGTCGCTTGCGGCGATTGCGAGGAGAAGCGGGCCTTCATCGACGAGATCTGCGCCGCCGTGGTCTGCGCGCTGCAGGCCGAGGGGTTGAGCGATTCGGGGAGCGTCTTTCTCGCCGACCACGGGCCGGTCGTGCACGAACGGATCGCCGATCCGGCGCTGCGCGCCCTGGACGTCTGGATCGGCTGACTTGGCCCGCAGGAGGATTGATGAAGAAGATATTGGTGGTAGGTGGCAGCTATTTCGCGGGGCGCGTTTTTGTCGAGGAACTGGCCAAGCGTAAGGACGTCGAGCTGCACGTCGTCAACAGGGGACGCATCCGGCTCGGCATCGAGGGAGTCGTCGAACACCGGGGCGACCGGGAGGACGTAGCGCAGCTGCGAAACGCCGTGCCCGAGGCGCAGTGGGACGCCGTGGTCGATTTCTGCGCCTACACCCCCTCCCATGTGGAGTCGCTGCTGGGGAACCTGCGGGGGACGATAGGGCAGTACGTTTTCATCAGCACCACCTCGATCTATGGCAACAGCCAAGAGCTGCCGATCCGGGAAGAGGCGTTCAAGGTCGCCGGCCCGCAACCGGAGCTGGGAGATTACGCCAGTTACGGGTACGACAAGTGGCGGGCCGAGTGCGCGCTGCGAAAGGCGTGCGGGCGCGCCGGGATTCCCTATACCATCTTAAGGCCGGCGATCATCTACGGCTTTTACAACTACGCCCCCAGAGAGCGCTACTTCTTCGATCTTTTGCAGGCCAAAGAGCCCGTGGTGGTTCCCGAATGCGGGCTGGCTCTCTTCAACTTCATCTGGGTCGTCGACATGGCGCGCATCCTCATCCGCTGCCTGGGCGAGCCGAAGGCGCTCGACCAGGAGTTCAACCTCTGCTCCGACGAGTTGATCGGCTACCCGAGGATCGTCGAGGTGCTGGAGGAAATCTCCGGCAGAAAAATAGCGGTGCAGCGCAAGTCGGTCGAGGCCATCGACCGGGAGCGCATACCGCTCCCCTTTCCGCTTCGCGAACACCTGGTTTACAGCGGGGCCAAGCTGCAGCGGGCCTTGTCCTTCGACGCCACCCCCTTTGCGACCGGCATGCGCGAGAGTTACGGCTATTACCGGCTGGTGCAGCGCAAACGCCAGGAGGCCGCGGCGGGGGAGGGGTAGTGCCCGGTCCGGCTTAAAAATTCGAAGCGGTCCCTGTAAATAAACATCTTCCCGCTTGACACCCGACCGAGCTTGGTTAGAGTTTGTCAACTCATTTAAACTACAGCTTGCGGAGGTGGAAGATGACTCCTGGATCGGATCCTTTTTATCGAAACTACGAACATCAACCCGTAAATGACCTGATTGCGCCATTTTCGGGTTAGACGCTCAATGGATGATCAGGCTTACCGCATTTGACCAGTGACCGGGACCCAAGGGACCGTTGTACCTGATCCTGAAGAAGTACTGGCTTACCGGGCATCGAGACGCCTGTCGGGAACTCCGGCAGGCGTCTCGGCTTCGCCCAACCTCCAACTTCCGGGTACGGCAACCTTTTTTGTGAATCGGAGAATCCAATTCGAAACCGACGATATTTTTTCCGACGCGGTCATTTCTAATCCGAAACCGACGATATTTTTTTCGACGCGGTCATTTCTAATCCGAAACCGACGATATTTTTCCCATCGTGATCATTTCTAATCCGAAACCGACGATATTTTTTTCATCGCGGTCATTTCTAATCCGAAACCGACGATATTTTTTCCGTCGAGATCATTTCTAATCCGAAATCGACGATATTTTTTCCGGCGTGGTCATTTCTAATTCGAAACCGATGATATTTTTTCCGTCGCAGTCATTTCTAATCCGAAACCGACGATATTTTTTTCGTCGAGGGCATTTCTAATCCAAAATCGACGATATTTTTTTCGTCGCGGTCATTTCTAATCCGAAACCGACGATATTTTTTTCGACGCGGGCATTTCCATTCTGGAACCGACCATCTTGTTTCCGTCGCGGTCATTTCCGTCCCGAAACCGACGATCCTTTTTCCGGGCGCGGTCATTTCCATTCCGAAACCGACGATCCTTTTCCCGGCGCGGTCATTTCCGTTCCGAAACCGACGATCCTTTTTCCGGCGCGGTCATTTCCGTCCCGAAACCGACAATCTTTTTCCCGGCGCGGTCATTTCCATTCCGGAACCATCCGCGCCATTCTCGGGTCAGAGTTGGACCTTGCCCGATCTGTTTCCCGAGTTCGGAATTCGGGCAATGTCCAGCTCTGACCTTCCCGATCTTTCAATGTCAATGCCTTGCCTCACCAATGCGGGAAGATGCGTACCATCCCTCGGAAGCGCACTAATGAGCACAAGGCGGTCGGCCCGTGAACGGTTACCATTGGGGTCGGGTCACCCGTGGGGTCGTGGTTTGGTGCGTCGGTCAAGACCGGCGAGAGATAGCGGGTGAAAGTGGGCCTGAAATGCCAGCCACGTTTTCAAATGGTGAGCGCGCAGTTAGACCTCCCGAAGGGAAAGAAGAGGCAGGGCGCTGACATCCAGAGCCAAGTACGCGCCGATCGTTCGTCCATCCTTCGTAATCACCCACAAAGTGGCTGCTACTTCCTGGCCGACGTCAAGAAACTGTGCGATCCCTTCCAAGTCCGTCAGTGTAATGAAAAAAGCGCGTTTGCGCACCAGACTGTAGCTGGTCAAAGACACGACTTGACCGGCGTAAGCCGTCAGATCGTATCCGGCTTGGTCACACAGGAACCGCTTAGAATCCCAATCCGGATCGGTAAACTGCTGCGGCAGCGTGGTGGTAGTGGTACTCGCCTCCCCCGTGACGGTGAACTTGTATGCCTGTATCACGTCAGCACCAGCGACCGGAGTCGCCGCACCGCCAGTTCCACCGCCACATCCATACATCGAGAAACAAGCCCAGCATACTACGATCAAATATCCAATAGCCTTCATTCGATCCTCATATAATGCGAGTTTACGTTACGTGCAATTCAGGGGATGCTGGTTACTTTCGTGACTTTCGGCTATAGTTGCAAAAGTAACCAGCGTCCAGGCGGCTCCCATAGTCTCTTGGAACGACATGCATGCTTGCACGGTCTGGCCCGATAGTCCTTCACTTATTCTTGCCACAATTCTCTTTATACGGCGTCCGTTCCGCAACTGCTTTGCGATCAGGATAATCCATTCTCAATTGTTCAGCTTTGACAGCTAATTTTTCTGCGTCTGCTTGCCTTCCTGTTTTACTGAGAGCATCTGAATACTCCCCATAGATCACTGCAAATCCTATTGGATCTGCGGGCCCATCGCTATACCGAGTGGGTAGCA
>CAIYDQ010000283.1 GCA_903925075.1 uncultured Geobacter sp.
GATGATGGTTGCGCTGGCGCTGCTGGCGCCGGTCGCCTACGGGGAGCAAAAGGGCGCGCATGCAGCCGCCGGCATCCCGGCAGAGCCCGAGGCAGGGGGGCTGCAGGAGAGCGTGCCCGACGAGGCGACCAGCGCCGAGGAGAGCAAAGAGCCGGTAGCAAGAAAGAGCGACGTCGATGCCGTCCACACCGAGGTCGAGACGCTGCGCGACCAGTGGCAGCAGTCGTTGAGCAGGTCCTATCCCTACACGGTGGTGCAAGCCAACAGGCCCCTGATCGTCAGCGGCGTCGGGCAGATCCGCTACGACCACACCTTCAACGAGATCGCCAACGCACCCGACAGTTTCACGGTTCCTTTCTTCTCTCTCGCCTTCGCCGGCAACCTGAGACGGGACTATCTGGAGGGGAAAAATGTCGATTACCTGTTGGGGATACAGACCACGGGGACGGCAGCTATCAGCATCACCGACGCCTGGCTTTCCTACCAGATATTCAACTCGCTGGACTCCACCGGGCCGAGGCTCAGCATCACCGCCGGCCAGCAAAAGAAGTATTTCGGCATCGAGGCTACGGCAACCGAGGCGTTCCAACCCACGATCAAGCTGGCCCAGTTCGCCACCAACCTCGGTTTGAGCGCGCGGGAACTCGGCCTGGTCCTGGCCGGCGACCTGCTCCCAAATGTGGACTTCGGCTACAACTACCGGGTGCCGCTTGTGCAGTACTGGCTGGGCGCAATCAACGGCAACGGGGCGAACACCTCGGACAACAACAACAAGAAAGACCTCTTCGCCCGTCTGCAGATCAACGCGCCGGTCAATTACAGCCACCCCTTGCGGGGACTTTCCTTCGGGGTGTCGGGGTACAGGGGTTGGGACACCAAGACCGCGACCAACACCACCACCAGGACCACGACCTTCAATCCGGCCAACGGCGGCGCGGCGGTGCCCGTCACCATCTCCACCAGTTCGGCCAGCATCAGCCAGAACGGAAGCAAGGATCGCTACGGCGCCGACCTCGCCTACGTCAACACGCCGGTCGGCTTCACGCTGGAATACGTCCGCGGGCGCGACCCGGCCGCCGTCAACGGCACGGTGACCGTAGCCACCACAACCAGCGCCACCCCGGCCACGACCGTCAAGCCGTACCAGTTCAAGGAAGTCGACGAAGAGGCCTATACCTTCACCCTCTTTTACAACTTCGGAGACCAGTTCGTGACCGCCGCCAAGAACCAGGATCGTTACGACGATTACTATCCGGTCACCTATCAGCCGTTCTTCCGGTTCGACCGCTACGTGCCGGACGCCGCCAACTACGGCGTCCACTCGGATCTCTACACGGCGGGCTTCAACTGGTTTTTCGCCCAAACGACCAAGTTGCAGCTCAACTACAATTACAAGCCGAAAAACAACGGCTCGCCGAGGTCGGACGAGCTGCTGGCGCAGTTCCAATTCGGATTTTAATCGCCGACATCCATAGATTCACTACGAAAAGGAGACCATCTCGATGAAAAAGATACTCGGCACGTTACTCGCGGTCGCCGCGGCAATCGCTACCTTCGGCGTCGCGCCCGGCTTCGCCGCCGACCATCCCAAGGTCATCCGCATCGGCCAGCCGTCGGGCTCTTACGGCAAGGCGGTCAGTTTGGGGCCGGTGGGCGAAATTCAGGTCAAGGACCTGTTCGACCAGGAGTTCAAGAAGGACGGCATAAAGCTCGAGGTTAACAACATAAAGACCGCCGGACCCGGCTGCAACGAGGCGCTCGCCAACAACGCGCTCGATTTCGCCAACCTCGGCGACCTCCCCGCCGTCGCCGGCTTCGCGGGTGGCCTGAAGACCCGGGCCGTGGCCGCCACCCGCGGCGGGAACACCTATGTCGCGGTGCCGATCGACTCTCCGATCACGAATCTGAAGCAGTTGAAAGGGAAGAAGATCGGCGTCAGCCTCGGCACCTACATGCACGCCGCCGGGCTGAAGATTCTTGCCGACAACGGCCTATCCGAAAACGACGTCACCTTTTTCAACATGGACAACGCCACCGTCCTCACCGCCATCGCCGCCAAGGAGGTGGAAGCCGCCTTCATCAGCAGCGACGCCATCACCCTGCGCACCAGGGGCGTCGCCCGGGTGCTGTACAGCACTCAAGGGAAACCGGTTTTTTATCAGAACGCCGGCGCGCTGATCGTGAGGGAGGAGTTCGTCAGGAAATACCCGGACATCGTCAAGCGCTTCCTCAAGGTATGGGTCAAGGCCTCTCAACTGCACAGCTTCGACAAGAGGGCTGCCCAAAAGCTCGACAGCAGGGTCGGCACGCCGCTCACCACCCTCCAGGAGGACCAGCAGGGGCAGTCGAACCTCTACCTCAACTCGCCCAAGTTCGACGAGCAGTGGCTCTCCCATGACCGGCGCTCCATAGCCCTTTTCAAGGCGAAGAGACTGATCCGCAAGAGCTTCGATCCGGAAAAGGAATGGATCGACCGCAGCTTTCTGGACGCCGCCCTCAGGGAGCTGAACCTGGAAAACTTCTGGCCCGATTACGACGTCAACGGCAACCCGAAGAAAAAGTAAAAGGTGAAGGGTATGAAAATGCGCACGCTGAAAAGAAAACTTCTGGGGCTGGTGGCGCCGGTGCTGTTGCTGGCGGCTTGGGATTACGTGACGCGGCGGGAACTGTTCTCGCCCCAGTTGCTCCCCCCTTCCGAAATGCTGCTCGAAACCTGGTGGGATATGCAGACCAGCGGCGAGCTGGCGCTCAACATGAGGGTCAGCCTCTGCAGGGTGGCCGGCGGCTTCGCTCTGGGGGCGGCGCTCGGCTTTGCTCTGGGGACCGCGATGGCAACTTGCAAGGCGGTGGACGACTACCTGGGGCCGCTGTTCAACACCGTCCGCCAGGTGCCGATCGTCGGTTGGCTTCCGTTTCTCATCGTCTGGCTGGGGATCGGGGAACTGTTCAAGGTCGCTTTCATATCCCTGGGAGCACTCATTCCGATGGCGCTCAAGACCTATGAGGGGATCAAGGCCGTTTCCCCCGGTTTTCTGGAGCTCGCCCGGGTGTTCGAATTCGGCAGGTTCCGGCAACTGACCAAGATCATGCTCCCCTCGGCGCTCCCCTCCTTGCTGATCGGCCTGCGCCTGAGCCTGAGCGAAGCCTGGATGCTGGTGGTGGCGGCCGAGCTGGTGGTCGCCAGCGTCGGCATCGGCAACACCATGACCGTGGCGCGCAGGCTTTTTCAGACCGATGTCGTGCTGGTGAGCGTGATCGCCATCGCGATCACCGGTTACCTGGGCAATGCGCTGCTGGCGCTGCTGGAGGCCCGGTTGCTGGCTTCGCGCCGCCCCACTTGCGCGCAGTGATCGGCGCACGCGAGGAAACTATTATGAACATCCCTTTGCAGGTTGCCGGTTTCCTCGGCAGAAGCTACCGCGGCGCGATCTCCTTTCTGGCGCTGATCGGCATCTGGGCGGCGCTTGCCCGGCTGCAGGCCTTTCCCGCCGAACTGCTCCCGGCGCCGGACGCGGTGCTAACGACCTTTCTGCAAAGCGCCGCCTCGGGGGTGCTGGGCGCAAGCCTCGGAGCCAGTCTGGGCCGGATCGCCCAAGGCTTTCTGATCGGCTGCTCGCTCGGTCTTCTGCTGGGAGCGTCGATGGGGGTGTCGCCCGCCGTGGAGAGCCTCTTCGCCCCGTTGTTCAACGCCCTGAGGCAGGTGCCGATCATCGGCTGGATCCCGCTGATCATCGTCTGGTGCGGCATAGCCGACCTCTCCAAGATCGTCTTCATCGCCTTGGGCGCCTTCTTCCCGATGGCGATCAACACCTTCGAGGGGATCAGATCGGTGCCCCACGGCTATCTGGAAGTGGCGCGGGTCTTCGAATTCGGGAAGCTGAGGCTGCTGGGCAAGATCGTGCTCCCCGGAGCGTTGCCGAGCATCGTCACCGGGGTGCGCCTGAGCCTGGGCGCCTCCTGGATGCTGGTGGTCTGGTCCGAGATCAATACCCGCTCCGCCCCGGGGATCGGCGACATGCTGGATTCGGCCCGCGAGGGGAGCAAGATGGATGTCGTTATCGTCTGCATCGTGGTCATCGGGGCGGTCGCTTTCCTGATCAACGAACTGCTCGGCCAGCTGGAAGCGCAGTTGCAGGGATGGAAAAAAACGTCTCGCTAAAAGAGAAGGAACCGCCAATGGAAAAACTGGGGACATTGAAGGTGAACAGCCTGAGCAAGGGGTTCGGTCCCAAGGGACAAGGCCTCAAGGTGCTGGACGACGTCAACCTGACGGTGGAGCCCGGAGAGTTCATCTCCATCGTCGGCCAGAGCGGCTGCGGCAAGACCACCTTTCTGCGGCTGGTGGTCGGGCTGGAATCCGATTACCAGGGAGAAATCCTTTTGGACGGCAAGCGCCTGAACGGACCGGACCTGGAGCGAGGCGTCGTTTTCCAGGATCACCGGCTGCTCCCCTGGCTGACCGTCGAGAAAAACGTGGGACTGGGGCTGAAAAACGCCGGCAAGGGCGAGGCGCGCCGCAAGGTGCAGGAGCATATCGAGCTGGTGGGGCTGAAAGGGTACGAGAAGCACTACCCGCATCAACTCTCCGGCGGCATGTCGCAGCGCGCCGCCATCGCCCGGGCGCTGGTGAACCGACCGCAGATCCTTATGCTGGACGAGCCGCTGGGCGCCCTGGACGCCCTGACCCGGATGTACATGCACCAGGAGTTGGAGCGCATCTGGAGGCAGGAGGGGATCACCATGATCATGGTGACCCACGACATGGACGAGGCCATCTTCCTGTCGGATCGGGTCGTGATCATGTCGAGCCGGCCGGGGACCATCAAGAAGATCATGCCGGTCAAGCTCGCCCGCCCGCGGGACCGCGCCAGCATCGAGTTCGCGCGCATCAAAGAGGAGCTTTTGGAGGAATTCCACCTCCATACCGAGACCCCCTTCGCCTACAGCATATGAGCGGATTTCGCAACACATCATTCACAAGGAGAACGAAAGCATGAGCGCTATCGGCATCAAGGAAAAACTTTATCGGGAACTGGCAGTCAAAAACGCGGTGATGGTGGAGGGGGTCGCCTTCAACCCGCACATTTACCGCAACCTCGATCTGGGCGGAAAATACCAGGAACAGGTGCATACCCTGTTCGAGATGGATCACGAACAGCACGTCTCCGTCGCCTTTCCTTGCGGGTTCCGTTCGCCGCACGGCCTGCACATCGGCCTGCGCTGGGATAACCGCTCGCAGTTCAGCCTGACCAACGACGACGGGCTCTTTCATCTGCGCGATCGGGGCGCCATCCTCTTCCCCATCGATTTCGACCGCCGGCCCGCCTATTACCGGTACTCCACCTCCGACGGCACCCCCATGAAAACGGTCGCCGCCTACGGTCGGGAAGGGACCATCAACATCGCCTACAGCAACGAGTGCGCCTTGAAGGACAAGGGCGAGGACTGCCTGTTTTGCAACGCCAACGCCACCAAGGACGCCTATGGTGAACAGGAGTGCATCTTCTGGAAAAATCCCGGGCAGATCGGCGAAACGGTCGCCGCCGCCTACCGCGAAGGGGCCAAGCACGTCAACCTCACCGGCGGCTTCGTGCCGGAGCGCCGCGAGATGGACTACTACCTGGACGTTGCCGAGGCGATTCAGGAACATACCGGCCTGCAGGATTTCAACGGCACGGCCGTGATCGGCGCCCCCAAGGACTTGAAGGTGATCGACAGGTACAAGGAGGCGGGGTTCCGCACCCTGGCCATCAACATCGAGTGCTGGGACAAGAACTACTTCAACACCATCTGCCCCGGCAAGGTGAGCCACTGCGGCAGCTGGGAACACTGGATCGAGGCCATCGAGTATGCCTCCTCGGTCTTCGGCCATGGCCGGGTGCGCTCGGGCATCGTGGCCGGGATCGAGCCCAAGGCGAAGACCCTGGAGGGGCTGGAATACTTCGCATCCAGGGGGATCATCTCGCTTTCCGGCGCCTGGTGCGCGAACCCCGGTTCCGCCCTGGAGGGGCATCGCACTCCGACCCCGGAATGGCACCTGGACATGGCCTACCGGGCGGCGGCGATCCTGCGCAAGGCGGGCTTCACCTACGAGCAGCTCTACGACACCTCTCCGTCGCCGACCTTCCTGGTGCACGACATCTTCAGGATCGAGGACGAGTCGCTGCCGGCGTTTCAGCAGGGCGCGGCCTAGTCCGCATGCGAGGAACGACATGCCATCAGCTATTTCGGTCAAGGATCTGGTCATAGGCTATCTGGACAAGAAAAGCGGCCACACCATGGTGGCGGTCGACAAGGTCAATTTCGACATCAGGGAAGGGGAGTTCGTCACCATCGTGGGCTTGAGCGGCTGCGGGAAATCGACCTTTCTCAACGCCGTCGCCGGCCTGGTCAAACGGCAGCACGGCGAGATACGGGTGAGCGGCAAGCTGGTTGACGGGCCGGGCGCCGACCGGGCCATGGTGTTCCAGAAGGCGTCGCTTCTGCCCTGGCGGCGGGTGGGGCGCAACATCACCTACGGGCTGGAGCTGGGCGGGATGAGGCCGGACGAGGCGCGGGAAAAGGCGAGCTACTACGTGAACCTGATCAGGCTGAACGGCTTCGAGCAACATTACCCCCACCAGCTTTCCGGCGGCATGCAGCAGAGGGTGAACCTGGCGCGCGCGCTTGCCTGCGATCCCGAGGTGCTGCTTTTGGACGAGCCGTTCGCGGCGCTCGACGCCATCACCCGCGAATTAATGCAGCAGGAGCTGCTGGAGTTGTGCGAGAAGGTCGGCAAGACCGTGCTCATGGTTACCCATCAGATCGACGAGGCGGTGTTGCTCTCGGACCGGGTCATCGTCTTTTCGGCCCGTCCCGCCCATGTCCTTGCCGACATCGAGATCCCGATCCCCCGTCCCCGGCGCGGGGAAATCAAGGAGACCGAGGAGTTCCGAGGGCTGGCGAGCCAAATCTGGTCCATCATCGAGGGCAACGCCAACATAGGGGGGGGGCATATGAAGCTGACCGTGATTCCCAAATCGCATGCCGCCAAGCGGGAGAGGATCGCAAACCTCCTGCTGGGCGGCGGCGTCATCGTGGTTTTCCTGGTCGCCTGGGAGCTGGTGGGAAGCCTCGCCCTAGTGAATCCGCTCTTCACCAGCGCCCCTTCCCGAGTCCTCAAGGCCGGTCTGATCCTGATCCGGGACGGCACGCTCTGCCGGCACCTGGCCGTGAGCGGCGCGGAGTTCCTGCTCGGCTTCGCCGCGGCCATCGTCGTCGGTTTCCCGGTCGGGATCGCGCTCGGCTGGTTCAAGTCGGTCAAAGCCTCGTTCGGTCCCTTCGTCGCCGCCATGCAGGCGACCCCGCGCATCGCCCTGATGCCGCTGTTCATAATCTGGTTCGGGCTGGGGATCACCTCCAAGGTCGTGGTAGTCGCCCTGAGCGCCGTCTTTCCGCTGATCGTCAACCTGCAGGCCGCCATGAGCACCGTCGACGCGGACCTGGTGCGGGTCGCACGCTCCTACGGCGCCAGCGGCTGGCAGATCTTCCGCAGCGTCGCCCTGCCGACCTCGGTGCCGTTCCTGATCACCGGCCTGAGGCTCGCGGCCGGCAGGGGGCTTTTGGGGGTGATCGTCGCCGAGGTGTTCGGCGGGGGGGAGGGGATAGGCTACCTGATCCAGTACGCCGGCGCCACCTTCCAGACCGACAAGGTTTTCGCCGGCGTGCTGGTGGTCGCGGCCACCGGCATCTCCCTGGACTTCGCGCTGGAGCGGCTCGGTCGTCACTTCGACCGCTGGCGGGGAGAATCGGCGGTGCAGTGAAGTTTTGGCGGAGCAGTGAGGTAACCTGAGTTTTGGAAGACGCATTAATCAAGAAGGAGAACAGCCATGAAAAAAATGACCATGCAACTACTGGCGATTGCGGCCCTGGCGCTGCTGGCGGGGTGCGCCAAGCAGGACGCCGCCACCGGGGGAGCCGCGGCAAAAGGCGTCGGGGGAGCTGCTTCGCAAGGCTCCGGGGGATCCGCGGGGAAAAAGACTCTGGTGCGCTACGCCACCATCGGGGTCAACGAGTCGAGCCTTCCGCTCTATCTGGGAGTGAAGAAAGGGTTCTTCGCCGATCAGGGGGTCGATCTGAAGATCAGCGATTTCCCGGGCGGCGTCGAGCCGGTGACCGCCGGGGCCGCCGGCGAGATCGATATCGGCGGTGTCGGCTCACCCGTCGTGGTAGGAGCCGCGGCCGGAGTCCCGCTCAAGATCGTGGGCTCGCCGGTGGAGCCGGGACAGCGCTTCGTGGTGGTCGCACGCCCGAACTACCGGAGCTTCAAAGAGCTCAAGGGGCAAAAGGTGAGCGGCGGCCGGCCGGGGCAGGGGACCCTCCAGGCGTTCGTCACCATCGCCAAAGCCAACGGGCTGAAGCTCAGCGACTTCCAGAACCTCGACGCCGGTTTGGGGGCGGGGGCCTACGCCTCGCTGCAATCCGGCCAGATCGAGGCCGTACTGACCACCGAAATCCTCGCCGCAAAGGCGGAGATCGAAGGGGTCGGCAGGGTGCTGGCCCGCGCGGCTGACTACTTCGGCCGCTACCAGCACACCTATTTCTTCGCCACCGACCGCTTCATCGCCCGGCAGCCGCAAGCGGTGCGAGGCTTTCTGGCGGGCTACCGCAAGGCTGTGGAATACGTCAAGGCGCACCCGGAGGAGGCGATCCGATTCGGCGTCGAGGAACTGAAGCTGGAAGAAAAACCGTTGCGGCGAGTCCTGGAACAGCAGTTGCCCAATTGGGACCCGACCGGCAAGGTGGACGTCGAAGGGACCAACAACGCCATCAGGATTCTGAAGGAGTTGGGCGAATTGGACAAGTCGGTGACGGTGACGGCTGAACAGTTGATCGACGACCGGTTTCTGGCGAAGGAACCGCAATGAGACGGCCAGCCCGCTGCCGAGGGGAGATCGGCTTGGCGCCGTCTTTAGTGGTTTACCAGAGGAGATATCTAAGGCCGAGGTCCCATCCGCAAGGAGACTTGGCCTCATATTCACGCACCTTCCAACGGAAAAAGGGGTACGACATGAGCGAGAAAAAAGGCAAACATATCGCCGTTTACGGCAAGGGGGGGATAGGCAAATCGACGACCACCTCCAATATCTCGGCGGCGCTGGCCGAAGCGGGCTATCGGGTGATCCAGATCGGTTGCGATCCCAAGAGCGATTCCACCACCATCCTGCGCGGGGGAAACGACCTGCCGACGGTGCTCGACACCCTGCGCGAGCAGAGCAAGGTGAGGATCGAGGACATCTCGGCGGTGGGTTTCGGCGGCGTGCTCTGCATCGAGGCGGGCGGACCGGTCCCCGGCGTCGGTTGCGCCGGGCGCGGCATCAACGCGGCGGTGGAATTGCTCCAGGACCTGAAGCTGTTCGACGAATACAAGCCGGACTTCGTGCTCTACGACGTGCTGGGGGACGTGGTCTGCGGCGGCTTCGCCGTGCCGATCCGCGACGGCATCGCCGACCGGGCTTTCGTGGTGACCTCGTCGGACTTCATGGCGGTCTTCGCCGCCAACAACCTGTTCAAGGCGATCAACAAGTACGCCCCCTCCGGCGGCGCGCGGCTGGGCGGGGTGATCGCCAACAGCCTGCAGCTTCCCTACGCCAAGTCGCTGATCGACGATTTCGCCGGCAAAACCGGGACCGGCGTCATCGGCTACGTGCCGCGCTCCATGACCGTTGCCCAGAGCGAGCTTTACGGCCAGACCGTCATCGAGGCGGCTCCGCAGTCGAGCCAGGCCCGGGTCTACCGCGATCTGGCAAACCACATCGATAGCAACGACCAGAGCGTGATACCCAAACCGCTGAACGGGCCGGAGCTGAAAAAGTGGGCCAGGGAATGGGGCGATCGGATCTTCGAGGTCGATGCCGGCGTGGTGCACGAGATGGCTGCGATCTAGGAACGCCGGCGTGGTGCACGAGATGGCGGCGATCCTTGATCGCGCTTACCAGAGAGGACGACGATATGAGCTTTTTGAAGGCTAAAGCACCCCGCAGCCGCGAGAAGCGGCTGGACACCATGAGCGCCTGGCAAGGCACGGCGTCGGCCCTGGCGGCTGAACTCTCCGCCAAGGCCGGGGTGCAGCGGATTCGCACCTTTTCCCAGAGCAGCCACGACGACCTCCTTTATGCTTTGCGACTGCTGGCGGGCATACGCGACAGCGTGACGGTGGTCCACGCCCCGCGCGGATGCGCCGCCGCCGGTCTTTACTACCAGACGGGCGGCGTCGGCGGACGGATCGCGGTCACCAACCTGGACGAGCGGGACACCATCATGGGGGCGGATCTGAAGCTGCGCAGGGCGGTAAAGGCGCTGTATCACCGTTATCGTCCCGAGGTCGTTTTCATCGTCTCCAGTCCGGTGGTGGCCATCAACAACGACGACATCCAGTCGGTGGTGGAGGAGTTGCACGAGGAGCTGGAGCTATCGATAGTCCCGGTCTACGTCACCGGTTTCGCCTCGAGTAACGCCGTCACCGGCTACGACGCCACGCTGCACGCGCTGCTTAAATACCTGGGCGGGCCGCGCCGAGACCAAGAACCGGGGGGGAAGGTGAATTTGCTGGCGGTAGCCGAGCAGCGCCAAGATCTGCGCGAGGCGTTGCGGCTCTTGGCGGCTCTGGGCGCGCAGGCCAACGTCCTTCCCGACCGGGCTTCCGCAGGCGCCTTTGAGGAGGCGACCTCGGCTCGCTTCTCCATCCCCCTGGACCGGGACACCGAAGACTACCTGGGGGCGAGCCTGCGCGACAAATACGGAGTCCCCTACGTCGAGGCGCCGCGCCCGATCGGCCTCGCGGCCACCGGCCGCTGGCTCGCCGCGCTCGGGGCGGCGCTTGGCACCGAGGAAGAGGCGCGCAAGCTTCACGAGCGGGAGACGGAGAGCGCCGGCAGCGAGTTGGGCGGCTTCTCCCTGCTGGGGGTGCGGGTTTACCTTAGCCTGGGGACTGCCGCCGCCTTCGGCCTGCTTGAGTTGGTGCGGGAGTTCGGCGGCGAGGTGGCGGGCATCACCGTGAGCCACTTGGACCAATTGCACTGCAGGCGGCTGCAAGAGCTTGCCGGGAGGTATCCCGATCTGCCCGTCCACGTGGCGGACGGGCAGCCGTTCGAGGAGCTTTCCATCATCAAGCGGCTGGCCCCCGATCTCTACCTGGGCGACTCCGCTCACCTGGGGCAGGTCGGCAGGCTCGGCATCGCCGCGCTTTCTCTGGAAAACGCGCCGATCCTCGGCTACCGCGGTCTCGCCTGGTTGGCCCGCCGCATTTCCCTGGCGCTGGAAAACCGCTCCTTCGGGGCGGCCCTGGCCGCGATTGCTCCCCCGTATCGGCAGGCCTGGTATCGGCGCAGCCCCAATTGGCACATCAAGCAGGAGGTGAAGTAACATGGCGGATCATATTGAAGGTTCGCGCAATTCCTGCGCGCTGCATGGAACGCTGGCGGTGGTCGAATCCATAGAGGGCGCCGTCCCCGTCATCCACGGCACGGCCGGCTGCGGGGTCCAGAACTACCTCGGGGTGACGCGCCTCAATCCCGGCAGCGATCCGTTCGGAGCTCCGCCGATCTCCTCAAGCAACATCGGCGAAAAGCACGTGGTCTTCGGCGGCGGCTCCCGGTTGCGCGAACAGCTCAAAAACACGGTGAAGGTGGTGCGGGGCGATCTGTACGCCGTCTTGTCCGGCTGCGCCACCGAAATGGTCGGAGACGACATACCGGCCATGGCCAAGGAGGGGCGGGAACAGGGTTGGCCGGTGATCTTCGCCAACACCCCCGGCTTTCGAGGCGCCGTTCACCAGGGGTACCAACTGGCGGTCAAGGCGCTGATCGAGCAACTTCCCGATCTGGGGCTCGCGCCGGTCGGCGCCGCGGCAGCGGGGGCGGTCAACGTCTGGGGGATCATTCCCCGGCAGGATCCGTTCTGGCGCGGCAACCTGGAGGAACTGGGGCGCCTGTTGGAGGGAATCGGACTGGCGCCCAATCTGCTGTTCGCGCAGGGGGAGGGGGTTGCCGCCTGGCAGCGGGTCCCCGGCGCGGTCCTGAACCTGGCGGTGTCGAGCTGGGGCGAACTTCCCGCCCGCTTGTTGGCAGAGCGGTACGGCACGCCCTTGCTGTCCGCCGAGGGCCTGCCGGTTGGCCGCGCGGCGGGAGAACTGCTGCGCCGCCTCGCCCGCTTGCTGTCGCTCGACCCGGCGCGCGTCGAGGCTTTTATCGAGCAGGAGGAGCGGCGGCTGAACGCCCATCTGGCGGGCCTCGCCGACACCTACTACCGCAACGGCTTTCAGCGCGAATACGCGCTGGTTGGGGAGAGCGCGCAACTGGCCGGCCTCAACGATTTTCTCGTCGGCACGCTCGGGCTGCTGCCGCGCCTCCTGATCGTCACCGACAATCCGCCCGAACAGTTGCGGGAAGCGCTGGCGGGACGGCTCGCGGGACAGTCGCCGGGGCGCCCCCCGGAGCTCGCCTTTTCCGAGGATCGGGCGGAGATTGCCGATCTGATTCTTGCCGCTGCCCCCGAGTTGCTGCTGGGTAGCTCCCTGGAGGCCGGCGTGGCGCGGCAATTGGGGGCGCCTTTTCTACAGGTTTCCTTTCCCGCCGCGGACCGGGTGTTGTTGAGCCGCGGCTATGCCGGATACCGGGGGGCGGCGACGCTGCTGGAAGACCTGGGGAGCGCGATCCTTGCCCATGCGCAAGCGGCGGCGCGCTGACCCCGGCAATGTTGGGCTAGCAGCCGTTGTTAAAGATGGTCGAAGCAGAGGCGGGCGAACACGAGGTTCGCCCCTACGGATGGCGGCGATTGGTGGACCTTGTCAGCATCGTGCGCTGCGGAGGCATTGACGGCACACGAGGTTGGCCCTACGGATAGCGGCGATTGGTGGGGACGAACTTTTTGCTCGCCAGGGGAGAGGGGAGGGGAGGGATTTTTGCGCAGGCGTTGTCTTTGTCAGGCCGAGCGTCGGTCCGCGGCAGGCGGCGTCTTGGCCTGCAGGAACTTGACGGCGTTCGAATCCTTCCAGCGCGTGTACGCCATGGCCATCTCGGCGGCGGTGTTTACCTGCAACTTACTGCGCAGATTGGAGATGTGCTTCTCCACGGTCTTGATGCTGATGTTGAGCCGGTCGGCGATCGCCTTCCCTTTGTAGCCGGCGCAGGACAGCTCCAACACCTCGCGCTCGCGGTTGGTGATCTTGGCTATCGGCGACTCCTGGTGACTGCGCTCCTCAACGTAAGAATTGAAGATCAAGTCGGCCACGTCGGGGCAGAGGTAACGCTGCCCCTTCATCACCCTGCCGATGGCCAGGCGCAACTCTTCCTTGGTCACCCTTTTCAACAAGTAACCGTCGATGCCGTTCAATAGCCCGCTCATCACTTCAGAGGGGGTTTCCACGGCGGTCAGGGCGATGATTTTCGTCTGGGGATGGCTTTGCTTGATCAGTTTGAGCGCGGTGAGTCCATCCATCTCGGGCATCATCAGATCGATGATCACCACGTCGGGGTTGTGCAGTTCGGTAAGTTGCACCGCCTCAAGGCCGTTTTTAGCGGTGCCGACCACGTTCAGCTCGCTGAAGCTCTTTAGCAGGTAACTTACCGCCTCCCGGATCAGGTCGTCGTCGTCGGCTAGCAGGACGCTGATGGTGGTACCGTTCGGGTTTGACATGTCAATTCTCCCGCCGCAGAATGTCTGGATCGTCGAACCCTACCACAGATCGCCCTGCTTTACCCAGTGATTTCTGGCGCTATGCCGCAAAAAGGTGGGGAAAACCCTACCATCTCCCTCCGTGTTTTTCCCAACTATTCTCAAGCGGCTTTAACGCCTACCATACAATCATGGGAATTTGCCCGAAAGGAGGACTGTCGACTGTGAGCAGCTATCTTGAGGTGAGCGTAGCCCGGATGAACGTGCTGATTTGCGCGGCTGATGTCCATGAAATATTGAAGCTTTCCCCGGAGACCAACGGTGATCGCGCGTTCCCTGATGGTTTTAGGCTCTGGCGCGATCAATTGCTGCGGCGGGTCAGTTGCCGCGACCTGCTCGGCTTGCCCCCCGATCCGACGGAGGAACGAGTCGGCATCGTCTATAGTCCCGACAACAGCGACAGCCCGCCGATCTTTCTGGAAGCCGACAACGTAGTAAAGCGTGATCAGGCGACCGACAAGAAGTCGAAGGCTCTGCCGCTGGTCCCCAAACGCATCGCCGCGCTGTTGGACAAGAACACCAGCAAGAGCTTGGGCATGCAGGTGTTTCATGTCGCCAGCCAGAGCGCGGCCACCGATTATCACAACGTATTCTACGACATGTCTCTCGGTTTCCACGGCGTCGTTTGACCTTGTCGCCCGGGAACCCAAGCAGAATGAACGGTAGGCCACCTGCTCTTAGCGGCTGGACCGACAACGACAAAGGACAAGCGCATGGCAAACATACTTATCGTCGACGACTCAAGCACCATGAGAAAAATCATCTCGCGCTCGCTGCGCCAGGCAGGTCTTTCCGTAGATAACCTCTACGAGGCCGCCGACGGCTTCGAGGCGTTGCTGGTGCTCGACGACAACGCGGTCAACCTGGTGCTTTCCGACATCAACATGCCCAACATGGACGGCATCGAGTTCGTGAGCCAGGCCAGGGCCAAAGGTTTCCAGATGCCGATAGTGATGATCACCACCGAAGGGGGAGAGGACGTGATCGCGTCCGCTATCTCCAGCGGCGCCAACGGCAGCATCAAGAAACCGTTCACCCCCGAGCATCTGCAGACCACCCTGGGGCCTTTGCTGTAGCTTCTTATTTCTCTCTCTTGATCCGATGCCGGAGTTGGCGTTGACGCCCGCTCCGGCCCCCGCCTTTATATCCACCCCAAACTGCATCGACGACCGGCAGCCCGCTCTATACAAACAGCGTTTTTCATGCTATCACAGGGTTGCCTCAGACCTCGCTTAAGCAGCTACGGGAGGAGCCATCATCATGACCGTCGATAGCAACCCGCCATCCGCGCGACGAAGCGCCGGCGCCGCCTTGGAGCGCCTGCGCAAGGTGCGCGGTTTCGTCTTCGACATGGACGGCACGCTGGTGCTGGGCGACAAGCACAACCAGGGGTTGCTCCCTTTGCCGGGCGCGCTCGATCTGACCCGTCGGCTGACCCAACGCGGCATTCCCTTCCTGGTGTTCACCAACGGCACCGCCAAAACGCCGGGACAATACGCCGGCGCCTTGCGCGAGGCCGGATTTGAGCTTGCCGACGAGCTGATGATGACGCCTGCCAGTTGCGCCGCCGATCTCTTCGCGGGGCGCGGATACCGCAAGGTGATGGTTTTCGGAGGCGAGGGGATGACGCGGCCTTTGCAGGACGCGGGGCTGGAAATAGTGCCGCCGGTGGGGAGGCCGCAGGCCGACGCCGTCTTCGTCGGTTATCATCGCGATCTGACCATGGACGGCCTGGAATCGGCCTGCCATGCGGTTTGGGGCGGTGCCAAAATGTTCAGTGCGTCGCAAACCCGCTTTTTCGCGACCGCGCATGGCCGGGCGATAGCGCCGTCGCGCGTCATCTCGATGATGATCAAGGACATGACGGGCTGCCGTCTGAACATCGTGGGCAAGCCGTCGCTGGACGCCCTGCGCGGCGCCGGCCGCCGTCTCGGTTTGCGCCCCGGCGAACTGGCCGTGGTCGGCGACGATCCGGAACTGGAGGTGCCCATGGCGCATCGCGGAGGTTCGCTGGCCATTGCCGTCAAGACGGGTCTGGGCAAGGGAGACGCTTTCGGCGGCCTTGCCGAGTCGAAGCGCCCGCACCTCGATCTGAGCGGCGTGGACGAACTGTTGCGTCTGCTCCAGGGCTGACGGGCGTAACCAAGAGAACAGGTCATTTTCAGAGGAGGCGGCAGATGTCTATGCGCTCGGAACTTTACATCGACGGACAATGGGTGACACCTTCGGGCGAAGAAACCATTGAGGTAGTAAATCCGGCCACCGAGGATTTGGCCGGGCAGGTTCCTGCCGCCCAAAAAGCGGACGTGGACCGGGCAGTGCTGGCCGCAGGCCTGGCCTTGCCGGCCTGGAGCGAGACCCCGGTCGCTGAAAGGCGGGAATATCTTCGCCTGATTCACCAGGGGCTCGTGGAGCGCAGCGAAGAAATCGCCCTCACCATCACCGCCGAAGTCGGCATGCCGATCAAGCTCTCCAGGCAAATCCAGGCGCGCTTGCCGGCCACCATCATGGGGAGCTATCTGTCGCTGATCGACGACTACCCCTTTAGCGAGACCATCGGCAATTCCTTGATCGTCAAGGAGCCGGTCGGCGTCGCCGCTTGCATCACTCCCTGGAATTACCCCCTGCACCAGATCGTGGCGAAGCTGGCGCCGGCCTTGGCCGCCGGTTGCACGGTGGTGGTCAAGCCGAGCGAACTGGCTCCCCTGTCCGCTTACCTGCTTGCGGAGATCGTGCATGCGGCGGCTCTGCCCGCCGGGGTTTTCAACCTGGTGACCGGCTACGGCGAGACCGCCGGGGCGGCGCTGGCCGGCCATTCCGGCGTCGACCTGGTCTCCTTCACCGGCTCGCTTCGAGCCGGCCGGCGCATCGCCGAGCAGGCTTCGGCGTCGATCAAGAGAGTCTCCCTGGAACTGGGCGGAAAATCCGCTTCGCTGATTCTGGAGGACGCCGATCTGGCCGCGGCGGTCAAGGGGACCGTCGGTTCCTGTTTTCTGAACTCCGGCCAGACCTGCAGCGCCTTGACCCGAATGCTGGTTCCGGAAGCGCTCTACGGCGACGCGGCGGCATTGGCGGTGGAATGCGCCAAAAGCTTCGCCCTCGGCGATCCCATGTCCGACAAGACCCGGCTCGGTCCGCTGGTAAGCGCCGCCCAACGCGAGCGGGTCCTGCACTACCTGCAGCAAGGCGTGCTGGAGAAGGCCGAACTGCTGACGGGGGGCGCCGACCTGGCGTCGTGTCCGGAGCGGGGCTTCTTCGTGCCGCCCACCGTCTTTGGCAGGGTCGCTCCCGAGATGACCATAGCGCGCGAGGAAATATTCGGTCCGGTGCTCTGCATCATGCCGTACCGTGACCTCGACCATGCGGTGGCCATCGCCAACGGCACCGAATACGGGCTGGCCGCCGCCGTCTGGTCCGCCGACGGCGCCAAGGCGCTGCAGGTCGCCAAACGGCTGCGGGCGGGCCAGGTCGACATCAACGGGGCGCCGTTCAATCCGCTGGCCCCCTTTGGCGGCTTCAAGCAGTCGGGGCGCGGCAGGGAGTTGGGGAAATACGGTCTGGAGGAGTTTCTGGAGGTCAAATCCATTCAAAGCCGGCAGCCCTGAAAGCGCAGGGACGAGCCCTCCCCCGTCAAAGGGGGAGGGGGTATTTGACATTTTGCTACTCATCCTGGCGACAATCATGTATGATCGACCATTCCTGCTTCTGTCGGGTGGCAATTTCGCTCCCGGCGCCTTCGCTCCTTTTTCGCCAAAACCATCGTAAATCAGAGTTACCATGACCACCACCAGCACCCCGCATCGTTTCGACCTTCGCCTGGCCGCGCTTTTGACCGGCATCATCCTTTCCACCGTCGATTCCAGCGCGCTCAACCTCGCGCTCCCCGCCCTGGCCGCGCACTTCGCGACCGACGCAGCCGGCGTGCAGGGGGCCGCTTCCCTGTACCTGATCGGCTCCGCCTTGGCTTTCCTGCCGCTGGCCGGCCTGGCCGGCAGGATCGGCACGGTGAAGGTTTATCGCGCCTCGCTTCTTTCCTTTAGCGTCCTGTCGCTGTTTTTGGCCCTGGCTCCCAACCTCCCGGTGCTGCTTGCGCTTCGATTCCTGCAGGGGATCGCCGGCGCGGGGGTGGTGGGGTTGGTTCCCGGCTTGACCACCGCCACCTTCCCCGAAAGAAAAGGTTGGGCTCTGGGCATGGTTTCCGGAGCGGTGGCGACCGGCACCCTGCTCGGCCCCCCTTTGGGCGGCCTGATCGTCGACTACGTCGGCTGGCGCGGCATCTTCTTTATCAACCTTCCCTTCGGCGCCATGGCCTACCTTTTGTCCGGAAAACTGGGCGAACTGCAGGGGGTGGGGCTTTTGGAGAGCGTGCGCAGGGCGGTGGCCTCGCCCCGATTTCTCTTGGCCCTTCTGGCGACGGTGTTGTTTTTCGCCCAGAGTTTCGGCACCTCGTTGCTTTGGCCTTTTTATCTGCAGTCCGGGGGGATGTCGGCCACCAAGGTGGGGCTGTTGATGCTGGTGCTGCCGGTGATGCTGTTGTTCCTGGGGCCTTGGGCGGGAAAGCTCTCCGACCGGAAGGGGTACGTTCGGGTCTGCTGGCTGGCGAGCGCCATTATGGCCGTGTCCGGCTGCCTGCAGGGGTTGACCGGCACGGTTATGGTGGGCTTGCTGGGGATAGGTCTGGGGCGCGGGTTGTTCCAGGCGGCCAATAACGTCGCCGTTCTCGACCAGGCTCCGCCGGACACGGAAGCGGTCGCCTCCGGGTTCCTCTCCATCGCGCGGGGGGGTGGGCAGGCGCTGGGCAGCTTCGTGGCCGGCACCATCTGGGGAAACCTGGAGCACGCCTCTCCCCGCCATGCCTATCTGGTGGTGAATCTGGTGCTGGCCGGCTTTGCCGTAGGCGCGGGAGCTCTCATCGCCGGAAAAAGCAAGCTGAAGGGGAAGGCGGTTGGTCAACAGATCTGCGAGGAACCGTGCGCCTCGCTCGAATAATCGGGGCGTGGGATTGGGGCTTTTGCGGCTGCAAGGTGGTCGGCTCGGTCATTAAAAAAACGGCAATTTCGGCGCGCCGAAATTCGCCGTAACTGGTTGATCACAGGTCTCATGAATGGAAAAATGCTCAACTTTGTTGCAAAGTTATCGTGTATTATCTCATGTGTTTGTCGACCCGCCTCCGCTTGCCATACTCGATTTCCAGTAGTACCGCCAGGTTGGCGGCGAGACGATGGCGGTTCCTGAGGCTCATTCATGAGTTGATCCGAGCGCAGAAGGCGCGGGGCCGGGGTCGGGATCTGGATCTGGATCTGGATCTGGATCTGGATCTGGATCTGGATCTGGATCTGGATAGGCCGCGATGCGCAGCGAGTTGCCGAGCACGGTGAGGCTGGAGACGACCATCGCCGCCGCCGCCAGCAGCGGATGGAGCCATCCTGCCGCGGCTGCGGCCAGGGCTAGGCCGTTGTAGCCGAAGCTCCAGGCGAAGTTGCCGCGGACGATCTTCACCGTTTGCCTGCCGAGATCGATCAGCCAAGGTATCTGCATGAGCTGCCCGGAGAGCAGGACCACGTTGCCGGCCTGCTTGGCGAGATCCATCGCCGCGCCCAGTGCCATGCCGGCCTGGGCCGCGGCCAACGCCGGCGCGTCGTTGATGCCGTCTCCGACCATGGCGACACTCCGCCCCGCGGCGCTGGCGATGGAGATCGCCTCCCGTTTCTCCGCCGGGGTGCGCGGCGCGTCCACCATCAGTATGCCTACCTGTTCGGCTACGGCTGCCGCCGCCGAGCGCCCGTCGCCGGAGAGGAGCACGCTGGCGACGCCGCGCTTGGCGAGCGCCTCCACGCACTGCGCGGCATCCGGGCGCACCGGATCGCTGAACAACAAGCGACCGCGCAATTCCCCATCCCAAGCCACATCTATCGCGCTGCTGCTTCCCGTCGCCGCTTGCCGGTCGGTTTCCAAGGCGACGAACGCCGCGCTCCCCGCGACCACTTTCTTGGCTACTCCCCTCCAGGTCACCATGCCGCCGATGCCGCTTCCCGGACAGACTTCCAGCTGCGAAGCGACGCCCGGCTTGATCCCGCGCTCCCTCGCCTCCTTGACGGCCGCTCTCCCCAGCGCGTGTTCGCTGGCTTCTTCCAGGGCCGCTACCCTTGCCAACAGCTCTTGGGCTGAGACCAGCGGGTCGATCGAGACTACCGACTGCAGGGCCGGAGAACCGAGGGTTACGGTGCCGGTCTTGTCGAAGAAGACCAGGTCGATCGAGGCTAAACGCTCGATGGCGCCGCCGCCGCGAACCACGATGCCGGCCTTGGCCGCGCGGGCGATGGCCAACGAGGTGGCAAGCGGCGTGGCGATACCGATGGTGCACGGGCAGGCCGCCACCAGCACGGACAGCGCGCTCAGCAAGCCACGGGAGGCGTCGCCGGACAGGGTCCAGCCGAGGATGGCTGCGGCTGCGATGATTACCACCGCCGGGATGAACAGGGCCGCGGCTCGCTGAGCGATACGTTCGGCGCCGGAGGGGGTGCGCCAGGCATCCTGGATCATGTCGATGATGCCGTGCAACAGCAGTTCTTCCCCGGTTTTCTCGGCCTGCAACAGCAGAGGTCCGGCGCCGTTGACCGTGCCGGCGATCACCCGGTCGCCCGGCCGGCATGTTCGCGGCAGAAATTCCCCGCTGAAGGCCGCCTCTTCGATGCTGCTGGTCCCTTCCATAATGCTGCCGTCCACCGCCACTCGCTCTCCCGGCCGAACTCGAACCAGGTCTCCGGGGCGCAGCAGGTCGAGGCTCACCTCGGCCGTCCCTGAGGAGGTGACCCGCAGCGCCGTTGGCGGCAGCAACGATTCCAGGCTGCGGAGCAGATCCGCGGCGCGGGTTTTGGCCGAGGCTTCGATGATCTTGCCCACGGTGACCAGGATCGGGAGCATGGTAGCCGTGTCGAAGTAGATCTCGCCGGTGCCGTGCAGCACGTTCAAGGCGCTCACCGAGAAGGCGGACAGCGAGCCGAGGGCTATCAGGGTATCGAGGCTCAACCTTTTGGCGGTCAGTTCGCGGGCGGCCCCGGCGAGAAAGGGAGGCATCAAAATGGCCAGGGCGAGGGCGGATAACGCCAGCAGCAGCAAGCGGAAGGCGGGGACGGTGGGCGGATCGACGCTTTGGGTGTAAAGCAGCAGGGAGATCATCATGACGTTCATGGCGAGCAGCGCGCCGAAACCGAGCCGCAGCAGGTTCCAGCTATGCTCTCCCTGCTCGTGCTTGCCGATGATGGCGGCAACCATGCGGCAGGCGTGGCAACAGAAGAGGTCGGCCGCCGCGGCCTGCCACGGCGCGGAAGAACTGCAAGCGGCAGAAGAGGAACTTGCCGTCAGGGGCAATCCGCAATGCGCGCAGGCGCTGCGCGTTTTTTTAGTGGTCGCTGCCGTTTTCATTTAATGCCTATGGTTAACCATGCTGTAGCCGGGCGGGCAACAGAGCAGCTGATGGCAGACGGCGGTGCCCCTGAGCGCGGTTGCCAAGCCGAGCAGCACCAGTATGATCCCCCCGGCTTTCGGTCCCCAGTTCCGCAGTTTAACCCCCGCCAGATGGCTGGCTCCGCCGAAGATCAACAGCGGCAGCATGGTCCCGAGGCTCAAGGCGCCCATGGTGACGATCCCCTTGGAAACCGAGCCGGATTGCAGGGAGTAGGCGAGAAATGCCAGTACGATGGGGCAGGGGAGCAGGCCGGCTGCCATGCCCATGGCCAACGCCCCGCCGGGCGAGGGCGTCCCGAAAAATCTGCGTCCCAGCGAGGTCAAGGCGCCGGCGGCGACGCTCTCCGCCGCTTTGGCGCGGACCGGCAACAGGCCTAAGAGGCTCAGGCCCATGAGCAGGATGACGCCGCCTGCCAGGTAACTTAGCAGATTCTGAAAGAGGCCGTTGTTCAGCAACAACAACTCCAGGAATCGGCCGGCGTAGCCTGCCATCGCGCCCAAAAACAGATAGGTCGACAGCTTCCCCGTCTGCCAGAGCAACTGGCCGGCGATCATAGCTTTCGCCGATTTGGCCTGTGAAAGGTGCAGCATGAACCCGCCGCACATGCCGAGGCAATGCGCGAAGGCGAGCAGGCCGCCGGAAAATCCGAACCAGAAATAGTGCGTCAGGGTGTGCATACCGGTCCTTGCCGCTCATCTTTTCTCGAATATTTCTCCGAACTTCTCAGATTCTCTCCGTGGCTAACGATTTTGACGTTGTTCTTTTCGCAGCGAGCGAAGGAAGTGCACCAGGTACCATCTGTGTTCGGGCGGGACCACGCGCTCCAGCACCGGTTCGTGGCCGTTGCCGGTGAGCATGTTGCGGAGCAGTTGGCCGTCGCGGTAAGCGGCGACTTTTTCGGAATTGAGGTCGGCTGGCGTCGGTATGTAGCTCTGGCCGACCGGGCCGTCGCCGTCGCCGCGGTCGCCATGGCAGAAAACGCAGTAGTACTGGTAATAAACTCCGCCTCTGGCGATGTTCTCGCCGGTGGACGGCAGCGGGTTGCGAAGGTTCGGCGCTTCCGCTTCGGAAGGGAGCCGGATGGGAGCAACGACGGTGACGGTGCCGGGAACGCGAGGCGGCATGCTCATCTGGTACTCGCGGATATGGTGTTGCACCGTCATGCGCGGTCCTTTGTAGAGCACGTACCCGAAAACCCCGGCAAACAGCAGGGGCGGGATGACGATCAAGAGCGCGATTATCTTCTTCATCGTCTCTCCCCCCGCTGCGCCTTCTCGGCCGGTACGGGACGTTGAGGCTGCGCCTCGGGAAGCCGCGTGATCTGGCGCGGCGGCTGCTTGCTCGGGTCGGGCTCGTCGGTGGAATAGATATATTCGGCCGGGGTATCCGGGAGTTGTCCGAAATCCCACTGTCTGGGCGCATCCGGCACCAGGGTGTACACCAGCCAGCCATAGCCCATGATCGAGGCGCTGAAGACGATGATGATCACCCATTCCCAGGGGGAGGGGAGTTCCTGTTCCTCGTCGTACCACTTTTTATTTTCCATATGGCTCACCAGTTGGGCGGTCTGCTCGCCTTGGCCAACACAGTCGCAATCGCAAAGCCCACCGAGATCAGAACCAGCAGGATGATCACCCACGGGACGGAGCTTTTCAGCCAGGCAAAAAGGCTCGGCAGGTCCTTTACCTTGATGACCTCGCTCTTTTCCTCCGCCCCTCGGGGAAGCCACATCGCCTGGTAGGTGAGGCAGAAAACGAGCATCAGCGCCACCCCGGCCAGTAGCGTCATCACGATCCATTGGTTCTGTTGCACGTAGAGGTAGAGCATCATGGCAGCGCCCTCTCGTACGGTTGCCGCTGTCCGCGCTCCGCGGACGCCGCCGGGCTCGGACCGGGGATGCCGCTGGTTAGCGGCAGATAGCGGGCCTGGTCCTGATCGGAAAACTGGCCGGCGCGGATCGCCCAGAGAAAGAAGGCGGCGATGCTGCCGGTCATCAGCAACAAGAAGCCGATCCATAGGAATAAAAAGGCTGCTCCTTCCAACGGGCTGTTCATTTTTTTACTGTCCTCTTTGCGGTTGGCAAACTGGCAGGTTGCGTTGAACGGGTGCATCGTGAAACGCAACGTTGCGCTGCTGCCATCATGGTACCTGCTGCCATCATGGCAACGTCGCGTTTCGTGCCTCAACGCGACCTACCAAACCCTGCTACTTCGCTTCTTGGCCGGGCGGCTGATGGCTGTTCCGCCAGGCGCCCTCGTAGGCGGCGTCTATGCCGCGCGGCTCCAGTTGCGCGTCGGTGTAGCCGAGAAAGGAAACCGCCAGGTAGTTGGCCAGGTCCCAGATCTTCTCGGATTCCAGCTGCTTCTTGAAATAGGGCATGCCGGTGCCGGTTATGCCGTTCATGATCTGGTAATAGAAGATGCCGCCGATGTACTTGTTCTCCACCAGATGCCTGCGCAGGGTGGTGAAATTCAGCGGCGGCGGATCGAGGTAGCGCGCCGCGGGTCCCTTGCCGTCGCCGATCGGCCCGTGGCAGTTGATGCAGAATTCCTGATAGATGCGCTTGCCCCGCTGCAGTGCCGCTTCGGTGGCCGGATAGGGGTTGGGCATGCGCCTCCAGGGCTCGGGGACTTCGCTGTGCAGCCACTCGACGTTTCGATCGGCTCCCGCCGCGTAGGCCGCCATCGCGGGCGCCTTCCACTTTTTTTGCCGGCTCTGGCGCAGGTCGGCCGCTTTGCCGCCCAACGCCTGCACGTAGGCGGTCAACTGGGCGATCTCCTTGTCGCCGAGAAACTCCCAGGAGGGCATCAGCGAGATGGGGCCGGTGAAGCGCGGGTTCACGAAATGGGCCTTGTGCCAATCGTCGGGATGCTCGCCTCCCTCCTGGGAGAGATCGGGACCGGTCCGCTCGCTTCCCAGGATGGCCGGCTCCTGGCCGACGTAGTCGCCGCTTTGCGCGATGCGCTCCGCCCCGATGTCCCAGTCGCTGGTCCTCACGAAGAGGGAGTGGCAGTAGCTGCAGCCGTTTCGCACGTAGAGCCGATGCCCCGCCTCCTCTTCGGCGCTCAAGGGGCGCCAGTCGTCGGACGGGATCTCCTTCATGGTCATGGCCGGTATGCCGACGATGATGAAGGAGGAGGCCCAAAAGACCAGCAGCGCGCCAACTATCAGCAGGGCGGGCGTCATCTTCATGCCGCTTCCTCCGCGCGTTGCAACTGCCGCACCTCAAGCTCCCTGCCGTGGCGCAGGGTCATGAAGAGGTTGAAGATCCCGACCAGCGATCCGGTGAGGATGAAGATGCCCAAGGCTGCGCGGGAGGCCATGAAGGGGGCCAATTCCGGCAGCACGCGGTAGACGGTCTCGCCGTTGTGCCAGGCGCTCCCCTGAATCAGGCCGGCGGCGGTCAGCACCAGGAAGAAGCCGGTGAGGCCGAAGGTGAGCAGCCCGAATTGCAGGCTCACCAGTTTTTGCGAATAGATCTCGCGCCCGCTGACGATGGGGATGATATGCCACATGGCGCCCAGCGCGATGTAGCCTCCGAAGCCGAGCATGGCGATATGGGCGTGTCCCACGGTCCAGTTGTTGAAATGGGTGACCCGCTGCAGGAAGGGGAGCGATTGCAACGGTCCCTGGATGCAGGTGACGATGTACCAGACGATGCCCCCCATCACCAGCCTCGCCGCCGGATCTCCCCAGACCCGCGCCCCTGCGCCGCGCGCCGTCATCCACAGGTTCAGCACCACGATGGAAACCGGGATGACCATGGCGACCGAATCCACCACCGAGACCGTCTTCAGCCAGTTCGGGATCGGGGATTGCAGCACGTGGTGCCCGCCGATGTGGGTGTACAGGGCCACCAGCATCCAGAAGCCGACGAGCGACAGGGTGTGCGAGTTGAGCGGCGTCCTGGTGGCGCGCGGTATCACGAAGTAGGCGGCGCCGGTGGCAAGCGGCGTGATCAGCAGGCCGGGGAGGTTATGTCCCCAGAACCAGAGGAACAGGGAGTCGATCAGGCCGGGCATGGCGCCGGTGGCGGGGTGCCACATGACGTTGCCCAGCGGGTAGTTGCCCGCGGTCCAGAGAAAGGCGGCCATGAAGTACCAGACCGAGACGTAGAGCTGCTGCTCGGCGCGGTTGACGATGGTCATCACCAGGTTGCAGATGATGCAGACTACCGAGAGCATCAGCGACACGTCGGCCAGCCAGACGTACTCGCTGTACTCGCGCCCCTGCGTGTAGCCGAAGGAAAAGCAGAGCGGGCCGCTGGCGACGGTCAGGTTCCAGAGGAAAAAGCCGGTCCAGGCGAGCGGCTCGGACCAGAGCCTGGTGCGCAGCAGCGCCGGCATGTAGTACAGGCCGCAGCCGATCAGCATGGTGCCGACGAAGCCGTAGAGCATGGTGTTGACGTGGATGGGGCGCTCCCGCCCGAAGACCAGCCAGGGGATGTTGGAGAAGAATTCGGGCGAGACCAGGTGGATGGCGGAGACCATCCCGTAGAGCGCCCCGACCACGAACCAGACGGCGCCGGCCACCATGAAGGCGAGCGCTGCGCTTTGCGGTTTTTCGATGAACTTGATCATAAATTGTCCCGATTTACCTGTGGCAAGCGAAGCAGTCGTGGGTCGCCTTGTTGTCCCGGTGGCACTGGATGCAAAAACCCATCTCGAATTTGCGGGCCTTGACCACGCGGTCCATGGAAGAGACGTCGCCGTGGCACCTGCCGCAGTCGAAGCCTCTTTGGATGTGCATCGAGTGGTTGAAGTAGACGAATTCGGGCAGCCAGTTCACTCGCTGCCAGACGACGGGCTGATTCCGGGCGAACTGCTCGCGCAACTGGGCGATGTACGGATAGCTCCTGATGATGCGGGCGTGGCACAAAAGGCAGGTCTGCAGCGGCGGTATGCCGGCGCGCGAGGAGCGCGCCGCCTCGGTGTGGCACATGAAGCAACTGACGCGTTTCACCTGCACGTGCACCCGGTGGCTGAAGGGGATGGGTTGGCGCGGGCCGAATCCCACCGGGTAGGGGATGTCGAGATAGACCAGCGCCGCCGCCGCGACCGACAGCAGCACCGCCAGCGCGGCGGCGTTGGCCCAGCGCGGCGTCCTTTTTTCAGGTTCTCGGTTGTCGGGTTCCGCGGTTTTGTCCATGTCAGTTCTCTTCCCGCAGATAACGCTCGGGCAGGCGCCGGTGGAACTGTTGCATGCCCAGGCCGAGCATGCCGACGAAGCCGATGGCCAGGGACAGCTCGCTCAGCCCGAGCCGGACCAGCGGGTCGAAGCTGGGAGCGATCAGCCACCAACGCTCCACCCACATGCCTGCCAGGACCAGCAGCGAAACGATCCCCAGCGGCCAGCGATTGCGTTTGGACCACTCGGTGAGGAGCAGCAGCAGCGGTCCGAAATAGACCAGGCACAAAAGGAAATAGCTCACCACTCGCCACTGCCCGTTGTGCATGCGCGGCAGCGGGAAACGGACCTCCCGGGGGAGGTTTTCGTACCAGAAGGGAAGCAGGTGTGCGTACATCAGGTAGGTGGTCATGAGGCTGAAGGCGACCATCAGCTTGCCCAGGTCGTGCAGTTGGTCCGCGCGCGCCGGACCGAGCCAGGCGCTGAGCAGCGCCCAACCGCTGACGGCGATATAGAGCCCGGAGATGAAGAAGTAGCCGCCGGCCAGGTTGCTGTGCCATTGCGGATCGAGCGCCATCACCAGGTCGAAGCCGAGCAGCGAGAAGACCAGGGCGTAGATCAGGATGAGAACGGCGCCGCATTGACGGGCGGGGCCGCCGCGCCGCTGCAGCAGGTAATAGCCGGCCCAGCCCCAAAAGATCAGCAGCGCCGCCAAGTCGCGGCCGAACAGAAAGGCGTTGTCGAGCCAGATCCCCTGGTGGAAGCTCCCCAGGTACCAGGGGGACCAGCCTGCGCTGCCGATCCAAAGCAGGATCAGGGCGAGGATCGACGGGATGGCGAAGCAGATGCCGGCCGCGGCGATCCTTTCCAGGCTGAGGTGCCAGCGGCCGTTGCAGGTGCCGACCACGGCCAGCCACACGATCAAGCCGCCGGAGAAGGAGCTGAAAAATAGGAAGTTGATCAGCAGCGCGCGCCAGGCGCGCGCCGGCTCCGCCCCGTTCAGGAACACGAGCCAAAGGCCGCAGCCGCCCACGGCGAGGAGCAGCCAGAGCAGGGTGGCACCCGGCGACCGGCGATTTCCCGGTTCAGTTGTGGACATGGATTTCCTCCGGGTCGGTCGGCGACAGGAGACCTTGCAACTGCTCGATCTGGCCGGCGCCGCAGCTTACCAGCAAACCGAACTTGTCGCGGCTGAAGCGCGGGTCGTAGTAGGGGGCGGTCTCCAATCGGAACAGGCGCGCGCAGGCGACCAGGCCGATCAGGTTGCCGACGCTTCCCAGCAGAATGGTCCCCTCGAAGCCGACCACGCAAAAGGGGATCAGCGACACCGGCGGTTTTCCCCCCACCACCAGGCTATTGACCAGGGCGGTGCCGATGGCAAGCCAGAAACCGCCGGCCAGACCGGCGACGGCGCCTATCAGGGTGAAGAGCCGCACCGGGCTCTTGGGCTGCTTGAGCACCTCGTCCAGCACCTCGATCTTCACCGGCGAGAAGGTTTCCATCACCTGAAATCCCGCGTCGCAGCAGGCTTTGGCCGCCGCCACCAGGCGCCCGGCATTGGAGAAAACGGCCAGCACGCTCGGGTATCCGGCGTCGATGCGCTGGCGCACCCGGGTCGCGCAGCAGCCGGTGGCGACGATCTGCTCGTCGGCGATCCTTCCCTTCAACTCGCTCAAGGGGACCGTGGGGAGGAGTTTGCTGAAGCCGAAGAACCAGAAGAAAAAGAACCCGAAGGAGCCCAGGGTGATGCTCAGTTCCACCCAGGTGGGGAGATAGCTCCCCCAGTTTTGCGGCAGGAAGTCGTGGGCGAGCGAGGTGAAGATGATCATCAGCCGCTCGAACCACATGCCGAGGTTGACCAGCAGGGAGATGACGAACAGGGCGAGGATGTGGGTGCGCATCTTCTTGAACACGAAGAGCATGGGAATCAGCACGTTGCAGATCACGCACAGCCAGTACATCCAGGCGGCTGGGCCGAGGATCCGCCACTTGAAGAACTGCCATTCGATCAGGTCTCCCGAGTACCAGGCGATGAAGGCCTCGACCCCGTAGGCGTAGCCGACGATGCTGCCGGTGAGGATGATGGTTTTGGCGAGCATCTCGAAGTGGTGCAGATGGATCAGCCGCTCCAGGCGCAAGAGCTTTCGCATCGGGATCAGTAGCGTGAGCACCATGGCGAGGCCCGAATGGATGGCGCCGGCCACGAAGTAGGGGGGGAAGATCGGGCTGTGCCAGCCGGGGAGCAGGCTCATGGCGAAGTCCCAGGAGACGACCGAGTGCACCGAGATCACCAGCGGCGTGGCCAGCGCCGCGAAGAAGAGGTAGGAGCGGCCGTAGTGATGCCACTGGTTGCCGGAGCCGGACCAGCCGAGGGCCATGACGCGGTAGATCCTGGTGCGCAGGTGGTCGGGGCCGAGCAGTTCCAGGTAGCGGTCGCGCGCGGCGGCCATGTCCGGGATCAGGCCCACCAGCCAGAAGATCAGGCTCACGGTGAAGTAGGTGCTGACCGCGCAGACGTCCCAGACCAGGGGGCTCACGAAGTTCGGCCAGATCTGGCGCTGGGAAGGGTAGGGGATGATGTAGTAGGCGGCCCACAGTCGGCCCAGGTGGACCAGCGGGAAGAGTCCGGCGGTCATGATGGCGAAGATGGTCATCGCCTCGGCCGAGCGGGAGACCGCGTCCCGCCAGTTGGCGCGCAGCAGGTAGAGGATGGCCGAGATCAGGGTGCCGGAGTGGGCGATACCGACCCAGAAGACGAAGTTGGTGATGTAGACCGCCCAGCCGACCGGGCGGTTGAGGCCGGACACCCCCATGCCGAATTGCACCTGGTACATCCAGCAGAGGCCCGCCCAACCGATCAGCGCGGCCAGGAAGGCGACGGCGAAGTAGAAGGGGCCGCGAGGCTTTTGCATCGCGCCCAAAACGTCGTCGTTTATTTCTGCGTAACTGGGATCTGACACATATTTCTCCGGGATGTGGGGCTTAACAGGGATAAAAACAAGTCAAAGGCCTTTTAACAGGGATAAGACTGATACAGGGGATAACAACCTGATAACTTCAACAGCTTAAGACTTTGGGTAAAACCAAAGCCATTTACACGTAGGATTGCTCGTGTTCCCCTTGCTCAAGCGAACTCGCTTTAAACAGGTTGTCGAAACGACGATATTCTAGTCGGGGGGTGCCGAAATTTACCAAGAGACCGATGCCGATTCCTGTCGCTTTCAGGTAGTTCAATATCTGCGCAAGATGCTCGGGCCTTAGGGCTTTCGTCGCTTTTAACTCTAACAACACGGTGTCTTCTACGATTATGTCGGCCAGGAAATCGCCTACTATCTGTCCTCTAAACCTGACTGTCAGCGGTGTCTGCGTCTGAGCTTTTAGACCGTCCTGCGCCAGCACTATTACTAAAGCCTTCAAATATACCGACTCAATAAAACCGCAGCCAAGTTCGTTGCTGACTTCAAAGCAAGCTTTGAGAATCTGACGGGTAAGTTCCTCACGAATCATGACGCTCACCTCGTCTCGTCTCTAGTTTCGCTTCGTTTCGCTTCGTTTTGTTTCGTTTTGTTTCGTTTTTACCCCAAGCCTGTTTGTATCTTTGCCGTTATCCCCTGTATCTGTTCTATCCCTGTTAAATGCCTCGTTTTTAATCGTTGTGCCGTTCAATCCCTGTCGATATCTATTTTTCGTAAAAATGTCACCGCCGGTTTCGTGTTCAGCTCTTCCAGCAGATGGTAGCGGCGCGGGTCGTTCCGTGTCAGTTTGCTCACCTGCGACTCGGGGTCGAGCAGGTCGCCGAAAGTGTATGCTCTCGTCGGACAGGACTGGGCGCAGGCGGGTTGAATCTCCCCATCTTGTATGGCCCGCCTCTCCCGCACGGCGCGATACTCGGCCTGCCGGATGCGCTGCACGCAGAAGGTGCATTTCTCCATGACGCCCCGCGTCCTCACGGTCACTTCCGGGTTCAACTGCAGATCGAGGGGCTTTCTCCACTGGATGTTGACCCAGTTGAACCTGCGCACCTTGTAGGGACAGTTGTTGGAACAGTAGCGCGTGCCGATGCAGCGATTGTAGATCTGCGCGTTCAACCCTTCTTCGTTGTGCATGGCCGCAAACACGGGACATACCGGCTCGCACGGCGCGGCGTCGCAATGCTGGCAAAGAAGCGGCAGCCAACTGTAGCGCAGCTCCTTGCCCGGCTTCCGATAGGGCGCGACCCGCAGCCACGCCATCTCGCGCCCGCCCGCCACCTTCTCCTTGCCGATCACGGCAATGTTGTTCTCCGCGTAACAGGCGACGGCGCAGGCGCCGCAGCCGATGCAGCGCTGCAGATCGATCACCATCGCCCACCGGTGCTTGGCGTACTCGCGCTTGGGGTACATGTCCTTGTCCGACCGGTATCCCTCGGGCAGGGGGAGCGTCAGCCTGTCGCCGGCTCCCGGCTGCATCCTGCTCAGGGTGGAAAGCGGCAGCCACTGGACGATGTCGCGGTCGAACTGTTCTCTGCTGGGGGCGGTGCGGGTGAGCGTTTGCAAGGCGTTTCGGGGCGCACGGCTGATCCGGCAGACGCCGAACATGGAACCCTCCGGCGGCGCTCCCATAAGGGCAAAGGCATTGGCTCCGATGCCGCGCGCGTTCTGACCCAGCGCCTGGTGCCCCTGCCCAAAACCGACGGCCGCAACCTGCTCGCTCACTTCGTGACTGATCCGCACCGGGGCGGCCAGCGAACCCGACGCCGTCCACAATTCCGCCACATCCCCTTCCTCAAGGCCCAGCGCCGCCGCCTTGCTCGGATGCAGATCGATCCAGTTCCCCCATACCAGGAAGCTGATCGGATCGGGCGCTTCCTGGAGCCAGCCTCGGTTTGCCAGCCGCCCGTCAAAGGTCATGATGGAGGGCCACGGCCAAAGCTCGGCAAGCTCGGTTTTGGCGGGAAGGCCCTCTTTGGCCGTTTGCACTGTGGCCGGGAGCGCGAAACTCAATGCCCGGGCGGTTGCGGACAGGTTCATCGGCCCTGCCGGGCCAGCGGGGGAGCTCTTCCAGGCACCGCCGTCGCGCAGTGCTCGGGTCCAGAAGGCTTCCTGGCCGGCGGCTCCGGTCTCCCGGCCCAATGCGTTCCATCGCTGCCTGAGCCAGGCGGCGAAGTCGGCGACCGGCTCGCCGAGGCCGGGCCTGGTCAAAGGTCTTCCCGCCTGTCGGGCCAGCGCTAAAAAGACGTCGCCGGCCGCGCGGCTGTCGTAAAGCCTGTTCATGGTCGGCTGCATCAGCCCCTGCAGGCCCGCCTCCGGCTCGTAGTCGCCCCAGGACTCCAGCGGCGAATCGACCGGCAAAAACCAGTGGGCCTGCTGCGCCGTTTCGTCCAGCATACTGCCCAGGTACACGGTTGTTCCGGCCCTGCTTATTTGGGCGGCGGCGCCGACGCGGCTGTAACTCGGGTTGGTGTCGTGCACGAAGAGGATGTCGTTCGCTCCCAGAGAGGCGAAGAAGCCTTGCAGTTGCGCCTCCCGAGCGGTCCTGCTCAGCGCGTGCGGGCGCGAGAAATCAACCGTCTCGCCGATGCGTCCCGCCGCGTAATTGAGCAGGGCCGTGCAGGCCGCCGTGTCGGCGGCGACGGCGCCGGTTGCCGCCATCGGGCCGGCCAGCGCCACGCTGGCGCGCGCCGAGGTGAAGGACCTGGCCAACCGCACCAGGGTTTCCTCCGCGACGCCGGGAACCGGACCGGCTGCGGCGACCAGCGCGTCGATTGCCGGACTGACCGCGGAGAGATCCCGTTTGGCCCAGCCGCGCTCGACGATGATCTTCAGCATGGAGGCGGCCACTACCCGCTCTTGGCCCGGCGGCACCTGAATATAGTTGTCCGCGTTGGCAGCGGTCATCGACAGACGCGGTCCCACGTAGACCATCCTGTTCATGCGGTCGCCACCCTGGTAGCCATGCATCTTGGCGAACTGGGCGGCGAAGGAGACCGGCGATATCCAGGTCTCCAGGAAATCGGCGGCAAAGCTCAGGATGAAATCGCTCTCGGCCAGGCGATAGCTGGGGACCACCGGCAGGTTGAATAGTTGCTGATGAGCGGCTTTCAAAGGCTCGTAATTGAAGGGCTCGTAAAAAAGCAACCGGTCGGAGCCGAAGGCGCCGGCAAAACGCTGCATCACCTCGGCGAGCGCCCCGGTCTGCAGGCTGGACAATACGGCGACTTTCCCGCCCGCCGCCAGCTTGGCCGCGATGGCAGCCAGAGCCTGTTCCCATGAACTGGGTTGCGGTTTTTGCCCTTCGGCCCGGTACAAAACCTTTTGCACGCGGTCCGGATCGTAAAGTCCCTGTAGGGAAGATTGTCCGCGGCCGCAGAGTCCGCCCTGGTTCACCGGATGGGCCGGGTTTCCTTCCGCCTTGGTGACCCGCCCGTCGCGGTGCCACAGATGCATGCCGCAGCCGGCCGGGCACTCACGGCAGGTAGTGGCGAAGAGCTCCCATTCCCCCGGCCGGATGTCCTCCGGCGGGATCACCTGCGGGATCAGTTGGTTGACCATCTTTCGGGGCGCGTTGGAGGCCAGAGCGATGCTGCTCCCTCCGGTAAGCCACATGAAAGTGCGTCTGGTCATCTTGGGCATCGACTATATCCTCGGCAGAACGGCGGAGACTCGTGAATTCTCATGAAGCGGTTTGAACGCGGAAAGCCGCAGATTAAAAAGATGTGTATTCTGAGCCGGTTACGACTGCAAATTCTTTGGGTCTTTCAAATGAACGTCGCATAAAAAAATCCTAATCTTGTTTATCAAGGAACGAAGCGTTGTCAAGTCGTTCGGAAAATACCGGGAGAGAGCCGCTGTTGACAAACGCCGGCTCTCTCCTAGACTTCTATGGGTCAAAAATTAGCGTTAATAAATCTTTTTGAGTGGAGGTCTCATGACAACGACGACCAGTGATTATTTGGTGCAGCGACTGTTTGACTGGGGAGTGCGCAAGGTGTACGGGTACCCCGGAGACGGCATCAACGGCGTGATGGGGGCGCTGAGCCGGGAAAAGGAGAAGGTGCAATTCATTCAGGCCCGGCATGAAGAGGAAGCGGCCTTCATGGCCTGCGCCCACGCCAAATTCACCGGCGAGGTGGGCGTCTGCATAGCGACCTCCGGCCCCGGCGCCATTCATCTGTTGAACGGACTCTACGACGCGAAGCTCGATCATCAGCCGGTGGTGGCGATCATTGGTCAGCAGGCCAGCTCCGCGCTGGGCGCCGATTACCAGCAGGAGATCGATCTGATCTCGCTCTTTAAGGACGTGGCGCACCATTTCGTGCACATGGCCAGCAACCCTTCGCAGATCCGGCACCTGGTCGACCGCGCGCTGCGCATCGCCCTGGCCGAGAGGACCGTCACCTGCATCATCCTCCCCAACGACGTGCAGGAGCTGGACGCGGTCGCCTCGCCGGATCGAAAGCACGGCACGACCTTCACCGGGTTGGGCTTCAGCAGGCCGGACGTGGTCCCCAACCGCGAGGACCTGCGCCGGGCGGCAGAGGTGCTCAATTCCGGGAAGAAGGTGGCCATGCTGGTGGGCGCCGGGGCGCTGGGAGCGGAGGAAGAGGTCGCCATCGTCGCCGAGCTGCTGGGCGCGGGGGTGGCGAAGGCGCTCCTGGGCAAGGCCGTGCTGGCCGACGATCTCCCCTACGTCACCGGTTCCATCGGACTTTTGGGCACCAAGCCGAGCTGGGAAATGATGATGGATTGCGACACCTTGCTGATGGTCGGCAGCGGCTTTCCCTATTGCGAATTCCTCCCCAAGGAGGGTCAGGCGCGCGGGGTGCAGATCGACATCAGCCCGCGCATGCTGGGGTTGCGCTACCCGATGGAGGTGAACCTGCAGGGCGACTCCCTGCTGACCCTGAGGGCGCTGGTTCCCTTGCTGCAAAAGAAGGGCGACCGGCAGTGGCGCGACGGCATCGAGAAGAACGTGCGCGAGTGGTGGGAGATCATGGAGGCGCGGGCGATGATTCCCGCCAATCCGATCAACCCGCAGCGTCTCTTCTGGGAGCTCTCCCCGCAGCTCCCGGACAACTGCATCCTCACCTGTGATTCCGGATCGGCCGCCAACTGGTACGCGCGCGATCTGAAAGTGCGCTCCGGCATGATGGCCTCGCTCTCCGGGGGGCTCGCCACCATGTGCCCCGGCGTCCCCTACGCCACCGCGGCCAAGATCGACTATCCGGAAAGGACCGTCATCGCCATGGTGGGCGACGGCGCCATGCAGATGCTCGGCAACAGCTGCCTGGTCACCATAGCCAAGAACTGGCGGAGTTGGAGCAACCCGCACCTGGTCATCCTGGTCTTGAACAACAGGGACCTGAATCAGGTCACCTGGGAGCAGCGCGTAATGAACGGCGACGCCAAATTCGCCGGATCGCAGGACGTCCCCGACTTTCCCTATGCGCGTTACGCGGAGATGCTGGGATTGCAGGGGATCGAGCTGGACGATCCCGGGCAGATCGCCTCCGCCTGGAGGACCGCCCTCGGCGCCAACACGCCGGTGGTGATCGACGCCCGTTGCGATCCCGACGTCCCGCCGCTTCCCCCGCACATCACCTTCGAGCAGGCCAAGGGGTTCATGTCCTCGCTCTTCAAGGGCGATCCGAACCTGGGCGGCATCGTCAAGCAGTCGGCCAAGCAGATGATGTCGACCCTGCTTTCCAGAAGCGATGCCAAGGAAAACAAGCCGTAACGCTCGATCGCTCAGTCCGGGATAGGGGGCAACGGCCATGAGAAAACCTGCAACCATCGATCACGTCGAGGTCGATGCCTACCGTATTCCGACCGAGCAACCCGAATCGGACGGGACCTACTGTTGGGACGCGACCACCATGGTGGTCGCGCACGTTTCCGGCGGCGGGGCGACGGGGATGGGCTACAGCTACGCCGACGCCGCGGCCGCCCGCCTGATCCGGGGGAAGCTTGCCGCGGTCGTTGCCGGCCGGGACCCGTTCGATATTCCCTGGTGCTGGAAGACGCGCAGCGGGATGCTGCGCTCTGAAAGCGCGGAGCCGACTTGGACGATGACGCCGCGATTGCGGGGACATGCGGGCCAATCGGCTTACTGCGGCGCCAAGCACGGCGTTCGCGGCTTCACCGACTCGCTTCGCTGCGAGTTGCGGCACCAGCGCAGCAAGGTGCACATCACCATGGTGCAGATGCCGGCGCTGAACACGCCGCAGTTCGGTTGGGTGAAGTCCCGGCTTCCCCACAAGGTTCAGCCGATTACAAATAAAGGCGGCTTTTGGCCGCCTTTATGCTGGTTTTTGTGGATTTACATCTCCAAGCCGGACGTTCATCGGATGATGCTTCGACCGGCAAGCAGGCCGACTATCAGCAAAATAGCTGCCACAGCCAGGAATAAGTAGAAGAGCAGTTTTGCAATTCCAGCCGCCGCAGAGGCGACGCCGGCAAAACCGAAAAACGCCGCAACGATGGATATGATGAAAAATATCAACGCCCAACGTAGCATGTCGTTTCACCTCCAAGATTAATTAATTTTCACCAAAATCAGTATAGCACATGCAGTTGCGCCTTATAAAGCACTAGTTTATGCGGCGTTTAACTGCTATTCCAGCTTCTCGATGCAGCGGGCGATATCTATGCCTTGGCCGAGTACTCCCAGGAATAGGTCTCCCTGTTGCTCCAGGCGCGCCGGCATGTTCTCGATGGTGAATTGCCCCGGTTCCAGGCCTGGCTTCACTTCTTCCCACTTCAGCGGGGCGGAGACGGTGGCGCCGGGCCGGGGACGAATGCTGTAGGGCGCGGCCAGCGTCTGCCCGGCCTTATTCTGCAGGAAATCGAGGTAGACCTTCTTTTGCCGCTTCTGCGGATTTCTCAGCAGGCTGGTGAAGTCGGGCAGCAGGCGATGAACCATGGTCGCGATCAGATGGGCGAAATTCTCCGAGGTCTGGTAATCGTACTGAGCGCCTAAAGGAATGTAGATGTGCATGCCGCTCGCGCCTGAGGTTTTCGGAAAACTCCGGACGCCTGCCTGCTCCAATACTTGGCGCACAGCAAGCGCCGTCTCGATTACTTTTTCGAAGCCGATGTCCTCCGGATCGAGGTCGATGACGCAATAATCGGGATAGTCCAAGCTCTGCAGACTCGAAAGCCACGGGTTGATTTCGATGCAGCCGAGGTTCGCCATGTAGACCAGCGTCGCCTCGTCCTGACAGACGAAGTATTTTATTTTTTTGTCCACGTGCTTCGAAAAAATCTCCCTGGTCTTTATCCAGGGCGGCGGCAGTTCTCCGGCTTCTTTTTGAAAAAAGCCCGCCTTTCCTATGCCGTTAGGAGTGCGGTACAACGATTCCGGTCGATCTTCCAGATGAGGCAAAATGCTGCGCGCCACTTTCCGGTAATAGTCGATAACGTCGCCTTTACGATATTTTTCTTCCGGCCAAAAAATCTTGTTCAGATTGGTAAGCTCAAGCCTGTTTCCGCCAATTACCAGCACTTTATCTTTCGGCTTCTCATCTATTGATTGAGGTTCCAAAGCTTCCGTTTTCGTGTCGCCGAAATCTGCAATCTCCGCCTTGGAATCTGCAATCTCCGCCCTGGAATCTGCTATCTCCGCTGTCGGTTGCGCCTTGGATGAGTACTCTTCCCTGACCACCTGCCGGGGATCTTTGTCGTCTCTGAGACCCAAGTAAATCGGCTGGCGCATGAGCCGTTCGTCGGTCCATTCCGAAAATTCGACCTCGCAAACCAGCAACGGTTTGACCCATTTGATCGGCATATCGGTCTTGACCCGTTCTTTGAAGGGGGAATGCCCCTGAACCAGCGACTGCAACTTGGCGTGCATCTCGCGCAATCCTCTTTCGTCGAAGCCGCCGCCGGCAAGACCGATAAAGGTCAACTCGTCGCTCTCGTAGACCCCCAGCACCAGTGAGCCGAAGTTCTTTCTGCTCCCCCTTGGTTCGGTAAAGCCGCAGATGATCGCTTCCTGCTCGAACCGTATCTTCATCTTCAACCAATCCTTGCTTCTTTTCCCCGCCTGGTACGGACTGCTGCCCCGTTTGGCAAGTATCCCTTCCAGATTGTTCTCCAGGGCCAGTTGAAAGAAATCCTTGCCGTACTCGACTATGTGATCGCTGTACTTGATGTTGGGCAGTTCCGGCAACAACTCTCTGAGTATTTCTTTCCTGGTGAGCAAAGGGAGCGTGCGCAGATCCCTGCCGTCCAGGTAGAGCAGATCGAAGGGGAAGTAGAAGATGTTGCCTTCGCCCGTTCGTTGGTTGTTTTGCAATATCTGAAACGATGATCTCCCCCGTTCGTCAAGCGCGACTATCTCGCCGTCGAATACCGCATCCCTCTCTATGGTTGCCAGTGACTTGGCTACGGCGGCGAACCTCTGGTTGAAGGACTGGTTGTTGCGGGAATAAATCAGCACCTTGCCGCGATTTATTTCAGCAAGGCAGCGATAGCCATCCTGCTTGATCTCGAAGATCCAATCGGGGTCGTCGAAGGGTTCCTTGACCGAGGTTGCGAGCATCGGCCGAACGTCCCGGGGCATCGGCGCGGCAGGTGCCGCGGCCTGCGCCTTTTTGCGGCGCGCCGAGGCAAGCTCGTCATCCGGCGGCGCGCTGCGCTCGGGAGCGTTGCCGCGCTCGAGGGCGTTTCCGCCATCCGGCGGGCTGCCGCGCCTGCCGACGGGTTCGTTGTCAGGCTGCGTCTGGGCCTTGTTCTTGGTCGCCCGTTCCTTGTCAGCTTGCCTTCCGGATGGATTAATTTCCTTGAGATCTTCGATGGTCGCTTTGCTGACTACGGAGCTGTCCTGCGCGGTGATCTCTTCTTCGGTGGCGTATTGATCTTTCTTTTTCAGAAGCAGCCAACTGTTGTCCTTGCCGCTCTTTATCTTCACCAGCGCGAACTCGCCCTTCAGCTTGTGCCCGTCGAGCACGAATTTCAGATCCCCCTTTTCCAGACCTTTGCGCAATTGCTCTTCGCCCGCGCCCGCGTCGCCGGCCCCCGGCGCATGGTAGGTGCCTTCGTCCCAGATCAGCACCTCTCCGGCGCCGTAGTTCCCCTTGGGAATGATGCCTTCGAAGTTGCGATACTCATAGGGGTGGTCCTCGACCATCATCGCCAGTCGCTTGATTGATGGATCAAGGGTTGGACCCTTTGGAATGGCCCAACTTTTAAGTACGCCGTCCAATTCCAGTCTGAAGTCGTAGTGCAGATGGGATGCAGCGTGTTTTTGGACTACGAAACGCAGTACCTTGTCGGGCTTGTGCCTGTCCGCCGGAGGCTCCGGAGTCATAGTGAGCTCTCTTTTCTTTTCGTATTCATCAAGGCTCATCGACGGGTCTCCTATTTTTCAGGCAACAGTCTATCACAGCGACGCCAGATAGTGTTGGCGAGTGCTAATGTAGTCTCGGTAGCTGCTTTCTACAGCAGCCTAAAGAATGCCGGCCTACCCGTTGACAGGAGATGAACATCAAGTATCTTTAAGCGTTATTTAGGACTGGAGTTGCAAAAGCAACAGCGAGACAAGGTTCAGTCGGGCAGGCAGGAGGTAGTCATGACGTCGGCAGGATGGCAGTTGGATCTGGGCGCAAAGGTACTGAAAAACCAGGGGACCCGCTTCAGGGTCTGGGCACCCAAGGCGAAAACCGCGTCGGTGCTCATGCTCTCCGGCAAGGCTCCCGGCGCGTCGGTCATGCAGCCGGAGGAATTCGGTTATTTTTCGGTGACCATCCCGGGCGTCGGCGACGGCGATCGTTATCTCTATAAATTGGACGACCGACCGGCGCGTCCCGACCCGGCGTCGCGCTTTCAGCCGGAAGGGGTGCACGAGGCCTCGCAGGTGGTCGATCCCGATTCATTCAACTGGCAAGAGGACGGCTGGACCGGCATCCCGCTGGAGCAGTTCCGCATTTACGAGCTCCACGTCGGCGCCTTCAGCAAGGAGGGGACCTTCCAGGCGGCCATCGGTTTTCTCGATTACCTGGTCGAATTGGGCATTACGGCGGTGGAACTCATGCCGGTGTCGCAGTGCCCGGGCAACCGCAACTGGGGATACGACGGGGTGTACCCATTCGCCCCGCAGCACAGCTACGGCGGACCAGGCGGCATGAAGCAGTTCGTCGACGCCTGCCACCGCAAGGGGCTCGCCGTCATCCTGGACGTGGTCTACAACCATTTCGGCCCCGAAGGGTGCTATCAGGGCGAATTCGGTCATTACATCGCCGACAAATACCATACGCCCTGGGGCGGGGCCATTAATTTCGACGGCCCCGACAGCGACCCGGTGACGGAATATTTCCTGAATAACGCACTTTACTGGTTCCACGAGTTTCACGTCGACGCCCTGCGGCTGGACGCGGTCGACTGGATCTTCGATCAGACCCCCAAGCACTTCCTGCAGCGGCTCGCCGAGGAAGTGCATTGCCTGCGCGAGAAAATGGGGCGCTGCGTCTATCTCTTCGCCGAGAACGACACCAACGACGCGCGCCTGATCACCCCCCCCGAGATCGGCGGCTACGGCATCGACTCCCAGTGGTGCGACAACTTCCACCATGCGCTGCGCACCCTCTTGACCGGCGAAACCACCGGCTATTACGAGGATTTCGGCCAGTTCAGCCAAATGGTCAAGGCTTACAGCGAGGCCTTCGTCTACACCGGCCAGTATTCGCGCTTTCGCAGGCGCCGTCACGGCGGCTCGGCTCAGGGGCGCCCCGGCTCGCAGTTCGTGGTCTTCAGCCAAAATCACGACCAGATCGGCAACCGGAGGTGCGGCGACCGGCTGAGCGCCAACCAGTCGCTGGAGAAACTGCTGCTGGCGGCCGGGGTGGTGATCCTTTCTCCTTACCTGCCGCTGTTGTTCATGGGCGAGGAATACGGCGAGAGGGCGCCCTTTCACTATTTCGTGCACCTCTCGGACCCGGCGCTGATCGAGGCGGTGCGCAAGGGAAAGTACGAAGAGCACGCCTCCGGCATCTGCGAGGGGGAGATCCCCGATCCCTCGGCGGAGGCGACCTTTTGGGAGTCGAAGATCGACCTGAGCGCGAAGCGGGAGGCCGAGCAGGCGGTCATCCTGGAGTTCTACCGGCAACTGCTGGCGCTGCGCCGCACGCTGCCGGCCTTGCAGGTGTTCCAGCGGGAGCGGATCGAGGTGATCGGTTTCCCGAGGCAAAAGGTGCTGGCGATCAGGAGGCAGGCGGAAGCAGGCGCCTCTCTTTGCCTGTTCAGCTTCAGCAACATCAAAGAGGAAGTGGCGCTCAGCCTGCCTCGGGGAGATTGGGAAAAGCTTCTCGACTCCTCCTCGCAGCAGTGGCAGGGGACGGGGGAGGTCGCGCCGGGGAGGCTCGCGGCGACCGATCCGGCAGGCGAGTGCGCCGTCGTCATCAACCCTTACAACGTGCTGGTTTACGCCGGCAGCAACATAGGAGGATAACATGGAGCAAGCCCCCGAACGCTTTGTCTGTGTCCACGGCCACTTCTACCAACCGCCGCGCGAGAATCCCTGGCTGGAGGCGGTCGAACTCCAGGATTCCGCCGCCCCCTACCACGACTGGAACGAGCGGATCACCGCCGAGTGCTACGCCTCCAACGCGGCCTCGCGCATCCTGGACGGCGAGCAGCGCGTCATGGACATTACCAGCAACTACGCCAAGATGAGCTTCAACTTCGGCCCCACGGTGCTCTCCTGGATGGAGTTGGCCGCTCCCGAGGTCTACCGGGCGATTCTGGACGCGGACCGGCTAAGCATGGAGTGGCGCTCCGGGCACGGCGCCGCCATCGCCCAGGTCTACAACCACATGATCATGCCGCTGGCCAACACCCGCGACAAACGCACCCAGGCGATCTGGGGGATCAAGGATTTCGAGTCGCGCTTCCAGCGTTTTCCGGAAGGGATGTGGCTGGCCGAGACCGCGGTAGACCTGGAAACCCTCGACATCCTTGCAGAATTGGGGATCAAGTACACCATTCTGGCGCCGCACCAGGGAGCGAGCTTCAGGAAAATCGGCGACGAGGAGTGGACCGAGGAATCCCTGGATCCGACCCGCGCCTATCTCTGCCAGCTCCCGTCCGGGCGGAGCATCACCATCTTCTTTTACGACGGGCCGATCTCCCAGGCGGTCGCCTTCGAAAACCTGCTGGGGAGCGGCGAGGCCCTGGCCGACCGGCTGCTGGGAGGCTTTTCCGAGGAGCGGGACTGGCCGCAATTGATGCATATCGCCACCGACGGCGAGACCTACGGCCACCACCAAAAGTTCGGAGACATGGCGCTGGCCGCGGCTTTCAACCAGATCGAGAGCAACAACCTGGCGCGACTGACCAACTACGGCGAGTACCTGGAGCTGTTCCCTCCCCAGTACGAGGCCCAGATACGCGAGCGGACCTCCTGGAGCTGCGCTCACGGCGTCGAGCGCTGGAACGGCGACTGCGGCTGCAACTCAGGCGGCTATCCGGACTGGAACCAGCAATGGCGCGCCCCGCTGCGCGCCGCGCTGGACTTTTTGAGGGACCGGCTGGCCGCGGGCTTCGATAAAAAGGGGAGGGAGTTCTTCAAAGACCCCTGGCAGGCGCGGGACGCCTACATCGAGGTGATCCTGCACCGCGAGATGGAGCAGTCGGAAAGCTTCCTGGCCCGGCATGCCGCCGGCGACCTGGATGCAGGCCAGAAAATCGCCGCCCTGAAGCTTTTGGAGATGCAGCGTCACGCCATGTTGATGTACACCAGCTGCGGCTGGTTCTTCGACGAGCTCTCCGGGCTGGAAACGGTGCAGGTGATCGACTACGCCAGCCGCGCGTTGCAGCTCTCCGAGGGAATGGTGGAAAAGGGGGTGGAAAAGGCCTTTCTGGGCAAGCTCAAGGAAGCCAAGAGCAACATCCCGGAAAACCAGGACGGCGCCTGGATCTACGAGCACTTCGTGCTGCCGACCCGGCTGGACCTGGTCAGGGTCGGCGCCCACTACGCCTTCAGCTCGCTTTTCGAGGATTACGAGGAGCGCTCGCAGATTTACTGCTACGCCGTCGCCAAGGAGGAGTACACGAAGATTGCCGCGCAGGACGCCTCCATCGCCATGGGGCGCATACACGTCGCCTCGGAGATCACCGAAGAGGAGACCTGCCTCACCTTCTGCGCCGTGCGTCTGGGGAGCCACGATTTCAAGGGCGGGGTCGCGAACCTGTGCGACCCCGAGAGCTACGCCGCCATGAAGGAGGAAGCGAGCGCCTGCTTCGACAAGGGGATGTACAGCGAGCTGATCTCGCTCATGGACAAGCACTTCGGCACGCACAGCTATTCGCTCGCCAATCTCTTCCGGGACGAGCAGCGAAAGATCCTGAACCTCATCATCGACAAGAATCTGGCGGAAAGCGTTGCCAGTTTTCAGGGCATGTTCGAGCAAAACCGATCCCTGCTGGAGTTCGTGCAGGACACCGGCATGCCCGCTCCGCCGCTGCTGCTCATCGCCACGAGTCCCGCCTTGAACTCCGCGTTAAAAGCGGCGCTTATCCAGGAGGATATCGACGCCGAGGCGGTGCAGCGGATCACCTCCCATCTCAAGAAGTGGCAGGTGGCCGTCGATCCCGATACCGAATATTTCCTGAGGCGTCATGCCGAAAAGCTGATGCGTACCTTGGCGCTGGACCCCTCCGATCTGAAGCTGATGGCGAGGATTCAGAAGTTCATGGATCTGAAAAACGAGATCCCGGTTCAGATCGTGCTCTGGCAGGTGCAAAACGACTATTACCTGCTGGCCAAGACCGTCTATCCCGACTACCTCGCCAAGTCGCAAAAAGGCGAGGAAGGGGCGGGCATCTGGCTGGAGGCCTTCAGGAAGCTGGGCGAGACCTTCCGTTTCAACCTGGAAGCGGTCCTGCCCGCGGGGTGACCGGGGGATGCTGTGTTTAGTGAAAGGGGAGGGAAGCATGCCACAAGAACAGTTGCCGAAGGCAAGAATACCCACCTCGACCTACCGTCTCCAGTTCAACGAAAACTTCACCTTCGCCGATGCCGGCCGGATACTCGGCTACCTGCACGAGCTCGGCATCAGCGACCTGTACGCATCCTCCTATCTGGCGGCCAAAGCCGGCAGCGTGCACGGCTACGACGTCGTCAACCAGACCATCCTCAACAGGGAAATCGGCGACGAACAAAGCTACCAGGCGATGATCGACGAGCTGCAACGGCTGGGGATGGGGCATATCCTGGACTTCGTCCCCAACCATATGTGCATCGAAAGCAGCGAAAACGTCTGGTGGATGGACGTGCTGGAAAACGGCATGAGTTCGCCCTACGCCCGCTTTTTCGACATCGATTGGGCGCCGGTGAAAAAGGAGCTGACCGGCAAGGTGCTGCTTCCTTTTCTGGGCGACCAGTACGGCAAGGTGCTGGAGGGGGGCGGGTTGCGCCTGCTGTTTCGGGAAGGCGCTTTCTACGTCGAGAGCAACGACCTGCAAATCCCGGTCGAGCCCAAGAGCTATCTGCAGATACTCGGCCATCGCCTGGAGGAGCTGCAAGCGAGCCTTGCGCCGGAGTCCCCGCCGCTTTTGGAGCTGTTGAGCATCGAGACCGCGCTGCAACACCTTCCCCCGCAGAGCGAACCGGACCCGGAAAAGCAGGGCGAGCGCCACCGCGAGAAGGAGATCGTCAAGAAACGGCTCTGGCAACTTTGCCAGGAGAGCCCGGAGATCGAGGCCTTCATCGGCGACAACGTGCGCATCTTCAACGGCAACAAGGGAGAGCCGGCGAGCTTCGACCTGCTGGACGCTTTGCTGCGCGAACAGGCGTACCGCCTCTCTTTCTGGCGGGTGGCCACCGAGGAGATCAACTATCGCAGGTTCTTCGACATCAACGGGCTGGCCGCCATCCGCATGGAGGACCAGGCGGTCTTCGACCAGACCCACCAGTTGCTGTTCCGGTTGATCCGCGAGGGGAAGGTGACCGGGGTGAGAATCGACCATGTCGACGGCCTCTACGACCCGATCTCCTATCTGCGGAGCCTGCAAAAAAGCAGCTATTTGCAGCTCACCGCCGGCCCAGCCGGGAGCGATTCCGGCGAGGGGAGCGTCGAGGAAAAGGCGCGCGAGCGGCAGGAGAGGGAGGATCGGTACCGGCAGGCGTTGGAGCGCGATCCTGCCTACAAGCCTTTCTACGCCGTCTGCGAGAAAATCCTGATGAAAGGGGAGCAGCTCCCGGAACAGTGGCCGGTGTTCGGCACCACCGGTTACGATTTCCTGGCCAGCCTGAACGGCATCTTCGTGGACACGGAAAACGCCAGGGTCTTCGACGGCATCTACCGCCGGTTCACGGGGGAGGTGGCCGATTTCCCGGAGGTGGCCTACGAGAAGAAGAAGCTGGTGATGCAGGTCTCGCTCTCCGGCGAGGGGAACATGCTGGCGCATAATCTCAACAAGATTTCCGAGCGGGACCGGCTGACCCGCGACTTCACCCTGAACAGCATGGCGCGCGCCATCGGCGAGGTGATCGCCTGTTTCCCGGTGTACCGGACCTATGCCAACTCGGCTTCGGTGCGCGACAAGGACGTCTTGTACATCGAAGCCGCCGTGGCCAAGGCGAAGCGCAAGAACCCGGCCATCGACGCCTCGATCTTCGATTTCGTCCGGGACGTGCTGCTGCTCAGGTCGCCGGAGCGAGCCCTGGAGAGCGACCGGATCGCCTGGCTCAACTTCGCCATGCGCTTTCAGCAGATCACCGGCCCGGTGATGGCCAAGGGGATGGAGGACACCACTTTCTACGTGTACAACCGCCTGGTCTCGCTCAACGACGTGGGGGGCATGCCCGGCAGGTTCGGCACCACCATGGAGGCGTTTCACGGCCAGAACCTGGAGCGTTTGAAGGCGTTTCCCCATGCCATGATCGCCTCCGCCACCCACGATTCCAAACGCGGCGAGGACGTCAGGACCAGGATCGACGCGCTCTCCGAGCTGCCGCAACTTTGGCAGAAATCGTTGGCGACCTGGAGGCGGATCAACAAGTCCAAGGCGGTTGTCCTGGACAACCAGGCGGTCCCGGACAGAAACGAGCAATACCTGTTCTACCAGACCCTGATCGGCACCTGGCCGATGATCGACCCGGACGCCGCCGCCTTGGACCGCTATCGGGAGCGGATCGGGGAGTACATGATCAAGGCGCTTAGGGAAGCCAAGGTGAACAGCAGTTGGGTGAGCCCCAACGCCGCTTACGAAGAGGCGGTGATCGGCTTCGTCGACAAGGTACTCGCCGCCGCGCCCGGCAACGCCTTTCTGCAGGAATTCCTTCCCTTGCAAAGGCGCATCGCGGTCAGCGGCAGGTTCAGCTCGCTGTCGCAGGCGCTTTTGAAGATGGTTTCGCCCGGCGTTCCCGATTTTTACCAGGGAAGCGAGCTGTGGGATCTGAGCCTGGTCGATCCCGACAACCGCCGGCCGGTCGATTACGGCTCTCGGGTGGCGGCGTTGGCGGCGCTCAAGGAGAGGGAAGGGGAGATCGGGCCTCGGGCGCTGTTCCGGGAGCTGCTGGAGCAGAGCGAGGACGGCAGGGTCAAGCTGTACCTGATTTTTCGGGTGCTCAACTATCGCCGGCAAAACCGCGAGTTGTTCGACCGTGGCGATTATCTCCCCATCGAGGTGCGGGGAGACCGAGCCCGGCACGTCTGCGCCTTCGCGCGCAGGATCGAGGAGCGGGCCGTGATCGTGGTCGCTCCCCGGCTGGTGGCGACCCTGTTGTCCGAGCCGGAGCTCTCCTTGACGGGCGAGCGGGTCTGGCAGGAGAGCGTGCTGCTCCTCCCCCCGGGCATGGGCGGCAGGTTTAGAAACATCGTCAACGGCGCGGAGTCGGACGCGGTCGGACAAGAGCTGCCGCTGGCGAGGCTCTTCGAGGAGGTGCCGGTGGCGCTCCTGGAGTGCGTGGGCTAGCTGACCGGTCGGACCGGTCGGACCGGTCGGACCAGTCACAAGCTTTCAAGGAAGAGGGTTAACCATGGAAGGTCGAGAGCGCATAGCCATAGAAGCGGTCAGCCCGCAGATCGACTGCGGGCGTTTTCCGGTGCAGCGGGTGGTGGGCGACGACCTGCTGGTGCAGGCCGACGTCTTCAGCGACGGCCACGACGAGGTGGTCGCCATGCTGCTGTTTCGCCGCCAGGGCGAACGGCAATGGCAGGAAACCATGATGAAGCGCCTCGACAACGACCGCTGGCAGGGCTCGTTTCCCTTGCCGGAACCGGGCGTCTACCAGTACTGTCTTGCCGCCTGGGTGGACCATTTCCGCAGTTGGCAAAAGGACCTGCGCAAAAGGCACGCGGCCGGTCAGGAGGTCTCGGTCGACCTGCTGATCGGAGTCGGCATCATCGAGCAGGCGGCAAAGGAGGCCTCCGACTCCGTCGCCGCCAAGCTGCGCCTGACCGCGGCGGCGCTCCGCCAGGAAACCGGCCGGCAGCAGGCCGTGGAACTAGGCCTCGACCCGACCCTCGCCGATCTGATCAGCACCTGCTGCGCCCGAGGGCTCGCCGTCACCTTCCCCCGGGAGCTGTTAGTCCGGGTGGACCGCAAGAAGGCGCTCTTTAGCAGTTGGTACGAGCTCTTCCCCCGTTCCTGCGGCGGCAACGGCAGGCACGGCACCTTCAACGATTGCCGCGCGCTGCTTCCCGAAATCTCGGCGATGGGCTTCGACGTGCTCTATCTGCCGCCGATTCACCCCATCGGCGTCACCAAGCGAAAGGGAAAGAACAACGCGACCACCGCCCAGCCGGGCGACCCCGGCAGTCCCTGGGCGATCGGCTCCGCCGCCGGCGGCCACAAGTCGGTGCATCCCGAACTCGGCACCCTGGAAGAGTTCCAAGGCCTGGTGCGGCAAGCGGCGAGCCTGGGGATCGAGATCGCCCTGGACCTCGCCTTCCAGTGTTCACCGGATCACCCCTACCTGAAGGAGCATCCCGAATGGTTCATCTGGCGCCCGGACGGCGCCGTGCAGTTCGCCGAGAACCCGCCCAAAAAATACGAGGACATCGTCCCCTTCAACTTCGAGACCGGCGACTGGCGCGAACTTTGGGAAGAGTTGAAGAGCGTGGTTTTCTTCTGGATGGACCAGGGCGTGCTCATTTTCAGGGTGGACAACCCGCACACCAAGCCCTTCCTCTTCTGGGAATGGCTGATCGCGCAGGCCAAGGAGAAGTCCCCGGAGGTGATCTTTCTGGCGGAGGCCTTCACCCGGCCCAAGATCATGTACCGGCTCGCCAAGCTGGGCTTCAGCCAGTCGTACAGTTATTTCGCCTGGCGCTCCTCGAAAGAGGATCTGACCACCTACCTGACCGATCTTACCCGCAGCGACGCGCGCGAATTCCTGCGCCCCAATTTCTGGCCCAACACCCCGGATATCCTCACCGATTACCTGCAGCACGGGGGGAGGGGGGCTTTCGCGATCCGGGTGCTGCTGGCCGCGACCCTCTCCTCCAACTACGGCATTTACGGCCCCCCCTTCGAGCTCTGCCTGGGCGAGGCGGTGCCGGACAGCGAAGAGTACCTGCACGCCGAGAAGTACGAGCTTAGGCGCTGGGAGCGGGATGCCGAGGGCAACATCAAACAGTTCATAGCGCTTTTGAACCGGATCCGCCGGGAAAATCCCGCCTTGCAGAGCACCTGCAACATGGAGTTCTACGAAACCGACAACGACAGCGTGCTGTTCTTCGGCAAGATCGACAAGGACCGCAAAGGGAGCCTGTTGATCGCCGTCAACCTCGATCCCTTCCGCGCCCATAGCGCCAAGCTGCGCGTGCCGCTTGCGTTGTTCGGCATTGCGCCGGGCCGCTCGTACCTGGTCAGCGACCTTTTAAGCCAGGACAATTTCCTTTGGCAGGGCGAGTGGAACGGCGTGCATTTGGACCCGAACCTTTCACCGGCGAGGATCTTGCGCATCCGCACCTGGACGCGCAGGGAATCGGATTTCGATTATTACGCTTAGGGTTAAACGGACAAAACAGTCGCCTTTGTTTCGTGGTTATTGGTTCAAAAGAGGAGTGAAAGATCATGCCGGTACGCAGCGAGAAAAACCCGCTCTGGTTCAAGGACGCCATCATTTACGAGGTCCACATCAGGAGCTTTTACGACAGCAACGGGGACGGCATCGGGGACTTCCGCGGCCTCCTGCAAAAACTTCCCTACCTGCGCGACCTGGGCGTCACCGCCATCTGGGTGCTCCCCTTTTATCCGTCGCCGCTTAGAGACGACGGCTACGACATCGCCGACTACCGCGGCATCCACCCCGATTACGGCACCTTGCGCGACTTCCAGGATTTCCTGCGCGGCGCCCACATGCTGGGCATGCGGGTGATCACCGAACTGGTGCTGAACCACACCTCGGATCAGCACCCCTGGTTTCAGAAGGCCCGCCGCGCCAAACCCGGCTCCCCCTGGCGCGACTTCTACGTCTGGAGCGACACCCCGGACAAGTACGCCGACGCCCGCATCATCTTCAAGGATTTCGAGACCTCCAACTGGTCGCGCGACCCGATCGCCAAAAGCTACTACTGGCACCGCTTCTATTCGCACCAGCCGGACCTGAACTTCGACAACCCGCGGGTGCACGAGGCGATGTTCCGGGTGATCGATTTCTGGCTGGGCATGGGGGTGGACGGGCTCAGGCTGGACGCGGTCCCCTACCTGTACGAGCGCGAGGGGACCAACTGCGAAAACCTCCCGGAAACCTACGAGTTCCTGAAGAAGTTAAGAAGCTACGTGGACGCCAAATACCCGGACCGCATGCTGCTGGCCGAGGCGAACCAGTGGCCGGAGGACGCCGCCTCCTATTTCGGGGGCGGCGCCGCCTGTCAGATGGCCTTTCATTTCCCGCTCATGCCCCGCATGTTCATGGCCCTGCAGATGGAGGATTCCTTCCCGATCATCAACATCCTGCAGCAGACCCCGGTCATCCCGCGCGAATGCCAGTGGGCGCTGTTCCTCAGAAATCACGACGAACTCACCCTGGAGATGGTGACCGACGAGGAGCGCGACTACATGTACCGCATCTACGCCCGCGACCCCCGAGCGCGCATCAACCTGGGCATCCGCCGCCGACTGGCGCCGCTCATGGGCGACGACCGGCGCAAAATCGAGCTGATGAACGTGCTCCTGTTCTGCCTCCCCGGCACCCCCATCATCTATTACGGGGACGAGATCGGCATGGGCGACAACTATTACCTGGGGGACCGCAACGGCGTCAGGACGCCGATGCAATGGAGCCCGGACCGAAACGCCGGTTTCTCGCCTACCAATCCGCAAAAACTCTACCTGCCGGTGATCATCGACCCGGAGTATCACTACGAAGCCCGCAACGTGGAGAACCAGGCCAAGAACCCGTCCTCGCTCCTTTGGTGGATGAAGCGCATGATCGACCTCAGGAAACGCTTCAAGGCCTTCGGCTGGGGGAGCCTGGAATTCATCACCCTGGAGAACCCGAAAATCCTCGCCATGCTCAGGAAATACGAGGACGAGACCATCCTGGTGCTGATCAACCTCTCGCGCACCGCGCAGTTCGTGCAGATCAACCATCCCCGTTTCATCGGCATGTACCTGGAGGAGATGTTCAGCCGCAACCGCTTCCCGGCCATCAAGGACTCCCCCTACGTGGTGATCCTCGGCCCCTACGAGTACCATCTGCTGATGTTGACCGACGGAGGGGAAAAGCCCAAGACGGACGACGGAGCGCTCCCCGAATTGCAGACGACGGGGAGTTGGGAAAACGTGCTGCGCGGGGCGGGGCTGCGCCAGCTCGAGCAGACGATCCTTCCGGAATACCTGAAGAAATGCCGCTGGTTCCAGGGGAAGAGCCGCAACGTGGTGAGGCTCGGCCTGAGCGACGGCTTTCCCATCGACGTCGACGGCTCCTCTGTTTTGCTAGCGCTTTTGGAGGTGAGTTACAGCGAGGGGACGCCGGAAACCTATCTGCTGCCGCTGCACTTTCTGCAACTGGATGCCGGCGCAGACTCGATACTGAGCGAATTCCCGATCGCGGTGGTCAGCCGGCTCAAGGTGGACGACAAGCCGGGCATACTCTACGACGGCATCTACAACGGGCATTTCCGCTGGGCGCTGTTCGAGATGATCGCCAAGCGAAAATCGGTGCGCGCCGCAGGCGGACGGCTTTCGGGGCGCCCCGGGCAGGGTTTGGCCGCGCTGCTTGAGGAAAAGCAATTCCCCTTCGTCTCGCAGGTAAGCAAGGCCGAACAGAGCAACAGCGCCGTCGTCTTCGACAACTCCTTTTTCTTCAAGCTCTACCGGCGCATGGAGGAGGGGATCCATCCGGAACTGGAGATCGGCAGGTTCCTCTCCGAGAGGATCCGTTTTCTTAACGTGGCGCCCCTGGTCGGCTCGCTGGAATACCGGCGGCCCGGCGCCGATCCCGTCAGCCTCGGGATATTGCAGGGATTTATCCCGAGCCAGGGAGATGCCTGGAACTTCACCCTGGGCGAGATCCGGCAGTTTTTAGACCGGGTGCTGGCGCGCCGCGAGGAAGCGAAGGGGGTGTCGCAGCCGGCGACGTCGGCGCAACCGGAGCCGGAGGCGGCCACGCTTGCGCCTGAATTGCAGGAACTGATGAGCGGCTTTTACCCGGAGATGGTCGCGCTCCTGGGGCGGCGCACCGGCGAGTTCCACCTGGCGCTTTCCTCGCGAAGCGACGACCCCGCCTTCGCGCCCGAGCCCTTCGCCCTGCTGTACCAGCGCTCCGTCTACCAGTCCATGCGCAGCCGCGCCAAGAAGACCCTGGATCTGCTGCGCCGCAACCTCGCCAAGGTTCCGGAGCAGTTGCGGCCCGAGGCGGAAACGCTTTTGGCGATGGAGGCGGAGCTGATCGCCGCATTGCAGAAGTTCACCCTCAAAAAGTTTTCGGTCACCAAGGCGCGCATCCACGGCGATTACCATCTGGGGCAAGTGCTCTACACCGGCAACGACTTTTTCATCATCGACTTCGAGGGCGAGCCGATGAAATCGATGAGCGAGCGCAGGATCAAGCAGTCGCCGCTGACCGACGTGGCCGGGATGCTGCGCTCCTTCTACTACGCGGCCTATGCGGTGCTCATGCAGAGAAGCCACGTTCGGGCCGAGGACATACCCTTCCTGGTTCCCTGGGTGCAGGCCTGGTACCGTCACAACTCCGAGATTTTCCTGGACTCCTACCAGAAAAGCGTGCGCGGCGCCGGTTTTCTCCCCCAGGACGAGGCAGAGGTCGAGCTCATGCTGCACACCTTCCTGCTCGACAAGGCAGTCTACGAATTGGGTTACGAACTCAACAACCGCCCCGAGTGGATCTCCATCCCGCTGCGAGGGGTGATGGAATTGCTGGCAAACCGGTAGTATCAACAGTCAAAAAAGGGGGAGCGCCATGAACAAAATGCTGCGACATCTGCTGCCGGTATTGGTACTCTTGGCCGTCTTGCCGGTCGGGACCTGCGGAGCCGCCGAAGAGATTCACCGCGCCGATCTGGCCGGCAAATACGAACTCCCCAAGGTCAAGACGCCGGCCGCGGGGAATTTGAAGATGCAGGTCTCCGGCGACGGCATCAGCTTCGAATTGAACGTGGACAAGATCATCAGCCCGAGCGCGGCCAACATCCACCGGGGGCGAAAAGGGGAGAACGGGCCGCCGGTGGCGGGGCTGTTCGGCGGCCCGACCAGGAGCGGCACGTTCAGCGGCATCCTGGCCGAGGGCGTCATCACCGAGAAAAGCCTGTTGGGCGAGTTTGAGGGGAAGACGCTCGCCGACCTGGCGAGACTGATCCGATCCGGGAACGCCTACGTGAACATCCTCACCGAGACCTATCCCGGCGGCGAGATCCGCGGCCAGATCAAATAGTCCCACCGCCGCCGAGCAACCGGCAAAAACTTAAACCGTTTTAGCCACAAAACAGCACAAAAGGCACGAAAAAAAATCGAAAGCATTGACGGGGATAAAGATTTTGGTTTTACCTCCACAGTTTTTGAATTTTTCCAATCCATTGCGTTTTTTAGTGGTGTAATTTTAGCCCTGAAGGGTTAACCCTCATAAAGTTTCTTTTTTGTGTCTTTTGTGCTTTTTTGTGGCGATAAAGATTTTGGTTTTATCTTCACGTTTTTTGAATTTGTTGCGTCTATCGCGTTTTTTCGTGGCTTTTTTTTGCCGGAGAAATTTATGTGCGCTGCCGATCAACACGCCCCGGGGTGGCCCGGCATCCCCCCCCGCTGGACCTCCAGCGCCAAATCGGCGATGGGGACCTCCTTCAGCAGCAACAGCCGGGTCTGGTTCACCTTGAGCCACGGGATCTTCAACGAGATCTATTACCCGCGCATCGATCAAGCCTGCGTGCGCGACCTGGGCCTGCTGGTCAGCGACGGCGCCGGCTTCCTCTCGGAGGAAAAACGCGACGCCGACTGCGTAGTGCGCCGACCGATGGTGGGGGCGCCGGCCTTCGACCTGGTCAATAGCTGCCGGCAGGGACGCTACCGCATCGCCAAGAGCATCGTGGTCGATCCGCAACGCGACGCCCTTTTGCAGCTAAGCCGATTCTCGGCGCTACAGGGCGCTCTCTCCGATTACCATCTCTACGTGCTGCTGGCCCCGCATCTGGGCAACCACGGCGCCGGCAATACCGCCTGGCTTGGCGACTACAAGGGCCATCCCATGCTGTTCGCCGAGCGCGACGGCACGGCGCTGGCCCTGGCCTGTTCCGTCCCCTGGCTCAAGCGCTCCGTCGGTTTCGTCGGCTCCTCCGACGGCTGGCAGGATCTCTTCGCCCACGGCGGCATGACCTTCGACTACACGCGGGCTGAAAACGGCAACGTGGCCCTGAGCGCCGAAATCGATCTGACGGCTGCCGACGGGAGCTTCCTGCTGGCCCTGGGCTTCGGTCGCAACGCCGTCGAGGCCGGCAACCGCGCCCGCGCCTCCCTTCAGGCCGGTTTCCAGGGCGCGCAGCGGGAGTATCTGAGGCATTGGAGCGACTGGCAGAAAACGCTGCTGCCGCTCGATCAGACCCGGACTCGGGACGGGTTGAACACGTACCGGGTGAGCACCGCGGTGGTCCGAGCCCACGAGGCCCTCGACTTCCCCGGCGGGATCATCGCCAGCCTCTCGATCCCGTGGGGGTTCAACAAGGGCGACGACGATCTGGGCGGCTATCATCTTGCCTGGCCGCGCGACCTGGTGGAAGCCGCCGGAGGACTTTTGGCCGCCGGCGCCTGCGAAGAGTCCCGCCGCGTGCTCTGCTACCTGCAGGCGACCCAGGAAGCGGACGGGCATTGGGCCCAGAACATGTGGCTGGACGGCTCTCCCTATTTCAACGGCATCCAGATGGACGAAACCGCGCTTCCTGTGCTGCTGGTCGATCTGGCCCGGCGGGAAAAGGCGTTGGCGGCGAGCGAAGTCGCGCGTTTCTGGCCGATGGTGCGTCAGGCGGCGGCCTATCTGGCCTGCAACGGGCCGGTGAGCTCCCAGGATCGCTGGGAGGAGGATCCGGGCTATTCCCCCTTCACGGTCGCCGCCGAAATCGCGGCGCTCTTGGCGGCGGCCGACCTGGCCGAGGCGCACCACGACCCGGGGATCGCCGCCTACCTGCGCGAAACCGCCGACGTCTGGAACGCCTCTCTGGACCGCTGGATGTACGTCACCGATACCGATTGGTGCCGCCGCTTCCAGGTCGCCGGTTATTACATACGGGTGGCGCCGATCGATCCGAAAGAGGGGAGGGGGTGCCTGCAGCAGAGCGTTGACGTGAAGAACCTCCCACTGGGGCGCCCCGGCAGCCTCGCCTACCATCTGGTGAGTCCGGATGCGCTGGCCCTGGTGCGCTTTGGCCTGCGCGCGGCCGACGACCCGCGCATACTCGACACCATCAAAGTCGTGGATGCCCTGCTCAAGGTGGAGGCGCCGCAAGGCCCGATCTGGCACCGCTACAACGACGACGGTTACGGCGAGCATGAGGACGGAGCGCCCTTCGACGGCACCGGCGTGGGGCGGCTGTGGCCGCTTTTAACCGGCGAGCGGGCGCATTTCGAGCTGGCGGCGGGTCGGATCGAGGAAGCCAAGAGGCTGCAGTGCTGTCTGGAAAACATGGCCAGCGAGGAAGGGCTTTTGCCGGAGCAGATTTGGGACGCGCCCGACCTCCCCGATCGGGAGCTTTTTTTCGGAGGACCTTCGGGGTCGGCGATGCCGCTGGTCTGGGCGCACGGCGAATATCTGAAGTTGCTGCGCTCAATCAGGGACGGGCGCGTCTTCGACATGCCGCCGCAAACCAGGCAGAGATACCTGGTGGATAAGGTGCAATCGCCGCGCATGGTTTGGCGCTTCAACCACAAGATCCGCTCGCTGCCGGCAGGCATGAGCCTGCGCATTGAAACCTCCGCGCCCGCCGAGATCCGCTGGAGCGCCGACGACTGGCAAACCAGCCAGGATGCCGGCACCGCCGACACCGGTTTGGGCGTCTGCTATGCCGACTTGGCAATCGAAACCCTCGCCGAGGGGAAAGCGGCCCGATTCACCTTTTATTGGCCGCAGACCGGGCGTTGGGAAGGGGAGGATTTTGCCGTCGCGGTCGATTCCTCAAGCTATTAATTAACTTGAGGTCGACTCGACCCGGCGACTATAATGAACATGAAAGTATTTTGCAACGAGTCAGCACTATTTCCGTAGGTCGCGTTGAGGTACGAAACGCGACGTCGCAACGGTGCCACGGTAGCAATGTCGCGTTTCACGGTGAAGCCGTTCAACACGACCTACGGAGTGCGAAGCTGGTCTCGTTGGTTTATGCCGTGCGAGTCGTGGAGCGTATCCCTTGATTTTGCCGCGGGAGGTTTCGTATGTCTGAGTGGAACGCCGGCTATCTGGCCGATGTGGATTATACCTACGGTTATTATTCCCAACTTGATCCTCTCCATATGCGCATCGCCTTTTTGTACGCGGGACTCGCCTTCCCCGAGGTAGCGACTGCCTGTGAACTCGGTTTTGGCCAAGGCGTCAGCGTCAATATGCACGCCGCCGCTTCCCGTGTGGAATGGTACGGCACCGATTTCAATCCGACCCAGGTCGGTTTCGCCAGGGAGCTTGCCGCCGCGTCCGGGGCGAGGCTGCGCCTGTTCGAGCAATCCTTCGCCGAATTCTGCAACCGCGCCGACCTGCCCGACTTCGACTTCATCGCCATGCACGGCATCTGGAGCTGGACTTCCAAGAAAAACCGCGCCACCATCCTCGATTTCGTGCGCCGCAAGCTGAAGGTGGGGGGCGTGTTGTACCTAAGCTACAACACCTTGCCGGGGTGGGCCGCCTTCGCGCCGATGCGGCACCTCTTGAAGCGCCACCACGAGGTGATGTGTTCGCCGGGGAGCGGCATCATCTCCTGCGTGGACAGCTCCATCGCTTTTGCCGAACAACTGCTCGCCACCCGCCCGGCCTACGCCGTGGCCAATCCGCAGGTCCCCGAGCGGATCCGCAAGATCAAGGGAGAAAATCGCAGCTATCTGGCCCACGAATATTTCAACAAGGAGTGGAACTGCGCCTACTTTGCGGAAATGGCGGATCTGCTCACCTCGATCAGGCTCAACTTCGCCTGTTCCGCCCATTACCTGGATCTGGTGGACGACCTGAACCTAACCCCGGATCAGCAGGCATTTTTGGGAGGGATTCCGGACCCGATGTTCCGCGAAACGGTGCGGGATTACTGCGTGAATCAACAGTTCCGAACGGATTACTGGGTGAACGGCGCCCACAGGCTGCATCCGTTGGAACAGGGCGAGAAGCTGCGCGCCCAGCGGGTGATTCTGCTGCGGCAACGCGAGGACGTTTCGCCCAAGGTAAAGGGACGCCTCGGCGAGATGACGATGCAGGAACCGTTGTACGCGCCCATCCTGGACGCCTTGGCGGATCACCTGCCGAGAAGCCTCGGCGAAATAGAGCAAGCGGTGCAGGACAAAGGCATCAGTTTTGCGGAAATGGTGCGGGCCGTGATCGTATTGATCGGAGCCGCCAGTATTACCCCCGCGCAGGATGAGGCAATTGCAGGCAAAGCCAGAGAGCAGACCGACAAGCTCAACGCTTTTCTCTGCAACAAGGCGCTCTACGGCGACGAGATAGTGAACCTCGCCAGCCCTGTGATTGGCGGAGCGGTAACCACCGGGCGTTTCGACCAGTTATTTTTGTTGGCCAGAAGCCAGGGGAAAAAACTACCGGCGGAGTGGGCCCAGTTTACCTGGCAGGTACTGCTGACCCAGGGCCTCAAGATCGTCAGCGAAGGGGAGGTGCTGGAAACCGAGGAAGAAAACCTGAATGCGTTGCTGGAGCAAGCGCGGATTTTCGCCGACCGGCATCTACCGATCCTGGAAGCCTTGGGCATCGCCTGAAAGGCCGGCTCAGCGCTCAGTGTCCCTTCCGCCATCTCCTTCATTCGGTCCATTACGTCCATTACGTCCACACCCCACCCGCGCCTTCCCGCCTCAGGCTGCCTTGCCGCACTCGCTTTTCACCTGGTCGAGCAGGGCCACCAGCTGGCCTGAGAGCTTCTCCACCTCCATGATCACCCGCTCGGCCTGAGCATGGTCGCCGCGATTGCGCAGCGTCACCGCCTCTTTCGCCAGGCGGTGGATGCGCTCATGCGGCTCGTTGATGATCTTGTAGCTGTCGGAGCGGCCGCACAACTCCTTCCCCGTTCCCAAGTACCACTTGCCGAAGCGGCAACCGGTGTGGTCCGGCAGATTTTCGGGCTGGATCTGCTCCGATCCCTCCAGGCAGCGCTCGATGCGGCCGACGAAGGCGACGTGATCCGATTTGGCGGTGTCCAGCATGAGCAGCGGACTGGAGTCGACCTTGAACGCCGTGGTCGAGCGCTTCAAATCCTCTGCCAGTTCCAGCAGTTGTTGCACCTTGGCGGTGACGATGGCCGACGATTTGTCGAACTCGTCGATGGATTGCGAAATCATGCCGATATTGGAGACGATTTCCATGGTGGTGGCGGTCTGTTCCTCGGCGGCGGTAGCGATCTGCGCCACCTGGAGAGTCACCTCGTTCACCTGGCCGGTTATGTGGGTCAAGGCGTGGCCGGACTCGTTGGCCTCGTTTACCCCCAGGTCCACCTCGTTGACCGATCGTTGCATGGCCCCGACCGCCTGGCCGGTTTCAGCCTGTATGGTGCGGATCATGGCGCTGATCTCGCGGGTGGCGCGCGCGGTCCGTTCCGCCAGCGCGCGCACCTCGTCGGCGACCACGGCGAAGCCGCGACCCATATCGCCCGCCCTGGCGGCTTCGATGGCGGCATTGAGCGCCAGCAGGTTGGTCTGGTCGGCGATGTCCTCGATGGTGCCGGCTATCTCGCCGATCTTTTCGGAACTTGAGCCCAGGCAGGCGATGACCGTCGAAGAGCCCTGCACCTCCGATCTGAGCGTTCCCATGCGGTCGATGGTCTTTTGGACCACCGATCTGCCGTTGTTGGCGACGTCGCAGGCGGCCTGAGAGTTGTCCGCGGCCATCGAGCAGTTTCTGGCGATGTCGGACGAGGTCGCCGACATCTCTTCGCTGGCGGTGGCCACGGCCGATGCCTGGCTGGCAATGGCGCGGGAGCTGCGCAAGGTGCGATGCGATTCGATGGTCAACTGTCCGGCGACCGTGCCGACCAGCGTCGAGTGTTCCACAACCCTGCCGATCATGTGGTCCAGCTTGTCCCAGGAATTATTGAAGTATCCGGCCATTTCCCCCAGTTCGTCCTTGCCGGTGACTTCCAGCCTTTTGGTCAGATCGCCTTCCCCCGCGGCCATGTCGCGCAGGTGATCGGTCAATACGGCGATGTTTTTTCGCAGGCTCCTGGCAAACAGCAGCAGGCAGGCGAAGACGATCACCACCGTCATCCCCAAAATTGATATGTTGATGCGAAAGGTGCTTTCTCTGCGAGCGTCGACCATGTTGGCCTGCGTCAGCATCCCCGCTTTCGCTTGCGACTGCAGAGCCAGCAGTTCGTCCTTGAAGAGGCGCCAGGCCGGGGTTTCTTCCGCGACCAACAGCTGCTGGGCGGAGGCCAGGTCGCCCTGTTTGATCAAGGTCCCGATCTTTTTCTTGAGCTCGACGCTTTTGTCCCAGGCCGGCCGCGCCTTTTCCAGTTTCGGCGCCAGCTCGGTCCCGGATGCCGACTCCACCGCCTTCTTGTAGATCTGGTCGAAGTCGATCAGGGCCTTGTCGAAATTTTTGGCGGCCTTGCCATCTTGAGGGTTGATGATGATGTTTCTGATCGCCTGTTCGGTCTGCAATCCCTGCGCGTAGATTTCTCCGACGTTGATCACCGTTGCGACATGCACCTCCCGGAAAGACTTCAGGAGCTTGGTGTTGCCGGTCACTGAAAGATAATAGCTGACGGTGCAGATTAGAATCAGGCAGGTCATGACGGCAGCGATAAGCATCAGTTTGGTTACGATTTTCATGTCTTTCAGCATAATGTACCCCCTAAAAATGGCATCATAGCACTCTCACCCCGAGCTGCGAAGTTCCCCCGACGGTCGGCATCGATTTGCAAAGCGGTAATTGCCGCGGGCGTCCCGCCAGTGGAAATTGGTATTCAGGATAAAAAAGATCCAAATGGCGAAGATAATAAACCATTTATAGCGAAAATACAATTCTAATTAGAGGGATGGTCGGAGACGAGATAGGCAGAGGTTACTGAGGAACAGCGATGGGCGAATACAAGATTCGCCCCTACGGATAACTATCGTAGGGGCGAACCTTGTGTTCGTACTTGTTTTTGTGGTTTACCGGGCGTTTCGTGCGCTTCTTCAGCCTCTGCCGCCGCCTCAGGCAAAATCGCGGGCGTTGATCACGTTGCCGTTGCGCGTTCCGGAAATGATCGCCCGGTAGGCCTGCGCCACCCGCTCGGCGGGCATGCCGGACGAGGGGTCCATCCCCAGGGCCACCAGGGTTTCCTTGACCCAGGGGGGGCTGACCGCGTTGACGCGGATGCCGCGTTGCATTTCCAGCGCCGCCGCGCGCACGAACCCCTCGATGCCGGCGTTCACCAGGCTGATGGAGGAGCTTCCCGGCATCGGCTGCTGGCTCAAAATGCCGCTGGTCAAGGTGAAGGAACCGTTGTCGTTTATGTGGTTGAGACCCACGCGCACCAGGTTGACCTGTCCCATCAACTTGCCGTAAATCCCGAGTTCGAAGTCCTGATCGCTCAACTCGGAGAGCGGGCCGAACCTGGCGACTCCCGCCGCGCACACCAGCGCATCGAAAGAGCCCACGTCACTGAACAACTTCTCGATCGACTCTTTCTGGGACATGTCCACTCTGAAATCGCCGCTTTTTAAGGCGACTTTCACGACTTCATGCTCCAAAGCCAATACTTTAACGACGGATTTCCCTATGGTTCCTGTTGCTCCCACGACGATAACTCTCATAAAAGTGCTCCTCCTTTTGGACGCGATTTTTGAGAGTATATCAACATTTTCGCGGAGAACTTTCCTCGGCTACATGTTCACGTAGATCGTGAGGTAGACCTGATTTTCTCCGCCGGAGGTGAAACCGTGCCCATAGCCGATGGCCGGGGTTATTTTGGCCCAATAGCCGATGGTCACGTCGGTCCGTGCTTCAATGCCGGCCCCGACCTTCAAGCGGTTGCCGTCGAAGGTGTTGTGGTCGTCCCAAACCTCGCCTGCGTCGACAAAGAGCGCGGCGTGAACTTTTTCCAGAAAGGCCGGCAACGTCTGGTAACCGCGCATCGGGAAGAACAGGGGCGCCCGGTACTCCAGCGTCCCGGTGGCCAGGTACTTGCCGGTCTGCGAGCGATCGGGGTAGCCGCGCAGAGGATACTTATTCTGCATCGAGGGAGCGCCGCCGATCTGGAAGATCTGCTGCCCGAGCACCGCATCGCCTTCGGAAAACGCCCCGGCCAAACGCAGATACAGCACATGATGCTTGAGCGTCTCCGTCGGCATGGCCAGGAATTCCTGGTAATCCGCGGCGCATTCCGAGACGTTCACGTCGGAGCCGATCTCGCGCAGGGAGCGGCGGTAGTTTAAGGATATGGTGCGCCCCTTTTCCGGACTGATCGAGTAGGGGTACCTGAGGGAGTTGTCGAAGGTGATGCCTGCGAAGAGGTTGTCGCGTCTTCCCTGAAACACCTGTCCGGTCAAGCTGCTGCTGAAATCCAGCGCCTTCTGGTCCAGCAACTGATAACCGACGTTCACCAGGTAGTGCGATTCCAGGAAATTGACCGGGAAGCCCGCCTCAAGGGTAACCGCCTTGTTCAATTCCCAGTAATCGCCACGTTGCAGCAGGTTGGAGTAAAGAAGCGGCTCGGCGTGCGCCTTCAGCGACAACGTCGGAAAGAAATAGTCGTTTCGATAGATTAAATCGTAATAGCCACGCGTTCTGCCTGGACTGTAATCGGCGGTTACCGTGTAGGAGTTGTAGCCGACCACATCGCCGCCGGCGGTAAAGGCGCCCCAAACCGCCTTGCCCGAGCCGTCGTCGGTGATTCTTGGCAGCCAGAATCGGGGATAGAGGGTCTTGAAGGCGTTGTAGTGGGACGAGGCAGCCGGCGGTGCGTTGTCACCGGCCGTTTGGGAGCTGTCGGCGACGGGTGGCAGAACGGTAGCCGAAACTTGAACTTGATCCGAACCGGGAGCCTGAGCCGAAGCGGGAGCCGAAGCGGGAGCCGAAGCGGGAGCCGAAGCGGGAGCCTGAGTCTGAGCCGAAGCGGGAACGGCGATGATGCGCGAAGCCGGCAAGGCTGGTCCGCGTTTTTCGGTCCATTGCGACCTGTCCAGCGTCAGTTGGGCGATCTTGAATCCGCGCGAGCCGTAACTGGAAAGCGCGATGGTGCGGCCGTCGGGCGAGGGATTGGGTTGCAGGGCGCCTGCCAGCAGGTGGCTCACCTGATAGCTTTTCCGCTCCTTCAGGTCGTAGGCGAACAGGTTGAAGACGCCGGTTTCGTCGGAGATGTAGAAGATGCAGGAGCCGTCTCGGGACCAGACAGGGTAGGCCGCCGTGTAGGGGGAGACGAAGAGCGGCAGATCCGTGCCGGCCGTGGTGTCGTACAGTCGGATCGAGGTCTGACCCGCGTTGTCGGTCAGCGCATAGCAGATCGTTTTGCCGTCGGGCGACCAGTGAGGAGAGGAGACCCGCTGCAGTGGATAGTCGGTCACAACCCGGATCGAACCGCTCTTGTCGGGTTCGCCCGCCTCGATCAGCGCCAGGTTTTGACTGCCGCGCAAACTGGAGACGGCTGCGAAACGTTTGCCGTCGGGGGAGATCTCCGCCTCGCTGAGCCGCTTGCCATGAGTCAGCCGGGTGATGGCATCGCCGGCAAGATCGTAGACGTACAGGTCCTGATAGACGTTGAAGCCTTTCCTGACTTGGCCCTGGGTGTAGTAAATGCGCCTGCCGTCGGGCGACCAACTGAGGCTTTCGTCCGAGTAGTAGCGGTTGAACTTGGCGATCGACGCGCCTCCGGCGCTGTCCGTGATCACCACCGTGGTGTGATCGTGCGGATCGACCCTGGTGAAGGCGATGCGGCTGCCGTCGGGGGAAAATCTCGGATGGCTGAGCTTCTCCCCTTGATCGGCGATGGTGCGAAGCGGGGTGAAGGGGGTTTTGGAAAGCATCTCGATGCGTTGCGCCTGCTCTTTTTTGACAGCGGCGATCATGTCGGTAAAGAGGTCGCTGTAGCTCTTGCCGCCGAAAAGGCGCTCAGGAGGAGCGTTGATGAAATAGGGAAAGCGGCCCGAGTGGGCGATGCTCAGTTTCCCCAGCGCCTCCTTGCCATAGGTGTCGGCGATGTACTTCTGCAACCGATAGCCGTAAAGGTAGGGAAGGGTGCCGTTGGGCCAATTCGGGTCGTCGCCGTTGATCTGGTCGACGCGCGGCAGGTTGCCTTCGGCCACCGCCGTGCGAAAGACCATGTCGAAGTAGCTCCCCTTGCCGCGTCCCTGTCCGGTGAACTCCGACTCCGACCAGGTCGCCATCCCCTCGTGCCACCAGCGCGGCAGGAAGGTGTTGGGAGGTGCGGTAACCACGAAGAACGCCAGGGATAACGGATCGGCCGGGTAGGGCTTGCCGAAAATCGCCCGAGTCGCTTTCCAGAAGCCGCGCGAGGGGTCGGAGGTGATGATGTGGGTGTATTCGTGGGTGAACAGGACCCTGAGCCAGTCGTCGTACTCGCCCAGCGTGGAAGCGAGGCTGGGAGGTACGACGTGCAGGTAGATGGTGTTGTAGGGGGCGGTGACCGAGAGGCCGTTCAGAAAGTCGCTGTCGTCGATCAGCAGCACCTGGGTTTTCTCCC
>CAIYDQ010000284.1 GCA_903925075.1 uncultured Geobacter sp.
AGTATCGGTTTTAAGCCCGGCAGAGACGGGCGCAAACTGCACAAGTACCTGGGCGCTGCCGCCGGGAAGGATGCTGCTCACCGAGGGAAGAACGGTAAAGCCGGCGGCGCCCGGAGCTATTACGCTGGCGATGTCCAATTTAGCGGTACCGGTATTGCTGATGGTCAAGATCTGGGTAGCGCTGCTGCCAAGACCGACGGTACCGAAACCGATGTTGGCCGGATTGACCTGGATGGTCGGCACCGCGATGCCCGTTGCGGTCAACGCGATGGTGGTCACCGCCGCGCCGTTGCTGGTGATTACCAGATTGCTGGGCGCGGCCACGCCGTTGGCAGATGGAGCGTAGCGCACCGTTACCGTCTGCGTGGCTCCCGCAGCCACCGTCAGCGGCAGAGACGAGGTGGCTGGCGCCACCAGGGTGAAGTCGCTGCTCCCGGTCAATGTCAAGGAGTTGATGGTAGCCGGCACGCTCCCGGTGTTGGTCAACACCACCGACAGGGTGCTGTTCGCGCCCACGTTGACGTTACCGAAGGCAAGGGTAGTCAGGTTCGGAGACAGCGACGCGGCAGCACCCGTGCCGGTCAGGCCGACCGTGGTGGTAGTCCCGCCGACGCCGCCAGTGTTGGAAGTGATGGTCAGCGAATCGGTCTTGAGACCTGCGGACCCGGGCACAAACTGGATCAGGATCTGCGCGCTGCCGCCGGGAAGGATGCTCCCCGCGGTCGACAGAACGGTGAAGCCGGACACGCCGCCGACCGCTATGCTGGCGATGTCCAGGCTCGCCTTGCCGGTGTTGTTGATGGTCAAGGTCTGGGTCGCGCTGGAGCCTAGAGACACGGTGCCGAAGTTGAGGCTCCCACTGGCTGGGACGAGTCCAATGACCGGGATGGCAACGCCGGTGCCGGTAAGCGTGATTGTCGTCTGCGTGCCGCTGCTATTGGTGATTACCAGGGTACTGGCGGCAGCCGGGCCGCCAAGAGTAGGCGCATAGGTCACCGATATCGTCTGGGTTGCGCCTGCCGCGATTGGCAGCGGCAAGCTCGAAGTGGCGGGCGCGCTCAGACTGAAGTCGCTGCTCCCGGTCATGCCCAGCGAAGTGATAGTGGCGGGGGTGCTGCCGGTATTGGTCAAAACCACGGACAGAGTGCTGTTCGCCCCGACCGTAACGTTGCCGAAGGCCAGCGTGGTAAGGCTCGGGGAGAGCGACGCGGCGGCGCCCGTGCCCGTCAGGCCAACCGAAGTCTTGGTGCCAGCCGTGCCGCCGGAGTTGGACGTGATGATCAAAGTGTCCGTCTTTAGTCCCGGCGATGCGGGCGAGAACTGGACAAGAATTTGAGCGCTGCCGCCAGGGAGAATACTGTTCACTGAGGTCAAAACGGTGAAGCCTACGCCGCCGCTCACCGCGATGCCGGTAATGTCGAGATTGGCCGTGCCGCTGTTGTTGATGGTCAAAGCCTGAGTGGTGCCGCTGCCAACCGCCACCGGCCCAAACGCCAGATTGGGAGAGCTTGTGCCGATTGTCGCGATTCCGGCGGTAACGGACGCCTGCAGCGAAAGGGAGAGATTGCCGCCGTCGGAATTGAAGGTGACGGTGTCGGTATACCCCCCCGCTCCAGCAGCGGCAGCGGTGAACTGGATGGTAACTGTCTGCTCGGCATTGGGAGCCAAGGTGAAGGTCGTGCTTGGGGAAATTACTGCGAAACTAGATGTGTCGGCAGGCAAGGTGCCGGCAAAAACTGGCACTTGGACGGTTAAGGAAACGTCGCCCTGGTTTTTCAATTTGAACTGTTTCTGCACTTTATTGCCGGCGCTGACCGTGCCTAAATCGATAACCGGAGGATTGGGCAACAGTGACTCGTCTGTATTGAGAGCGACAAGCGACGGGTTACCTATGTCGAAAATACTGCCATATATGTCGGAGCCGGTAGTATTGGCGTTGCGTGCATCTTTCCACATGGCAAGATACACTTTGTCATTCGTGTTGAAAGCCATGGCCGGAGTATATTGGTCGTATTGCGCAGTGGTAATAGCATAGTTTTGACCACGCAACGTACCGTCGCCGTCCAGATACTGTCCATAAATATCCAGACCGGAACTGGAGCTTGAATTACGGCCATCCTGCCAGGCAATGAAGTATCGCGAATCGACGGTATCGTATGACGCATAAGGGTTGGTCTGCTTGGAACCCGAAAGATCAACGTTTGGTTGCGTACTGACAAGGAAATTTCCGTTGTAGAGTCCAGCGCCCGAGGAAATAAGCTGCCCGTAGATTTTCTGGTTGACGGTCGCGGCCGGACGAAGGTCTTCCCAGGCGACCAGGAACCGCTTCAAGTTGGGGTCGAAGGCGACGGAAGGAGCATTGGCCGACGCACCCAAACCGCCCGATGACACGGACATGGCCTGAACGCCTGACTGGGAAATGTTTTTTTCCGAGAGAGCATAGATGCCCTGATTCCCGGTCGTTATCGCAAAGGAAAAACCTATGATCGAATCGGCTTGAACGACCCCCGGCGCCGGAATATCGGCGGGGTTGTCGGTGGCTGTCGATGTATAGGTAATCTGGTTGGTGGTACCGTCCCAGACGATCAGGGTTTCATTCGAGGTGGAATCGCTGAGAATGTCCACGTTGGTAACGTTGTCGTAAAATTCGTAGACAGTAGTTTGGGTCGATGGCGTTGTGGCCGAATATCCCGACGACGATATCAGCCTGGAACCGAGACTGGTGAGCGTGGTGCCGATATCCAGCGACACTCCCGATTGGGAAGCGGCAGTATCGGCAGCGGCGGCGGTTAGTTTGGCATATCCGATGCCGGAGGTATCGCCGTAAGAGGAAGTCGCTTTGACGGCTTTTCCCGCGAAAGGCTGAAATAGCGAGAGCTTAGGCTTATCTTTCTCTTCGACCCAAGCGACCTTGAACTGATCGTTGGCGGAGTCGTAGGAGATTTTAGGTTTCTGCCTGGAAAGAGTCGTTCGAGTTGTCGCACCTAACGTAGTTGATGTGGCGGCAATGCCCAGCGCGGGAGTCGGACTGGTGGCGCCGCCCTGCCATGGGGACGCGGCCTGATCAGCCAGCACGTTGATATCGGAGGAAAGTATCGAACAAAATCCAAAATAAGAGGGTCCTTTGGATTCCTGCCAGGTGACTACTATCTTATTTCCGGCTTTGTACGCAGCGCGGGGGTTGGATTGGTTGTTTGGCTGCGTCAGGTTAACCGGTCCGAGAGTGAATTCCGAGCCCACAAAAACGTAATTAAGGGTCGCCGGCGCTATCGGTGTTTTAACGTATTTTATAAAGCGCCCTTTTATTCTGGCGCCGGTGGTCGCATTGCTCCAGTCTTCGTATACGCAAAACCACAGATTCAAATCGGCGAGATAAATCACATGTGGATTTTGCTGATCGCCTGCGGTGGGCAAGCTTACATTATCGGGGGCGTTAATTGCAAACTCGGTAACTATAGGTTTGGCAAGAGATTTACCGCTCTTTGAAGTCGCAGATTTGACAGCCGAATCGTTGAATCCACCTCCGCCAGAGCATCCCCAAACAGTAACTATCACTATAGATGCGAGTACAATCAAAAAATACGTAAGCTTCTTCATACAGCCCTCCGCAGGTCATTTCATAAAAATCGCGATGTACTATTTTTTATCCTGCGTCTCAGGCGCTTTGGCAGGGGTGGGAGCAGTTTCTCCCCCCTGAGCTTTCATCGCCTCCTGGGTCAAGTTCTGCTTATTCTCCGCCTTGAGGATGCTGCCTGACACGATATAGTCACCGGTTTTGTCCGTATAAAAAATTACCGGTTTGCCGTCTATTTTGATGACGACTTCGACAAGACCGGGGAAATAATCCAGAGTCTTGACGGAAATTATCTGGGGTTCGATAGGCATGATTTTTTTTATGGACGTCTTTATCTTTTCCTCGCTCGGTTTGCTGGGGCCGCAAGCGGAAAGCGCGAACGATGAGGTCAGAACCAACCACAAAATAACTATTTTTTTCATATTACATCTCCTTTGGGTTGGGCTTTTGCAGACCGGACTAGCCGCTACTCGGTTGCCGGGTTAATAGAATACGCCAGTCCAAGCTGTCGCTAGGGACTCGTTTGTGAGTCGGAAGGTCAGCCGACAGTCGACCCTGCAGCCGGTTCTACTTATCCACGAAATCGGAAAAATTCACAATAAAAGATTGCCGAGGGATGGAAATAGTGGCGCTCCTGCCGGTGTTTATTTCCTGCGCCTGGAAGCTCACGTCCGCATAGTAGGAGTAGATCGGGTCGAACGAGCAGGATATCGCAAGATTGCCAAGGGCCGTGGGGTCGCGGAAGAAACGTTTCAACTGGTTGCTGACCAAGGTGACCGGCACCGTGGTGGTGACGGCAGTCGTGGCCGTGCCAGCCGTGCCGGCCGCGCCGGGAGCAATTACTTGCCCAGCAGTCGAAAAGAAGGTCTGAAAAATGGCCGGCAGAGCCGGCGACAAGCTGTTGGCGGGGTTAAGGGTGACGGTTATTTTGGTTATGATCAAAGGGGACGGCGTGATGGGCGTGGTGGACCCGGTATTGGGCACCGCGAAGGCCGTACTGGACAGGGTGAAATTGACGACGTCCTCAACGGTCGAAGCCACGGCGTTGGGCGCGCAGCCTACCGTCGCCTTGGCGCCGCTGGTCGCGTCGATCCAGGTTGCCACATCGGAGTCGAGATTGGAATTAGGTGGGGAGACGCTCGCGAATACCGTGGCAAACTCAGCGGTGCCATCCGATTTCGAACCGCCGCACGAGGTAAGCGCGACAAAGGCGCACGCTGCGAAAAGAAACACAAAAAAACTTCTCAGCATAAAAGACTCTCCTTATTGTACGACCTTCGGCGTGATGAAAATGAGCAACTCGGTTTTTGTCTTCTGTTTGGAATTCGACTTGAACAGCCAGCCCAAAAGCGGAATGTCGGCAACGAACGGGATGCCGGTATCGGATTCCGTGTCGCTGTCCACGTAGATGCCGCCTATGACCGTGGTCTCGCCGTTTGCTACCACCAGCTCCGTGGTAGCTTCCTTTTTATTGATGGGGGGGGGCGATCCGGTCCCGGGGGAGTTGTTGCTCGCCTTGATCTTCATGCTCACCGCCCCGTCGGCGGTGATGTGCGGGGTGACCTCCAAGGTCAGCGCAGCTTCCACGAACTCCGTCTTGGTCCCCTCCGCCGAGGTGGTCTGGTACGGAATCGACTGCCCTTGCGAGATCTTGGCCGCCTTGTTGTTCAGCGTCACCACTTTGGGCGTGGAGATGATCTTCACCTGCCCAATGGTTGCCGCGGCGGAGAGGCGCATGTCCAACTGGATGTTATTGGTCAGCCTGCCGAAGGACATGCCCAGCCCGATGCCGCCGGTGCCGGTGGTTCCCGGACCGGTCGGGGAGACGACGCCGCCGAAACTGCTGTCTACCGAGTTGATGCCGGCAAGGGAGGCGGAGCCGTCCTTGTAGTGCAGACCCCACTGCACGCCGAGGTCGCGGGTAAAGTTGGAGGAGGCCTCGACGATGCGCGCCTCGATCATCACCTGCTTCTCGGGCGCGTCCAGGGTCTTCAGCAACTGGCGCATGTCGTCCAGGGCGGTCTGGATGTCTTTAACGATCACCCTGCTGGTCCGCTCGTCCTTGGCGATGGTCCCCCGCTCGCTTTTCAGCGCGGCAAACTGGGCGGCCACGTCCGTGACCGAGGCGTAATTCACCTCGAAAACCGCGGTCCTGAGCTCCATGGTGCGCTCGGCCGCCTTCTTGGCGGCGATTTCCTCGTCCGCCTGGGTCTGAATCTTCGCCTTGGGCTTGATCTGCACGATGTTGCCGTCGCGCTGCATGCCCAGCCCCTTGGCGTCCAGGATCACGTCGAGCGCCTGGTCCCAAGGGACGTTCACCAACTTGATGCTGATGGTCCCGGTCACGTCGTCGGCGATCAGGAAGTTCAGGTTGCTCACCTCGGCGATCAACTGGAAAATCTTCCTGACGTCCGCATCCGAGAATTCGAGCGTGACGCGACGCCCCCTGTAAACCTTCTTACCGAGGCGCTTCTCGGCGTCGCTCCTGGGAATTTCGGTCATCATGTCCTCGGGCTGCACCGTCGGCGCGAGTTCCTCGGACATCTTCGGCTCCGCCATCGCCTTGGCACGCGGCTGAGCCGGAGCAAGCCGAGGCGCGCGAGCAAGCCGCGGAGCCGGAGCAGGCTGCGGCACCGGAGCGAATTGCTCAGCCTGAGCAGGTTGCTCCGCCGGAGCGAGCTCCGCCACGGCGGGAAGCTGCGGGGAGGCCAGCGGCCCCTGGTTGGCAATGTCCACAAACAGCAGGTCCCCTTTGCGCTTGACGGTGAACGGGGGATTGCCGCGCAGTCTCAACAAGACTTTGGCTACCAATGCTCCCTTCACCTTCACCTGGTACGGCGTGACGGAGAGGACCGGCGAGCCGAACTTGGCTGTATCCAAGGATCGTTGCAGCCGCTTGGGCACCTCGCAGTTCTTAATGGTGAGAGAGAGACCTTGCACGCCGTGCACGGGTTGCGCCGGCTCGCAGGTGCCGTAAAGCCCGACGGTGAGCCGGGAAACGCCGTCCACCACGTTGAAATCAAGCGATTCCAAGGAGCCCTTGCCGTGGCGCGCGGGCGGCACCTCAACCTTGACGGCGGCGGGAGCAGGTATGACGGGGACGAAGCGGGCCGCAGGAGCAGCCGGCACGGCTCCGGACGGCATCGCCGTGGCAGGAGCTTCAGGAGTTTCTGCGACGGGAGCTTCGGCAACAGCAGGAGCGGCGACCGGAGCTTCGGCAACATGAGGAGCGACAATTACGGGAGGAGCTTCGGCAACGTGAGGAGCGGCAGTCACGGGAGCAGGAGCGATCACCACGGGCTCAGGAGCGGGCTCGGCCGGTGCCGCCACCAGCGGGGCGGGCTGCGCCGCTGGCTCCTCTTTAGCGGCCGGCGGCGCTGCGGGAGCGCCCTTCCCTGCGGCTGCCACTTTGAATCTGATCTTCACGCCAAGATCGCTCTTCACCACTTCAAAGGGAGGCAGGCTCTCCTGCGCCGCGTCGAGCACCACCCGTACTTTGTCGGGGGTCGAACCGATGCGCGCATTGGCGACGCCAAAGGCTCCGATCGGCACCACGTTGCTCTGAAGCGCGTTTTTCAAACCGAAGATGTCAACCACGATCCGGTCAGGCCTGGTCAGCTTGAAGGAGTTGAAGGTCTGCACTCCCCCTTCGATGGAAAGATCGACGCCGTCGTAGTCCAGCAAAACCGCGTTCAGACCGGTCTTCGCCAGGGCGGATTTGCCCGCGGCTTTCCCGGCCGCGGAACCGGCAGCCCGGGCGGCAGCTCTTTCCGGCTGGCGGGCGGTGGCAGCTCCTTCCGGCTGGCGGCTGACGGTGGCAGATCGGTTCTCCGTTTCCAACGGCGCTATCGGCGGCACGAAGCCAGTCGACCGTGTCGGCGTGATTTCTCCGGCGGCAGTGCCGGCTCCCGCCCTCTCGGCGCCGACAGCTTCCCGGCCGATGCGCTCCGGGCGCTCCGAACGCGCCGCAGCCGAAGCCTCCGGCGTCAGGGTCTTCTCCTCGATTTGCGCCTCGGCAAGCGGAGCCTCTTTCGCCTCAAAAAGCGGCGGCTTCGCCTCCGAATCCGACGAAACCAGTTCGACCTGCAGCTTCTTCCGGTCCGAGGGAGCGGTGGCGGCGCTAAAATCCACGTCTTTCGCCAGGTAAATCTCGGCGCGGGTCAGCACGCCGCTGCCGACCGGCTGCCGCACCAGCTCGATGCGTCTGATGTTCCCCTTGTTGACCTCGATGGGGCTGACGACAAGGCCGGGCTCGGTCTGGGAGATATCGATCACGATCTTGGGAGGCTCGCCGGATTTGTAGGAGGTATAGGTGAAAGGCTGGTTGCTCACCAATTCCACCCGCGAGCCGTCATCGGACACCGTCACCGAGCGCAAGGCTGCAAAAGCGTTGGCCTCGGCCCGAACAGGCTCGTTCGCCGCCGGCATCCTCTTGACACAACCGGAAGAAGCCGTCGACAACGCGATGAGCGCCACTGCATGCCAAAGAAGTTTGCTCGGGTACATTCTCATCTGAAACGCTCCTTACCTTTTCTTGGCCAGCGTAAGCACGACCTTTCTCTTCTTATAACGCCCGTTGTCTTCCTTGAACCGCTCCACAACCTCGACAGCGTTCGCCGTTATCCTGGTGATCCGACCCTCGTTGCTGCCGATCTCCATCCCTTCCTGCACCACATACCCCTTGCCGTTGGGATCGACCAGGAGCGCCCGGTTGGTCTTCAGGCCGGCCACGATCCCGACCACCTTGAACTTGCTCACCTCATAGCTCTGGATGGGCAACATGTCGGCACTGTTGCGGCTGGTGGGCTGCCCTGTCACCACAGGCGGCGCCTCGACCGGCGCGTACTGTTTGAAAGGATCGGTGCGCTGCCGGAAGTCGAGCCGCGATCCCGGTTTGAACGCGCTCGACATCTGCTTTTGCACGTGAGCCGCCGGCTGCGCCGCCGATTTGGCCGGTTGCACCTTCTTGGGCGGCGTCGCGACCGCCGGCTCGTCGTGCTTGGAACAGCCCAACGGCATCGCTAACAGCAGCAACAGCCCGACATGTAGGGCGCTACTTGGGGCTCTTTTCATCCTTGGTCTCTTTTTTGTCGAGGAAACGGAAGGTGGTGGCGAGGCAGTTGACCTTCAACGTGGTGCGGCCGCCGCCGCTCTTGATATCAGAGAAGCTGACGTTGTTTATGTTGACGATGCGCGGCAGGTTCGCCACCGACACAAAGAAGTCCGCGACGTTGTAGAAGGTGCCGGACACGGCGATATCCACCGGCACCTCGGCGTAAAAGTCCTTGGGCACCTCGGGCCTGGGCCTGAAGAGCAGAAAATCCAGGCCGGCGCTTCTGCCCAGGTTGGAGATGCTGGTCAAAAGCGAAGGAATCTCCTTTTGGTTGGGGAGCTCGGTCAGGGCGGAATCCAGGTCCTTCTTCAACTGCTCATACTCGCTCTTGTAGCGAGGAAGGTTGTTGGCGATGCGTTGGTTCTCCTGGATCTGCCGTTGCAGCTCCTCGATGTTGGTCTGCAGGCCGCCTAGATCGTTCAAACGCGGCTGACACAGCCCGTAAAACAAAGCCGCTCCCTCAAGCACCAGCGCCAGGGCGAGCAGCGTGACCTTGCGCTTGGTCGGCAACTTCAGTATTTTTTCTATCTGCGGATCCATGGAGTTGCCTCTGCTTCGAGAAAATTGGATAGTACTGCGGCTAAGCCTACGGCTTCTGCTCCTTGATCTGGAAAGCGAGATCGAAACGCTTCGCCTTCACCCCGCCGGCATCGGCCTGCTCGGACACCTGGAGTTCCACGTTGGCGAAGGCTCCCGAGGCCGCCAGATTCCTCATGAACAAGGCGATCAGTTCCTCGTTAAAGGCCACTCCCGACACCGCGATGCTCCCTCCGGCCTCGGCGTAGCGGGTCAGCCAAAGCTTTTCCGGCACCGAATCGGAGAGCGCGGCGAGCCGCGCAGCCGGGCCGCTCTTTTCGTGACGCAATTGGCTTAACACGTCGAGCTTCTTCTTCACGTCGGCCTGCAGTTTCTTGATGTTGTTGATGGTGCCGATCTTGGCCCTCAGGGTTCGCAGTTCCGCTTCCGAGTTCTCGATCTGCGATTTAGCCGCGCTGACCTTGCCCAGCAGCACCCCGTAGATCGCCAGTCCCACGAGCAGCACCCCGACCACCGACAGCACCAGGATGGCGAGTTGCTGCCTGGCGCTCTCCTTCTTCTTGGACGCCCTTAAGGGAAGCAGGTTGATTTTTATCATTTATCCCCAAGCCTCCTCGTAGCGAGCCCCACGGCGACCGTCACCAGGGGAGCTAGTTCCTGAAGGTATTTGGCGTCGAACTCCTTCTCGTTCACCGCCACCTTCAGGAACGGGTTCAGCATCTCCACCGGCAGCGACAGCCGGCGCTGCACCGCCTCCAGAAGCTGGGGCGCCTTTGCCGCTCCTCCGCTCAAATAGGCCGTGGTGATCTTCCCCTCGCCGGCGGTCGAGTTGTAGAAGTCGAGCGAGCGGCGAATCTCCTGGGCCAGGGTATCGTTCACCCGCAGCAGGATGTCCTTTAGGCGCGGGTCGTCGGACTCCGGGGCGGAGAGCTTCTTGGCTTCGGCCTCCTCGTCGCCCAGACCGAACTGCTTCTGGATCTCTTCGGTGTAGAGATTGCCTCCCATCTGCACGTCGCGGGTAAAGAGCGAGACCCCGCGATTGACGATGTTGAGGTTGATGATGCTGGCGCCGATGTTGACCAGCGCCGCCACCTCGCTTGGGTCCGGCTCGTAGTTGGTCTCGTAGGCGTTTTGCACGGCGAAGGAATCGACGTCCATGACCATCAGCTTCAAGCCGGCCTCGGCGAAGACCGCTTGATAGTCGTTGATGATGTCCTTCTTGCTGGCCACCAGCAGGACGTTCATCTTGGAGGCGTCCTGCTCGTCGGGCGACAGAATCTGGAAGTCCACGTTGACGTCGTTGATGTCGAAGGGGATGTACTGCTCGGCCTCCCACTGAATCTGGTCCTCCAATTCCTCCGCGGGCATGACCGGCAGGGAGATTTTCCTGATGATCACCGAGTTGCCCGAGATCGAGCAGGCCACCTCTTTGGCCTTGACCTTGAGGTTCTTGACCAGTTGCCTCACGGCCTCCACCACCGCCGAGCTGTCCATCAGGGTGTTGTCGACGATCGCCTCGGCCGAAAGCGGCAGGATGCCCACATTCTGCAGCTCATAGCCGTCCTTGAGCAGGCGCAACCGCACCAACTTCACGGCGCTGGAGCCGATGTCGATTCCGACCAGGTCTTTCTTCATGCTGAAAAACATCGCGCGGTCCTATTCCCGTTAGTCGTGAAAGACCTTCAATTTATCCGCCAGCGAGAAACCAAAGGCCAGCAACACCTTGCGTTTGGTCTCCACCCTGCACTCCTCGCCGCGCTCGATGCGATCAATGGTGATCGGCGAGACCCCCGCCAGCCGCGCCAGTTCGGACTTGCTCATCAGGCGCTCTTCCCGCAACTTCTTGACGCTGTTCGTGATCATATCGGTCATTTCTCACCACTCATGAGGAATTTTGGCAGAGAATTGCAGCAATACCGATAAAAGTCAAGAAATTATGTCAAATTATATATAATTATGGTCTTTGGCTAGATAAGTTGGGCAGGGGCGCGGCAATCATGAGATGATACCAACTAAAAGGAAGGATGCAATTTTTCAATAGGCGTAGAGCACGGAGAGGAGCGCTTTTTCACGGCTTCCCCCCCCTTCCCTGACCCCTTGCACGGAGAGGTTGTAGAGAGCGGGGACGTGTTGCGGGTGAATCACCTCGTCTCTGCCCGAGGCGGACATGCCGACGTCGAGTAGCTCGACGAAGGACTTATCGGAGTTGCCAGGCTCCGCATCGACGATCTTCGCCGAAACGTTGAAACCGGTCTCCTGAACCGAACCGCTGAGTCTGAAGGTAACGTCGGGGGACTGGGTGGGATCGGCGGAGCTGCTGCAGGCTGCGTTCCATTTGTTGGTCGGGGTGTTCAATTTTTGTTGCAGGCAGCCGGACTGCGGCAGTTGCAGGTTCACCGGCGACAAATCGTTTTTTATGCCGTCTTGTGTGGTATTCAGCGGATCCGTCTGCAAGAGCCTCGGTATGATTTCCTGCGTCATCAGCTCGACGCCGCCGTGCGCCGCGGCGAGTGCGCTCCGATAGCGCTTCTGGCTCGCCGAAATGCGAGTCCCCATGGTGATCGTCGACAGCAAGGCAAGGGCGATGACCAGAGACAACATCGTCAACATGAGCGCCGTTACCAGCGCCGCACCGGCCTCGCAGCGAAGGATGCGCATATCCGCTCCCGTATTCCTAAAGATTTTTGGGCTGCACCACGATGGTGTATACCTTCCAATGGTAGTTTCGCCAGTCCGGGCCGAAAGTATTCGACAAATCCGTTTGGCTCCACCACCTGCCGAGACTCGGGTCCAGGCCGGCGTCACCGACGATCATCGCTTTGTCCGAGTCCGTAACCGGATAGGAGTAGCCGGGATCTTTCTTCCCCTGCTGAGCAAGGATATAGACCCGGATTTCCTTTAACTGCTCCCGCAGATCACTCGCGGCTAATTGCGAGTTGGAGTGGAAATCCACCTGCCCATCCCCATTGGTGTCGAGGTAAAGAACGACTTGCATATCGGCTACGCACTCAAGGATCGGGTAATGGGTCACTGAGCCGTTTTGATTGATGACCGCCTTGATGAGGAGCCCTGTGCCGGGTGCGCAGATTGGAGATATTTTGTAGGGCTCTTTGTCGTTGCGACTGATGAAATAGTCTGCCCTATTGAAAGGAAAGGTGGGGGACGAATCGTCGACGCCGTACACCAGGAAGACGTCCTGTTTGCTCGTGGGCTTGAACGCATCGGGAAATGGAGTGTTGAACAAAAGCTGAAAAGTGCTACCGTCCGTCACCAACTCACGCACAGCCTGTCCCGCCCGGAAACCTGTCCTTAGCGAGATCACCCAGTCGCTGTTTCCAGGCGTCAACTCAACCTCAGATTTGCTCGGCTTGGCGTCGCCGATGGAACTGTAGTTCAGGTAACTCCATTTACGGGAGGTTTTTTTCATGCCGAGCGCGGTTCCTTTCAGCACTAGATAGTCGGAGCCGTTGTATCCGACGTTGTTGCCGATTATGTATGCTCTGGGAGCGGCAGGGGGGGAGTCGTTGAATTTGGAGGGTTGCGCGTTCGGACAACCGTCGGGACAGCCGTCCATTAAGACGCCTTTACTCGGATCGATTTCCACGTAGGTAAGCAAAACATTGTCGGGGAAGGACCATGGGAGCCCGAAACCGGCAAGTTCCAGATCGCAACGGAAAAACTCGAGACCGATAAGCCCACCGACGTCGGTCTCGCCAGACTTCACTATTTGTCCCGAACTTGAAACTATTCTGTTGAAGGATACCGAGATCAGCGCCATCACCACGGCAAAAATAAAGATCACCACCACCAACTCCACCAGCGTGTATCCTTGATCGCGTCTTACCGCGCCGTCACTCTTCATCTGTTTTTTACCGTATAGATCTCGTGTTTAAGGGCGGTTACATTTTTAAAGGTCCAGCGGACTGCGACCTTAAGCCGATAGGAATCGGTGCCCATCTGTAGTGACTCCTTATTGACGACAAAAACCTTGCCCACCCCGCCAATTACCCTGGTTACCGTAGTAACGGGATTGAAGCCACCGTTGTTCCTCAGATCGTTCATTTTCTCCTCCGCGATCAGCACCGCCTCCTCCCGCAGCCTGTTGCGGATATTGTGTTCATAGGCAACGCCCACCGACTGCAAAAGCCCCAGTAGGCCGACCGTCATGATGAGCATGGCCATCATCACCTCCACCAGGGTAAATGCTTGGCTATTTGATGGTGATGTTAGGGGCATTGCATGCGTCTCCCTTGTCCTTCTTTCCGATGCTCAACTTGATATAGTGAACCACTATGCTGTCCACCGCGCCGGTGCCGTCCGACTCGTCCACGCAGATCGAGCACAGGTTTGCGGTCATGCCTTTGACGTCAAAATCCACATGACTCCCCGCATTATAAGTGATGGGATATTTGAGCGGCTGGCTCACTATCGGCACTACGCCGTCGGTCGCGGAAGAATAGACCTCGAAGAGGTTTGGGTAGAGCTTCACCCGCGTCGGCCTTCTTTGGTACACGGCATTGGCCCGCGCGTTGAGAAGTGCAGTGAAGATCATCCTGGTCTGGGATTCGGTTTGGTAGCGCTTGGAAAACTCGTTGAACCTGAGCGTGCCGATGGCGAGCAGTATCGAGACTACGCAGACGACAACCACCATCTCTACAAGTGAATAGCCGCGTGCATGCATGTCGAAAACCCCTCCGCTTAGTTCAGGACACCCATAAAATTAAAGCCTTCCAAGCTTACCAGCTTAACCGGAAATAAAAAGGCAAGCGCAGCATCCAAGATCGCGTTGTCCGGCATAATGGGAAGGGTCCGAGCAAAGCAGCTGTCCATGCCGCAAGGGAAGACTGGCGGCCCCGGTGCAATTCCCGGTTTGGCAGCTTATCGTCGTTTTCCCGGGAGTTAACTCGGGGCGACGGGATTTCAAATCCCGAAACGAGACGATAACAGCCTTTTTTTCGCGTTGACGTGGCAAGACGGAAATTCAATTCCCGATTTGCCAGGTTATCGTCGTTTTCCCGGGAGTTAACTCGAGGTGGCGCGTTTTCAAATCCCGAAACGAGACGTTAACGGTTTTTTTTTCGCGTCGACGCGGCAAGACTGAAATTCAATTCCCGATTTGCCAGGTTATCGTCGTTTTCCCGGGAGTTAACTCGAGGCGGCGCGTTTTCAAATCCCGAAACGAGACGTTAACGGTTTTTTTTTCGCGTCGACGCGGCAAGATGGAAATTCAATTCCCGGTTTGGCAGGTTGTCGTCGTTTTCCCGGGAGTTAACTCGGGGCGACGGGTTTTCAAATCCCGAAACGAGACGTTAACGGCTTTTTTTTCGCGTTAACGTGGCAAGACGAGACGTTAACCGTTTTTTTTTCGCGTTGATGTGGCAAGACGGAAATTCAATTCCCGGGTTGCCTGGTTATCGTCGTTTTTCGGAGTCGGGTTGGAAGAGCTGAAGCCTTAAAATCAGAATTTTCATGCCTCAAGCCTGACTCGGCTTTCTCACTGCGTATTCC
>CAIYDQ010000285.1 GCA_903925075.1 uncultured Geobacter sp.
CATTTTGCCTTGAATGGTTAGCTGGTTCAAGCAAAAAGCGAACCTTACAAAAAACACGGCTTAAGCTGAGAGAATCTTTACGAAACTCGTTTTTAATATCAACGCCCTTTCGGGAGGTTATAGCTTCAACGGGAATTGCTGACATTCGTCCCCCCTGTGCTCAGGCGCCTGCCGTACTCAGGGAGGGTGCGGGAACTCCGCGACCGAAGATTTGTCTTTGTATACGCAACCTTTGGTTGTATGCAGATGGTATCTGTTGTATAGAAATTAGTGCCGCGGCCGTCGGGTCGCGTGAAAATCGTTGTCGAGACGGCAATTCGGGAGGGCCGATGATTTCTTTAGTAGAGTGGAACGACGAGCTGATTTTGGGCGTGAGCATGATGGATGAGCATCACGAGAAACTGATAGGCATACTGAACGAGTGCTATCGCGCTCTCATGCTCCATGACCATCACCAGGAGCTTGAGGTGGTCATGAACGAGTTGCGGGACTACACCCACTACCACTTCGAGACCGAAAAGAAGCTGATGGCGGATCTAGGGTATCAGGAGTCGGCGGGCCATCTCAGCGCGCACGACAAATTCACCGACATGATCGCCGAGTTTCACGCTAGGTTCGCCGAGGGCGAATCCCTGGTGGCGATGGACGTCTTGCAGTTTTTGCAGAAATGGCTGGTCGGGCACATCAAGAATACCGACCGCGCTTTTGCCACCTTCGTCAAAGAGAGAGAAGCCGCCTAGCAACCGAGGTTCAAGGGAGGCGCCAGTCGATCGGCGCCATGCCGTGCGCCGCAAGGTAGGCGTTGGCCTTGGAGAAATGGCGGCAGCCCAGGAATCCCCGGTGCGCGGACAAGGGCGACGGATGGGGAGCCCTCAAGACCAGGTGCCGGTCGGCGTCGATAACGGCGCCTTTTTTCTGGGCGTACGCCCCCCAGAGCATGAAAACCAGATGATCCTTCCTTTCGTTCAGCTCCGCAATCGCCCGATCGGTGAAGGTTTCCCACCCCTGCCCCTGGTGCGCAGCCGCGCGGCCGGCTTCCACCGTAAGCACGCTGTTCAGGAGCAACACCCCCTGATCGGCCCAGGACTGCAAGTTGCCGTGCCGGAAAGCGTCCGCAGGCAGCTGCAAATCGGCCTGGATCTCCTTGAAGATGTTCAGCAAAGAAGGGGGCGCATCGACCCCGCGCAGCACGGAAAAACAGAGCCCGTGCGCTTGGCCGGGACCGTGGTAGGGATCTTGGCCCAGCATGACCACCTTCACCTGCTCAAAAGGAGTGGAGTTGAAGGCGTTGAAGTACTCCTTCCCCTTGGGATAGATGGTTTTCCGGCTGGCGATTTCCCGGCGCAGGAAATCCTTGAGAGCCGCCATGTAGGGCTTCCGGAATTCCTCGCCGAGACGCGATTTCCACCCCGGCTCCAACTGAATTGTCGACTCTGTTGACATGGGCTCTCCATCGGCTCTGAAACGGTTTGCTCTTTGCGCTTGAAAAGTAGCACAGCAGCCGGCCGGCAGCCAAGGGCATTTTGCCAACCCCCGTCAATATTGACTTGGCTGGCGGCTTGCTATATGGTCAAGCTTGCCCGTTTGCCCGGGGTACAGGGGCGAGCCCAACCGCCGGCGCAGCCATGGAGGCGGCGCTGAGCGCTGGATGGACGACACGAGGAAGCGAGCTTGTTGAACGCTACTGCCGGCAAAACCTTATCCGCCGCCGTGGGGAGAAATCCCCGCGCTCCTTTGCCGGTCGCCCCCTTGGGAGGCGCCGGCATCCGAACTCTCGTCAAGACGCTGCTCCTTGTCATCGCCGCCGCCATCCTTTTTGCCGCCGGCGCGCACGCCGAATCCATCCCGCAGCCCGCCGAGAACATCGGCGCCAAACGCCCGATCGTGGTGGGCGGCGACCGCGCCTATCCCCCCTACGAGTTCATCGACAAAGACGGCAAGCCGGCAGGTTACAACGTCGACCTCACCAAGGCCATCGCCGAGGTGATGGGGATCAAGGTCGAGTTCCGTTTCGGCAACTGGTCCGACATGCGCGACGGGCTGGCCAACGGCCGGATCGACATCCTGGAGGGGCTCTCCTATTCGGACGCCCGCTCCCTGTCGGTCGGCTTTTCTCCGGCGCACACCATCGTCCACCACGCCATCTTCGCCCGCCGGGACGGCGCGCCGGTCAATACCCTGGAGGAGTTGCGAGGCAAAAAGGTGGTCGTCTTTCGCGACGGCATCATGCACGAGCGCCTCAAGCGGTTGGGCTTCGAGAAGGATCTGATCCTGCCCCCCACGCCCGCCGAGGCCATGCGCCTTTTGGCCTCGGGGGAGGGGGATTACGCCGTGCTGGCGATGCTCCCCGGCATGTACCTGATACGGGAGCTGCGCCTGTCGAACCTGGTGCCGGTCGCCGGGGCGGTGGTCAGCGAGCAGTACTGCTACGGGGTCCTCAAGGCCAACAAGGAACTGCTGGCGCGCTTCGACGAGGGGCTGGCCATCGTGATCAAGACCGGCCAGTACAAGCAGATCTACGACAAGTGGCTCGGGGTGAACGAGCCGCCGCGGGTCAACAAGATGCAGGCGATCAAGTACGGGGCGATGCTCCTTGTCCCCTTGCTGGCGGTGCTCGCCGGCATGGCGCTCTGGTCCAGCACGCTGCGAAAGAGGGTGGAAGCGCGCACCGGGGAACTGGCCCGGGAGGTGATCGAGCGCAACAAGGCGCTGGAGGAGTTGCGCCGCCACCAGGACAAGCTGATACAGGCGGACAAACTGGCCTCGCTCGGCACCCTGGTCTCCGGCGTCGCCCACGAGATCAACAATCCCAACGGCTTGCTGCTGCTCGACATCCCGATCCTGAGGCGGGTGCACGCCGATGCGGAGGAGATCCTCGAAGAGCACTTCAAGGAGCACGGCGACTTTAGCCTTGGCGGGGTGCCCTATTCGGAAATGCGCCACGAGATCCCGCGCATCTTGGAAGAGATGCAGGACGGCGCCCAGAGAATAAAGAGGATCGTCAACGATCTCAAGGATTTCGCCCGCCGCGACGACCTGGGCCGCCAGGAGCTGATCGACGTCAACGCCGCCGTCCGGACGGCCTTGCGGCTGGTCGATCCCACCATCCGCTGCGCCACCAATCGCTTTACCGTCAGCTACGCGGCCGGGCTCCCCATGATCATGGGCAACGGCCAGCGGATCGAGCAGGTGATCGTCAACCTGGTCCTCAACGCCTGCCAGTCCCTGCCGGACGCCGACCGGGGCGTGTCGCTCGCCACCAGTTTCGACGAAGAACAGGCGATGGTGGTGACGCAGGTACGGGACGAGGGGGTCGGCATCGCCGAAGAACACCTCCCCTATCTGCTCGACCCTTTTTTCACCACCAAGCGCGACACCGGCGGCACCGGCCTGGGTCTTTCGGTCTCGGCGGGGATCGTCAAGGAACACGGCGGCACCCTGATCTTCACGTCGAAACCCGGCGCCGGCACGACGGCGACCCTTTCCCTTCCCGTACCGGCAACGAGGACCTGAACATGAACAGCACCGCATATCCCGGTTTCGGCATTCTGCTGGTGGACGACGAGCCGGCCTGGCTCAGGTCCTGCTCCTTGACGCTGAAAAGCTGCGCGGGGATCAACAACATCGTCCTTTGCCAGGACAGCCGCGAGGTGATGGCGATTTTGGATAAGGGGGCGATCGGCCTGGTGCTGCTGGACCTGACCATGCCGCACCTCTCCGGGGAAGCACTGCTGAAGCAGATCGGGGAGAGCCATCCGGCGATCATGACCATCGTGGTCAGCGGCATGAACCAGTTGGAAACCGCAGTCGGCTGCATGAAGCTCGGCGCCTTCGACTACATCGTCAAGACCGACGAGGAAGACCGCCTGGTGGGCGGGGTGCTGCGCGCCATCAGGATCCTGGAGTTGCACCAGGAATTCCGCACCATGTCGGATCGCATGCTGTCGCGCGAATTGCAACACCCGCAGGCCTTCCTCGACATCGTCACCTGCGACCGCGGCATGCACGACATCTTCAATTACGTGGAAGCGGTGGCGCCCAGCCACCAGCCGCTGCTGATCACCGGCGAGAGCGGCGTCGGCAAGGAGCTGATCGCCCGCGCCGTCCATGCCTTGAGCCGCCGCGCCGGCCCCCTGATCGCGGTGAACGTGGCGGGGCTCGACGACACCGTCTTCGCGGACACCCTTTTCGGCCACGTGCGCGGCGCCTATACCGGCGCCGACCAGGCGCGTCCCGGCATGATCGAGCAGGCCGGCGACGGCACCCTGTTTCTGGACGAGATCGGCGACCTGAGCATAGCCTCCCAAGTGAAGCTCCTGCGCCTTTTGCAAGAGGGGGAATATTTCCCGCTGGGAAGCGACCGACCCAAGCGCATGAACGCGCGCATCGTGGTCGCCACCCATTCCGATCTGGCGAGCAAGGAGGCGGCCGGCGCTTTTCGCCGGGATCTCTATTACCGGCTCTGCACCCACCGCATCCACATCCCGCCGCTGCGGGAGCGCCCCGGCGACATACCGCTGCTGCTCGACTATTTTCTGGGCGTCGCCGCCAAATCCCTGGGAAAGCGCAAGCCCACGCCCCCCAAGGAGCTCGCCCAGACGCTCGCCACCTATCCTTTCCCCGGCAACGTACGGGAGCTGCGCGGCATGGTCCACAACGCCGTCAGCCTCCACAAGCAGCGGATACTGTCCATGGACAGTTTCCTGAAGGCAATAGGGCATGGTCGCGGCTACCAGCCGCTCCCCGCGCCCAGCCGCAACCCCTTCAGCAGCTTCGAGCGGCTCCCCACCTTCACCGAGGCCGCCGAGTTGCTGGTCGAGGAGGCGATCGCCAGGGCAAACGGCGTGCAGGCCATCGCCGCCAGGTTGCTGGGCATCTCCCCCCCCGCCCTCAACAAACGGCTGAAAATGTCGAGGAAGTAAACTGCCAGCTGCCCCCGCAATTTTCGGCAATTTCGCCGCGCCCCGCAGCTTCCCCGCCAATGGGCTTAACCTAGGTTAACGGCTTAACCTACCGTTAAGGCCATTCATCCTGCTGAAATCTTTAGTTTTTTACTCTTACGGTTCTCCTCGGCATTGCCAATGGTTAACACCATTGAAACGGCCTTTCCGCTATAGAACACCTTTTTCTCCTGTAGTTACGGCATGTTATCCAATCTAAACGCCGTTGGTATTCGTCTTGCTAACATGGCTTTGTATTGAGTCACCAGGCCCCCAGCAAAGGAGAGACCATGAAAACGAAAAAGTTTTACCAGCATCTGTACTTCCAGGTTTTGACCGCCATCTCGATCGGCGTCGTGCTGGGATACTATCTCCCCGACACGGCTACCGCCATGAAGCCTTTGGGCGACGGCTTCATCAAGCTGATCAAGATGATCATCACGCCGGTCATCTTCTGCACGGTGGTGACCGGCATCGCCGGCATGGAGGACATGAAAAAGGTAGGGCGGGTTGGCGGCAAGGCGCTGCTCTATTTCGAAGTGGTCTCTACGCTGGCGCTGGGCATCGGCCTGCTGGTGATCAGCATCGTGCAACCGGGGGCCGGCATGAACGCCGACGTCACCAAGCTCGATACCAAAGGATTGGCGACTTTCACCGCCACTGCGGCCAAATCCCACAGCTTCGTCGATTTCCTGATCGGCATCATCCCGACCAGCGTAGTCGACGCCTTCGCCAAGGGGGACATCCTCCAGGTGCTGTTTTTCGCCATCCTGTTCGGCTTCGCCCTCTCCGCCCTGGGAGAGCGCGGCAAACCGGTCGCCAAGCTGATCGACCAGCTTTCCCATGCCATGTTCGGCATCGTCGCCATCATCATGAAAGCCGCTCCGCTGGGGGCCTTTGGCGCCATGGCCTTCACCATCGGCAAGTTCGGCCTGGGCTCCCTTGCCAAGCTGGGCATGCTCATGGGCTGCTTCTACACCACCTGCCTGCTCTTCGTCTTCGTGGTGCTGGGCTCCATCTGCAAGCTGTGCGGCTTCAGCATCTTCAAATTCATAAGCTACATCAAGGAGGAACTGCTGATCGTCTTGGGGACCTCCTCCTCGGAAACGGTGCTGCCGCGCATGATGGCCAAACTGGAGAACCTGGGGTGCACCAAATCGGTGGTGGGCCTGGTGATCCCGACCGGCTACTCCTTCAACCTGGACGGCACCTCCATCTACCTGACCATGGCGGCGGTTTTCGTGGCTCAAGCCACCAACACCCCTTTGACCTGGGTGCAGACCTTGACCATCCTGGGCGTGCTGATGCTGACCTCCAAGGGAGCGGCCGGCGTCACCGGCAGCGGCTTCGTCACCCTGGCGGCCACCTTCGCCGCCATTCCCACCATCCCGGTAGCCGGCCTGGCGCTGATCCTCGGCATCGACCGTTTCATGTCCGAGGCCCGCGCCCTCACCAACCTGGTCGGCAACGGCGTGGCCACAGTGGTGGTTTCCCGCTGGGAGAACGAACTCGATATGAAAAGAATGGCTCAGGTGCTGAACCGCGAAGCGGACGAAGAGCCGGAAGAGATGCTGCTGGTGCAGGAAGCAGCCATGGATGAAGCCTGATCTTGGCCCTCTCCCGGCCGACGGCGCTGTGATCCACGCCAGGTGAAGTCCAGCTTGAAGTTTCGGGTCCTCCGGGTGATTTGCGTAGGGGCGAACCTTGTGTTCGCCCTGGCTCCAGCGGGCAGGCGGGCGAATACAAGATTCGCCCCTACCAGACCTGATAACCTGGAGATGTCAAAGGCAACCCAGAGACTTGCCAGGAGTATGAAGAAACGGCATCGTTGCCGTCGGCGCCCCTGGGCAGCCG
>CAIYDQ010000286.1 GCA_903925075.1 uncultured Geobacter sp.
CCACGGCGGCAAGGGTAGCGACGCCCACAAGGCGGCGGTAACCGGCGACACCGTCGGCGACCCCTACAAGGACACCGCCGGCCCGGCAGTCAACCCGATGATCAAGATCATCAACATCGTCTCGCTGCTGATCGTGCCGCTTCTGAACAGGATGTTCCACTAAGCCTGATGGTTAGGCGGTAACAAGAAGTGAAAAGGCGCCCCGGGAAACCGGGGCGCCATTTTTCGAATCCGCCGTTGTTGTCTTGCCGCCCAAGCGGTTATGTTATATCTTTGAGTGCGTCAGGCGTCGGATAACATTTGTGCCGGGAGAAAAACCATGGGGTATGTCAACGCAGAAATCGAGTTGTCCAATCCGCGCGAGCCGGCGCTCAAAAAAATAACGGTGCGCGCCATGGTCGATACCGGCGCCATGACCCTGTGCATCCCGGAGCACGTTCGTCTGCAACTGAAGCTTGAGGAGGCCGAAAAAAGAGAGATCACCACCGCCGACGGCAGAAAGTCGATCGTGCCCTACGTCGGGCCGGTCATGATCCGCTTTCAGAATAGGAGCGCCTTTGTGGGCGCGCTGGTGCTCGGCGACGAGGTGCTTTTGGGCGCCGTGCCGATGGAGGATATGGACCTGGTCGTTTGTCCCTCTCGCCGGGAATTGATAGTCAATCCCGAAAGCCCGAACATCCCCCAGGCCAGGGTCAAGTGAGCTAAAGCCGTAGGGGCGAACCTTGCGTTCGCCCGGCTCTCTCCCCGATCAACTCCCCGAATCTCTCCTCCCCAAGCCGCGTCCGCATCGCCTTCAGGTACAGCCGCTCGTAGTTTGCCGCAGCCTCTTCCCAGGTGAACCTCTTCGCCATGGCGTTTTGACGCAGGACGGCGATGGCCTGCGGGTCGTGGTACCAGGTGTGGACCGCCCAGCCGACCGTGTCGAAGAGCGCGCCGGCGTTCAGGTCCCGGAACTTGAAGCCGTCCCCGCTGCGCCTGCCGGCGTCGAAGTTTTCCACCGAATCGTCCAGACCGCCGGTGGCCCGCACGATCGGCAGCGTGCCGTAGCGCAGGCTGTACATCTGGTTCAGCCCGCACGGCTCGAAAGCGGAGGGCATCAGGAAGAAATCGCAGCCGGCCTCGATCTGGTGCGCGAGCCGGTCGTCGTAGCCGATCCGGCAGGCGAAGCGCTCGGGGTGGCTGGCCGCGAGGTCGCCGAAATAGAAGTGCGCCCAGGGCTCGCCGGCGCCCAGCAGCACCAGTTGGATGTCCATTTCCAAAAGGCGCGGCAGGGCTTCGGCCAGCACGTCGATCCCCTTTTGCTTCACAAGGCGCGACACCATGCCGATCAGCGGCGCCTCGTCCCGCTCGGGGAGCCCCAGCGCGCGCTGCAACTCCCGCTTGCAGACGCCCTTCCCCGCCAGATCGGCCGCTCCGTAGTTCGCCGCCAGGTGCGGATCGCTCTCCGGGTTCCACTGCTGGTAATCGACGCCGTTGAGGATGCCGGAAAGCGCGGCGGAGCGGTCCCTCACCACCCCTTCCAGCCCCCAGCCGTACTCCGGCGTCTGGATCTCGCGGGCGTACCCTTCGCTCACCGTGTTCAAGAGCGTGGCGTGGTAAATGCCCCCCTTCAGCAGGTTGACCTGGTTGTGCATCTCAAGCCCCAGGAAGTTGAAGTGTTCCCAGCCGACGCCGAGCACGTCCAGGGCACCCTCGTAGAAGCTCCCCTGGTGCTGCATGTTGTGGATGGTGAGCAGGGAGGCCGCCTGCGCCAGCTGCGGGTCCTGGCGATACAAGGTGTTGAGAAGCAGCGGCACCGCAGCGGTGTGCCAATCGTGGGCGTGGACCAGATCGGGGGTGAAGCGGATCATCTTGCACAGCTCAAGGCTGGCCCGGGAGAGGAAGATGAACCGGTTGTCGTTGTCGAGGAATCCCTGGTTGTCCTTTTCGTAGAGAGAGTCCCGGCCGAAGTAGTGCTCGTGCTCCAGGAAGTAGACCGGCACGTCGCTTCCCGGCAGGGTCCCCTCCAGCACGCCGCAGTGCTGCTGGCCGATCACCCCCATCGGCACGGAGAGCGCGCCGGGGATCTCGCGCAGTTGAAACCTTTGCCGATCCACCTTGTAGTAGCGGGGCATGACCACCCGGACGTCGTGCCCCCTGGCCCGCAGGAACTTCGGGAGTGCTCCCACCACGTCGGCAAGCCCACCTTCCTTGGCGAACGGCACCGCCTCCGAGGCGGTGATCAGAATATTCATGCGCATGAGTTGCTCTCCCAAGCTTTCAGTCGCCACCGCCCGCTGCGCGCAGCTTGGCGACCCTTTCGACTACCGGAGGATGGCTGTAGTAAAACCAGGCGTAGACGGGGTGCGGATGGAGGTTGGCCAGATTCTCCCGCGAGAGCTTGACCAGTGCCGAGGCCAGCGCCTCCGGGGTGCCGGAAAGCTCGGTGGCGAAACTGTCGGCCTCCCATTCGTGCCGCCGCGAAAGCGAGGAGCTAAGCGGCGTAAACGGAAAGAAGACGATCGATATCAGAAAGCTGACCATGGTCATCTGGGCGACGAACGACGCCTGGCTGAGCCCGAAGAGGCCGGGCATCCCGCCCCAGCTCAGCAACTGGTGAACCACCCAGAGAAGCGCCAGCGCCGACCCCTCCATGACCACCAGCCGCTTCCAGATATGCCCTTTTTTCCAGTGGCCCGCCTCATGAGCGAGAATCGACAGCAACTCCGGGCGCTCCATCTGCTTGATCAGCGTATCGAAGAGCACGATGCGTTTCACCCGGCCGATGCCGGTGAAATAGGCGTTGGAGTGCAGGCTGCGGCGCGAGGCGTCCATCTTCAGCACCCCTTTCACCTGCAAGCCCCCCTTCGCCAGCATCTGGCGGATCTCCACCGCCAGTTGCTCGTCGTCCAGCGGCTCGAACTTCGAGAAAAGCGGCTCGATCAGGGAGGGCGAAAGGTAGATCATGGTGATGGAGAAGAGGGCGAAAAAGACCCAGACCCAAAGCCACCAGAGTCCGGGTGAGTGCTGAACCAGCAGCAGGGCCGCCGAGCAGAGAATGACCAGCAGCAGCGTCGAGATCAGCGTGGATTTGACCAGGTCCGACAGCCACAAACCGGCGGTGGTCGTGTTGAAGCCGTAGCGTTTCTCTATGCGGAAGGTGGTGTAGAGCGAGAAGGGGATTTCCAGCAGGTCCTGTACCAGGGTGAGGATCAGCGCGAACAGCACGCCCTGGATGACGAAAGAGCCGGAAAGGGAGCCGATCCAGGCGTCGTAGCGCGGCAATAGCGGCGTGAACAGGAAGGCGAGCAGCCAAAAGCCGTCGTAGACGGATTGGACCAGCCCGACCCGGCTCTGTTCCAGCGTGTAGCGAGCCGACTTGGCCAGCGCCTCGGCGTCGATGGCCCCGGCGAACCCTTGGGGAACCGAGGCGCCGTGAAGCCGCAGATGTCGCAGGTTCAGATAGCGCAGCAGGCAAGCGGCGGCGAAGCGGGCCAGGAAGGCTGCGATCAGCAAGGTTTTCATAAAGGAGAGGTTCCCCGGTTTGCCATCGTTCCCATCCGGGAGCGTGGGAACGATGGCAAAAGAAGCGACCCGTCAGTCGAGTCGAGGTCCCATTATTCCCATTACTCCCGGTATTCCCATCATTCCCCAAAAGTTTCAGCGTCCCCTACTTCTTGACGCTCCCCTTTTCGATGATGAGGTTGTACTTGTAGCCGCTGCCGAAGTCTTTGTCCTTGGCGACGGTCCCGGAGATGGTCACTACCTCTCCCACGCTGGGCCGCTCGCTGGAGGTGATCACCAGATCCTGGGTCTTCTGCTTGGCGTTGCCGGTGCCGTCTTGCAGATGGATCCAGTTGCGGGCCATGATGCCAGAGGATACTTTTACCACCTGGCCCTTGACTACGACCTGTTTGCCGTTGAGGGCGGCGCTCTTGGCGTAGAGCTCGGCTATCGTGTAGGCGTTGGGCCCGCTGGCCTTGTCTACCTTTATCTTCTGGCCGACCGCCGCGCTGAGAGCTCCGGCGCTGCCGGGGGACTTCTTGGCGTCGGCCGCGGCCGGCTTGGCCTCGGCGCCTTTGGCGGGAGTCTGGGGAGCGCCGCAGAAGAACACCAGGTCGAAGGTGCGGTTGAGCGACTTGCTCTGAAAGTCGTGCATGGCGACGCAGTTGTTGAAGGAGAGCGTATCTCCGACTTGGACTTTGTGGGTGGGGAAGGCGACCCAGACGGTTTTGCGGACCCTTTGCAGGTTGGCGTAGGTGTAGCCGCCGCTGTCCATGGTTTCGACCACCTTCCCGGAGATGGCGTCTCCTGAGGTTTCGGCGGCTCCGTCGGCGCCGCCCATGGCGTGACCGCCGGCCGAGACCTGGGCCTTGACGGCTTCGACGGCGGCGTCCGATTTTTCGGTTGCCTTCTGGGCGTCCGCGCAGTTGGCTGCAACTGGCAGCGTAAGGGTAAGTAGGGCCGACACGACGGTGAGGCGTAATTTCATAAAATAAAACTCCCCTGCATTTTAATGCCGCCGCGCGGGCGGCGCGAGACCCGAGCCTCGCGCCGCGTAGCTTAACAGCTTCGCTTTTGAAAAACAACACAGCTAATGGAAGGAAGACGCCGCTACCCTTTCTTCTTGATCACCAGGGAATCGCCGGACATGGAGACCTCCACCTGCACCACGTCGCCGGCGGTGAATTTCCCCTCCAGGAGCATGAGCGCCAGCGGGTCCTGGATCTTTCTCTGCAAGGCCCGTTTTAGCGGCCTGGCGCCGTAGGCCGGGTCGTATCCTTCCCGCGCCAGATACTCGCGCGCCTTTTCAACAACCTCCAGGCCGATCCCTTTCTCGCCCAGGCGCTTGGTGAGCGACTGCAACTGGATCACCACGATTTCTTTGATCCTTTCCAGCGGCAAGGCGCGGTAGATGACGATCTCATCCACTCTGTTCAGGAATTCGGGCTTGAAGCTCTCCCTGAGCGTCTCCATCACCTCCGCCTGCATGCGCGCGTAATCGGTGGCGCCGAACTGCTGGATCCACTGCGATCCCAGGTTGCTGGTCATGATGATGACCGCGTTCTTGAAATCGACCGTTCTCCCCTGCCCGTCGGTGAGCCTGCCGTCGTCCAGGATCTGCAGGAAGACGTTGAACACCTCGGGGTGGGCCTTCTCGATCTCGTCGAAGAGCACGATGCAGTAGGGCCTGCGCCTCACGGCCTCGGTCAACTGTCCCCCCTCCTCGTAGCCGACATAGCCGGGGGGGGCGCCGATCAGGCGGGCGACGGTGTGCTTTTCCTGATACTCGCTCATGTCGATGCGCACGATGGCCTGGTCGTCGTCGAAGAGAAAGGAGGCCAGGGCACGCGCCGTCTCGGTCTTGCCGACGCCGGTGGGTCCCAGGAAAATGAAGGAGCCGACCGGGCGATTGGGATCGGACAGGCCGCTCCTGGCCCGTCGGACGGCGTTGGCCACCAGGGTGAGCGCCTCGTCCTGGCCGACCACCCGGCTTCGCAGCCGCTCCTCCATCCGCACCAGCTTCTCGCTTTCGGTCTCCAGCATCCTGTTCACCGGAATGCCGGTCCACTTGGCGACCACCTCGGCAACCATTTCGGCGTCCACCTCCTCGGGGAGCATCTTCCCTTCCTTCTGGATCGCCTCCAGGGTGAGTCGCTTCTCCTCCATGTCCTTTTGTATGGCGGGGATCTCCCCGTAGCGTATCTCCGCGGTCCGGCTGAGGTTTCCCTCGCGCTCAAGGCGCTTGGCGTCCTCCTTCTTCTGTTCGAGCTGCTCCTTTAGCTGCCGCAGGTCCTTGATGATCGCCTTCTCGCGATGCCAGTGCTCCTTGAGTAGCGTCGACTGGGTCTTCAAACCCTCAAGCTCGTCGGCCAGTTTCTTCAGGCGCGCCTGCGCCTGGGAGTCCTGTTCGCGCAGGAGCGCCTGCTTCTCGATCTCCAGTTGCACGATGCGCCGCTCGACCTCGTCGATCTCGGTCGGCATGGAATCGATCTCGATCCGCAGGCGGGAGGCGGCCTCGTCGATCAGGTCGATCGCCTTGTCCGGCAGGAAACGGTCGGTGATGTAGCGGTCGGAAAGGGTGGCCGCGGCGATGATGGCGCTGTCCTTGATGCGGGTGCCGTGGAACACCTCGTAGCGCTCTTTCAGCCCGCGCAGAATGGAAATGGTCTCCTCGACGCTCGGCTCCCCGGCGTAGACCTGCTGGAAGCGCCGCTCCAGGGCCGCGTCCTTCTCGATGTATTTGCGGTATTCGGTGAGGGTGGTGGCGCCGATGCAGTGCAACTCTCCCCGGGCGAGCGCTGGCTTCAGCATGTTGGAGGCGTCCATCGCCCCTTCGGCTGCGCCGGCGCCCACCAGCGTGTGCAACTCGTCGATGAACAGGATGATTTTCCCTTCCGAGCGTGCCACCTCCTTGATCACCGCCTTCAGCCGGTCCTCGAATTCGCCGCGGTACTTGGCTCCCGCGATCAGCGCGCCCATATCCAGCGCCAGCACCACCTTGTCCTTGAGCGTTTCCGGGATGTCGCCGGAGACGATGCGCTGGGCCAGTCCCTCGACGATCGCCGTCTTGCCGACCCCCGGTTCGCCGATCAGCACCGGGTTGTTCTTGGTGCGGCGCGACAGCACCTGGAGCACGCGCCGGATCTCGTCGTCCCGGCCGATCACCGGGTCGAGTTTGCCTCTGCGGGCGAGCTCGGTCAGGTCGCGGCCGTACTTGGCGAGCGCCTGGTATTTCTGTTCGGGGTTTTGGTCGGTGACCGCCTCGCCGCCGCGCAGCGCCTTCAGCGCCGACAGGATGCTGTCCCGGCTGACGCCGTTTTGGTTCAGCAGCCGGGCGCTTGCCGATTCCCTATCTCCCGCCAGTCCCAAGAGCAGGTGCTCGGTGGAGACGAAGGCGTCGTGCATGGAGTCGGCTTCCTTTTGAGCCAGATCCAGGACGCGGTTGAGCGCAGGGGAGAGCGAGATCTGCACCCCGCCCGTCACCTTGGGAAGCCTCTGCAGGCTCGACTCCAGGTTGTCGCGCAGCCGGGAGAGGGGCGCGCCGATCTTCTTCAGCAGTTCCGCGACGAAGCCATCTTCCTGATCCAGGAGGGCGAGCAGCAGGTGCTCGGGTTCCACGGTCCCGGCCGACACGGCCAAGGCCTTCTCCTGAGCGGAAACCAGCGCCTCCTGGGTCTTCACAGTCATCTTTTCCGGTCGTATCATGGGGGCCACCTCCACGCGGAATGATAGGTAGCCCCGATGGCTATGTCAAGGGGAGGGGCGAGGTATTTAAACATGGCGAAGGGCAAGGGCAAGGGGCACTCCTGCTTCAGCTGCACCTCTGAGGGTTGCTATCGGCCAAAGTTCTGTGGTACTTTTGCATCCGCGCGGCCCAAGAGGGGAGGTCTTTGGCAGGCCGTAATACCGCACTTTCAAACTGAGGCGGGCG
>CAIYDQ010000287.1 GCA_903925075.1 uncultured Geobacter sp.
CGCGCGGCCCGTTTTATCCCAACTATCCCGCTCACTTATCTGCTGGTCTCGTCCTCCCTTAAGCCGCACCGCCGCAGGCTGCCTCCGAAATGCCGTGTCTGTCGGATTTGTCTCGAAAGCCCCCAAAATGTATTCTAGATACTTCAGGCGAATAATGCACTAAATTACGGCTAGTTACCTTTCGGCATGAAAGGTCTGCTGTTGTGGCATGTATGCTGCAAAACACAATTTTATTATTGATGCCCCGGAGTCAGCCAAGCCATCAGCAGGAAAGTCCCCTTTGACGAAGGGGGAACCAGAGGGGGATTTGCTTATACTGCCAGAGCAAATCCCCCCCGCACTTTTAAATTCACCAACAAACAAACAGGAGGCTACACATGAAACGGTTGCAAAGATGCGTGATGACCCTTGCCGTGATCGCAGCGGGGCTTGGTGCCGGGGTTGCCGGCGCGGCGCAGGAGGTGGTGACCCTGAAGGTTGCCCACTTCCTGCCGACCAGCTCCAATGCGCACCTGAAGGTGATCACCCCCTGGTGCGACAAGGTCAACAAGGAATCGGCGGGCCGGCTCAAGTGCCAGATTTACCCGTCCATGCAACTGGGCGGCACGCCGTCGCAGCTCTTCGACCAGGTGCGCGACGGGGTCGCCGACATCGTCTGGACCGCCCCCACCTACCAGGCGGGGCGCTTCACCAAGACCGAGGTCTTCGAACTGCCGTTCATGGTGAAAAAATCGGAAAGGGCGAGCCAGGCCCTGTGGGAGTACGTGCAGAAGAACGCCTTGGACGAGTTCAAGGGGACCAAGCTGATCTTTCTCCATCTGCACGACGGCGCGCCGCTGCACTTCGGCAAGAAGTCGGTCAAGAATCTGGAAGAGCTGAAGGGCGCCAAGCTGCGCGCGCCCACCCGCCAGGCATCCAAGGCTCTGGCCGCGCTGGGGGCCATTCCTGTGCAGATGCCGGCGCCGGCGGTGCCGGAGGCGATCTCCAAGAACGTGGTCGACGGCGCCAGTCTCCCCTGGGAGGTGATGACCGCTCTCAAGATGCAGGAAATCTGCAAAACCCACACGGAAACCGGTCCGGGTCACGCCACCGTTTCCAACACCTTCCTGGTTTTCGCCATGAACCTGAACAAGTACAACAGCCTGCCGCCCGATCTGAAGAAGGTGATCGACCAGAACAGCGGCATCGAGGCGTCCAGGTGGGCGGGCAAGTCCTGGGACAGCTTTCAGCAACCGGCTAGAAAGATCGCGCAGGACCGCCACAACACCTTCAACGTGTTGACCGACGCCGAGTACCAGCGCTGGGTAAAGGCCACCCAGGTGGTCGATGAGGAATGGATCAAGGAAGTCGGCGCCAAGGGGGCCAACGGCAAGGCGCTGTTGAGCGACGCCCGCGCCTTGCTGAAAAAGTACCACGACTGAAGGCTTGAGAAATGCGCAGCGCGAGCTTGAAAAAAAATCCCCCTGCAAACCAGGGGGATTTTTTTGCGTGCGCGCCCAAGCGTTGCCGGCAGGGGCGAACCTTGAGTTCGCCCTTCGCGCCCCGCCCCGACCGGCGCGCCCTGACGGGCAACTTATAAAACGCTGCATTGAAAGCCCGTCAGCTCCGCTGGAAGCGCCAAGTCGCCAGGCTTGGGCCGCGGTCTATTAGCCCGTCGGCGGCACGTCCCTCTCCCCAGACTCTCTGTCTGCTCCGAAATATCGTATCTGCTCCGAAATCTAGTAGTCGGCTGCGGCGCCGGCTTCAGGGGTTTTTGGGGGCAGTTGCACCGGGTTTCCGCGGCTTGGCCGGCAACTGCGGGCGGCTGTGGCGCTGCTTGCTTGTGCGAGGCCTCCGAAATATCGTGGTTGTTGCGTGGACTGCTGCAACTAGAATGTGATTGCGAGAAAAAATTGCTTATATGACGTATGGTTAGCTGCGTGGTGTGCGTGCCTGTGGATGTGGCATACTTGCTGCAAAACAGGATTATATAACCCCGGCTCGACTCCGACTATGGGAACTATGGGAACTATGGGAACTATGGCGAATCGGACTGATGGGGATGGGACTGATGGAAATACAATGCGCGGGGCAGGTAGCGTGAAAAGGGGATGCACTGCATGAACGAAAAGAGCGAGCTGTTGAAGAGAATCAGGCGGACTAGCCTCCACAGTAAAATCACCAGGGCCGAGGATACTATCCCCCTTTTCAAAAGCGGCATGTACCTCGGTTTCTCCGGCTTCGCCGAGGGTCACCCGAAAACGGTCCCCGGCCTCTTGGCCGATTACGTGGAGAACAACGGACTGGCCGGCAAGATGAAATTCAACGTCTATACCGGAGCTTCCATCGGCACGGACGTGGACGACCGCTGGGCCCGGCTCGGCATGCTGGACCGGCGCTGGCCCCATCAGCAGGGAAACTCCATCCGCAAGGCGATCAACGCGGGCGAGGTGCACTTCGGCGACCGTTACCTCTCCTCCTACGCCCAGGATTTCGGCTACGGCTTCTACACCCTGGACAACGGCGGCAAGATCGACATAGCCATCATCGAGGCGAGCTGCATCACGGAGGAGGGGGGCATCGTGCCGACGCTGGCGGTGGGGATCATCTCGGAAATCATCGCCCGGGCGGAAAAGGTCATCATCGAGATCAATACCAAACTCCCTTCCCTGGAAGGGATCCACGACTGCGTCGGCGTCGATCTGCCGCCCAACAAGAAGGTCTACAACATTCTGAGCGTGAGGGACCGGATCGGCTCCACCAGCATACCCTGCGATCCCGACAAGATCGTGGCCATCGTGGAATCCTGCAAGGATCCGGTCGGACGCCCCCTGGGCGCGCCGGACGGCAGTTCGGTGCTGATCGCCGACCACATTATCGAGTTCCTGCAGGCCGAGGTGAAAAGCGGCCGGCTGCCGAAAAATCTGCTGCCGCTGCAGTCGGGGGTGGGATCGATCGCCAACGCGGTGGTCGGCGGCATCCTCAATAGCCCCTTCGAAAACCTGACCGTCTGGACCGAGGTGCTGCAAGACAACCTGTTGGACATGTTCGATTCCGGCAAGCTCGACTACGTCACCACCGCCTCCTTCTCGCTTTCGGAAAACGGCATCAAGCGCCTTTTGGCCAATTGGGACAGCTACACCTCGCGCACGCTGCTGCGGCCGATCCAGATCACCAACCACGCCGAGCCGGTGCGCCGGCTCGGCCTGATCTCGATGAACACGCCGGTGGAGTTCGACATCTACGCCCACGTCAACTCCTCCATCGTCAACGGCTCCAAGCTATTGAACGGGGTGGGCGGCTCGGGCGACTTCATGCGCAACGCCTATCTGTCGATCATGCACACCCCGTCCACCCGCCCCTCTGCCAGCGACCCCAACGGCGTCAGCTGCGTGGTGCCGATGGTGACCCACGTGGATCACACCGAGCACGACCTGGACGTGCTGGTGACCGAGCAGGGGCTGGCCGACCTGCGCGGGCTCTCGCCCCGGCAGCGGGCGCAGCGCATCATCGACAAGTGCGCGCACCCGGAGTACCGGCCGATCCTGCAGGATTACTTCGACCGCTCGCTGAAGGAGTGCCTGGCGAGCAACAGCGCGCATCAGCCGCACATGCTCTACAAGGCGTACAACATGCACAAAAACCTGGAAGAAACGGGGACCATGAAGCTGGCCAGTTGGGACTGAAGCCGAGAGGGGGGAACCTCGCGGCCCGAACGGGACTTAAATTTAAAGGAGTTCGCAGATGAAACAGCAACAGAAAGACTGGACGGCGATTGCCAGGATGCCCAAATTTATAGAACTGCACAGCAAAAAAAAATCGTTCCTGCTCACTCTTTGGTGCCTTGGGTCGATCATCTTCTTCCTGCTGCCGGTCTGCGCCGGCTACGCGCCGGGGCTCATGAAGATCAGGATCGTCGGCCGGCTCAACTTCTTCTATTTCTTCTGTCTGCTGGAGTTCGCCATGATCTGGGGGATCGCGGTCTACTATACCCACAAGTCCAACACCTATTTCGATCCCCTCACCAAAGAGGTGCTGGCCGAGATCAACAAAGGAGCGCAATGATGAGACGTTTTGCCCTGCTGGCCACGCTCCTTTTCTGTTCCCTGGCCGTCTCCACGTTGGCTTTGGCGACGCCCCCCGCGGATCAGGCCGCGCCGACGGCCCAGCTCTCGCCGGCCGCCGGAGGCGCCGCTCCCGCCGCCGCAACCGCTTCCGCGCCTGCCACCGCGCCGGCGGCCCAGGGCGCCGCCAAGGCGGCCGCTCCGCTCGCCAAGGAGATGAAGACCAACAAGGCCATCACCATGAGCATGTTCGTGGCGATCATCGTCTTCACCGCGCTGATCGTGCTCAAGGCGGCCAAGAGCACCAAGACCACCGCCGACTACTACACGGCCGGGGGAGGGATCTCGGGGCTGCAAAACGGCTGGGCAATTGCCGGCGATTACCTGTCCGCCGCCACCTTTCTGGGGATAGCGGGCCTCACCTCCATCTTCGGCGCCGACGGCTACATGTACGCGGTCGGCCCCTTCTTCTCCTTCGTCACCATCCTCTTGGTGATCGCCGAGCCCTGCCGCAACGCCGGCAAATACACGCTCGGCGACATCCTGTCGCTTCGTTCCACCTCCAAGGTGGTGCGCGGCACCGCGGCCCTGTCGGCGGTGGTGGTCTCCACCTTCTACCTCCTGGGGCAGATGGTCGGGGCCGGCAAGCTGATGCAGATGCTGCTCGGCATCCCCTACAACGTGGCCATCGTCGGCGTCGGCGTGCTGATGATCCTCTACGTCACCTTCGGCGGCATGAAGGCCACCACCTGGGTGCAGATCATCAAGGCGTTCCTGCTGATGACCAGCGGCGTGGTGATCACCTTGCTCCTCTTGTGGCGGTTCCATTTCAACATGGGCGCGTTCTTCGACGCGGTCGCCTCCAGCGGTCCGGTGCAGGACCACGTGCGCGGGCTCTTGAAACACGTGACCCCCGAGCCCGGCTTCGACTACGGCCAGCGCTTCCTGGAACCGGGGCTGATCCTCAAGGACCCGCTGGACCAGATCTCCCTGGGGCTCGCCTTCGCCCTGGGCGCCACCGGACTGCCGCACATCATGATGCGCTTCTTCACGGTGCCCGACGCCAAGCAGGCCAGAAAGAGCGTGGTGATCTCCATGGTGCTGGTGGGCGCCTTCATGATGATGGTGCCGATCATCGGCTTCGGCGCCGCCCTGTTCATCTCCCCGCAGCAGGTGACTGCCGTTGACCGCGGCGGCAACATGGCGGCCCCGATGATCGCCCAGTTCGTGGGGGGGGGCGCCGGCACCCTGAGCGGCGACATCCTGTTGGCCTTCGTTTGCGCGGTCGCCTTCTCCACCATCATCGCGGTGGTCTCCGGCCTGATCCTGGCGGTCTCCGCCGCCGTGGCCCACGACTTCTACGTGAACGTCCTGAAGGACGGCAAACCCAACCAGGGGATGCAGCTGAAGGTCGCCAAGATCTCCGCCTTCGTGATCGGCGCCATCGCCATCGTGCTCGGCATCGCCTGTGAAAAGCAGAATATCGCCCACCTGGTGGTGCTGGCCTTCGCCGTGGTCGCCTCCAGCAACCTGCCGGTGATCGTGCTCTCCCTCTTCTGGAAGCGCTTCAACGCCGGCGGCATCGTCACCGGCCTGAGCGTCGGCGCCCTGTTCACCATCGGCCTGGTGCTGGTTTCGCCCAACATGACCTATCCCAAGAAAATCGCGGCCGACGCCAAGAAGGTGGTGGTCGTCTTGGAGAAAAAGCAGGCGGAAGGCGGCCTGCTGGCGGACAAGGAGCTGAAGGCGCTGGAGAAGGCGCGGGGCGAGTACGACAAGAACAAGGACGGCACCTCGCTGGTGGGGCTGGACGGGCCTGCCTTTCCGCTGAAGAACCCGGCCATACTCTCGGCTCCCATAGGCTTTCTGGCAGCCATCTTCGGCACCTTCCTGTTCGGCAGCCGGAAAGAGGAGGATATGTTCGACGAGCTGTATATCAGGCAGAACACCGGCTACGGCATCGCCGACGCTTCGGATCATTGAGGATGGGAATTTCTGGGAGGAATGGGAATGCTGGGAGGAATGGGAAATCCCCGGGGGAGTGCCGGTAAGTCCCGGTAAGTCCCCGGGAGTCCGGGGGCTGGAATTCTTTGAGGTTGATGGGGGCTGCCTGCTGCCGGCGACGCTGCTTTTCGCGCCGGCGGCAGGGACCCTAACTATGGAAGCGGTGTGGCTTTTTTCGACTCGATGGCTATGTTGACTGCATCAACATTCTGATTGATATCGCTTGACAAGTAAAAAGGTATTGTGGTACCAATTTACCTCCATACTATCTAAAAAATCTACACAATCAGGAGGAGGGTTTATGTCGAATGTAGCGTATCGGTGGTCTATGACAGCTGTGGGCGAGCCCATGATTAAAAGTGAGTTCGATCCGTTTTCGCCGGCTGCCGGCGAAGTGGTGGTGGAGGTGGCCGGCTGCGGTGTGTGCCACACCGATCTCGGCTACTACTATGACGGCGTGCGCTTCAACCATGCTCCTCCCCTGACGTTGGGCCACGAAATCAGCGGCCGGGTGGTCGCCACCGGCGCGGGCGCCGAGGCTTGGCAGGGGAAGGCCGTGCTCATCCCGGCGGTCGTTCCCTGCGGCACGTGCGACCTCTGCCTTTCCGGTCACGGCACCATCTGCCGCAAACAGCAGATGCCGGGTAACGATATCCAAGGCGGCTTCGGCACCCATATAACGGTGCCCAGCACCGGCCTTTGCCCGGTGGACGAGCAGCGCCTGCAAGCCGCAGGCTACGCGCTCTCCGACATCTCGGTGGTGGCCGACGCCGTCACCACGCCTTACCAGGCTGCGGTGCAGGCCAAGGTGGGTCCGGGAGACCTGGCGATCGTGGTCGGGGTAGGCGGAGTGGGCGGCTATGCCGTGCAGGTGGCGCGCGCCCTGGGCGCAACTGTGGTGGCGATCGACGTGGACCAGGCCAAACTCGACCTGATGGCCAACCACGGCGCCAGCCTCACCATCAACACCCGCGAGGTCCATGGGCGCGATCTGAAGAAGAAGATCCTGGCCTTCGTCAAGGAGAACAAGCTTCCCGAGACCTGCTGGAAGATTTTCGAGTGCTCCGGCAGCACCGCCGGCCAGGAGACGGCCTACGGGCTCCTTACCTTCGGGGCGACCCTGTCGGTGGTCGGCTTCACCATGGACAAGCTGGAACTGCGCCTCTCCAACCTGATGGCCTTCCACGCCAGCGCCCTCGGCAACTGGGGCTGCCTGGTGGAACTCTACCCGGAGGCGCTGGACCTGGTGCTGGACGGCAAGGTGGACCTGAAGCCGTTCATCGTCACCCATCAGTTGGACGAGATCAACGAAGTGTTCCACGACGTCCATGCCAGAAAGATCACCAGAAGGGTGATCCTGGCGCCGAAAGGGAGGATCTAACATGAGCGAACAACCTTTGAAAGTAGCCCTGGAGCGCGACGGCAAACTGCTGAGGCTCACCTTGGCCCGTCCCAAAGCGAACATCGTCGACGCCGCCATGATCGCCGCCCTGCGCGCGGCTTTGAGCGAGCACCTGCCAAGCGCCAAGCTGCGCGGCGTGCTGCTGGGCGCCGAAGGCCCGCACTTCAGCTTCGGCGCCAGCGTGGACGAGCACATGCCCGGGCTTTGCGGCGACATGCTGGGCGCGTTGCATGCCCTGGTGCTGCAACTGGTGGAGGCTCCGGTGCCGGTGCTGGTCGCGGTGCGCGGCCAATGCCTGGGAGGCGGACTCGAGGTCGCCGCCGCGGGACACCTGATCTTCGCAGCCCCCGGCGCCATGCTGGGCCAGCCGGAAATCAAACTGGCCGTGTTCGCCCCTGCCGCCTCCTGCCTGCTTCCCGAGCGCATCAGCCAGGCCGCGGCCGACGATCTGCTCTTCTCCGGGCGCAGCATCGACGCCCAGGAAGGTTTCCGGATCGGACTGGTGCACGCGGTGGCCGAAGATCCCGAGCAGGCGGCGTTGGATTATTTCGACCAGTACCTGGCCCCGGTCAGCGCCAGCACCCTGCGCTTCTCGGTGCGCGCCTCGCGCGCGGAGACCACCAAGCGCATCCGCGCCAAGGTGGAGTTCGTGGAAAAGATGTACCTGGAAGAGCTGATGGCGACCCACGACGCGGTGGAAGGCCTGACCGCCTTCGTCGGCAAGCGCCCCGCCGTCTGGCAGGACCGCTAGCAGCCCCTCCCCGTTAAAGCCCCCTCCCGCAAGGGAGGGGGAGATTGCCGATCCGTTGACTTTCTTTGCGCCCTTTGCGCCTTGCGGTAAAGATAAAGACCGATATTTCTCAGATTCCACCGAACAGCGGCAGCTCCCTTAGCGGGAGCAAAACAGAAGGAGAGTTCCATGTTGACGAAAGCGTTCATCCCGTACCGAGGCTACTACAGCACCCCGTTCGCGCGCTGGCAGGGCACCCTGGCCAACGAGAATTCCATCGCGCTCGGCGCCGCCACCTCCAAGAGGTTTTTCGAGAGCAAAGGCTGGGACCCGAAGAGCATCGAGTACGTGCTGGTCGGCAGCACCGTCTATCAGAAGCAGTGGTTCTACTCCGGCCCCTGGGCCGCGGCGATGATGGGAGCGGAAGGCTCGCCCGGCATCCTCTTGAGCCAGGCCTGCTCCACCTCTACCTTCTCCGTCTTCCAGGCTGCCATGGGGATCGAGAACGGGCTGTTCGAAAAGAGCTGGTGCCTGATGGCCGACCGCATGTCCAACGGCCCCCACGCCGTCTGGCCCAACCCCAACGGACCCGGCGGCCAGCCCATCGCCGAGGACTGGGTGATGGACAACTTCGGCAAGGATCCCTGGGCAGGACAGGCCATGATCCAGACCGCGGAAAACGTGGCCAAGGAATACGGCGTCACCCGCGAGGAGTGCGACGCGGTGACCCTCAGGCGCCAGGAGCAGTACCTGGAGGCGCTGGCCAACGACCGGGAGTTCCAGAAACGCTACATGTTCGCCCCCGAGGTGCAGCTCTCCAAGAAGAAAAGCATCTTCTTGGAGGCCGACGAAGGGGTCACCATGAGCACGGCCGAAGGGCTCGCCGGGCTCCGGCCCGTGGTGCCCGACGGGGTGCACACCTTCGGCGCCCAGACCCATCCCGCCGACGGCAACTCCGGCTTGATGGTGACCACCCGCGACCAGGCGCGCGAGCTGAGCGCCGACGCCGGCATCGAGATCCAGGTCCTCTCCTACGGCTTCGCCCGCGTCAAGAAGGCCTATATGGCGGCGGCGGTCGCCCCTTCGGCGCAAAAGGCGCTGGACGCAGCCGGCATCAAGGCTTCGGATCTGGGCGCGATCAAGACCCACAACCCTTTCGCCGCCAACGACGTGGTGATGGCCAAGGTCATGGGGCTCGACCTGAACTCCATGAACAACTACGGCTGCTCGCTGATCTACGGTCATCCGCAGGCCGCGACCGGCTCGCGCCTGATGATCGAGGGGATCGAGGAACTGGCCATGAAGGGGGGCGGCTACCTGCTCTTCTCCGGCTGCGCCGCCGGCGACACGGCCGCGTCCATCGTCATCAAGGTCGGCAAATAATCCGCCGCAAAGGGAGCGAAAAGCAATGGCCTACCAATTTATCAATCTGAAACAGGAAGGGCGCATCCTGACCGTGAGCCTCAACCGCCCCCCCACCAACCCGCTTAGCTCCGCCTTCGGCCGCGAGCTGTTCGAGGCCTTCAGCGAGGCCGCGCAGATGGACGAGGTCACCGTGGTGATCGTCACCAGCGCCCAGGAAAAAGCCTTCATCGCCGGGGCCGACATCAAGGAGATGGCCGCCATGAGCCAAGAGGAGTCGGAAGCCTTCTCCAAACTGCTGCAAGACGCCAACAACCTCCTCTCCGGCATGAAGAAGGTGGTGATCGCCGCCATCAACGGCCACGCGCTCGGGGGAGGGTGCGAGCTGGCCATGGCCTGCGACTACCGTTTCATGGCGGCGGGCAAGGCGCTGATCGGGCTTCCCGAAGCGGGGCTGGGGATCGTCCCGGGCGCCGGCGGCACCCAGCGCCTGCCGCGTCTGGTGGGCTTGGCCAAGGCCAAGGACATCCTCTTGTGGGGCAAGGTGATGGGCGCGGAGGAGGCCTTGGCCATCGGCCTCATCGACCGGATCTTCGAGGCGGAAACCTTCATGGACGAGGTGCTGAAGTTTGCCGGGAAGCTCGCCTCGGGCGCGGGCAAGGCTCTGGGCTACATCAAGGTGGCGGTCAACGAAGGGATCGAGCTGCCGCTGGAAGAGGCGCTGGCGGTGGAGCGCAAATACGGCCTGGAGAACCTGCTGACCCACGACGCCAAGGAAGGGCTGACCGCCTTCGGCGAGAAGAGAAAGCCGGTCTTTTTGAGCAAGTAACTCACTGAACCATCAACCGTTTTATTTCATGTCATCAAAGGAGAGCAGCATGACCATCGACGATATCAAGGCAGTAGGGGTAGCAGGCGCCGGCAGCATGGGAGCGGGCATCGCCCAGGTCGCAGCGCAGGCGGGGTTTCAGGTCAAGGTGGTGGACGTAAGCGAAGCGGTTTGGGGCCGGGCGGAGAAAACCATTGCCAAGAGCCTGGAGCGCATGGTCAAGAAAGGGACCTTCACCGAGGAGCAGGGCAAGGAGATCCTGGGGAGGATCAGTTTCTCCACCGACGTCGCCAGCCTCGCGGGCGTCCCCTTCATCATCGAGGCGGTCTTCGAGGACGCCGGGGTCAAGAAGGAGCTGTTCGGCAAACTGGATGCGGTCTGCGGCGACGACGTCATCTACGCCACCAACACCTCCTCGCTGGCCATCACCGAGATGGCGGCGCTGGTCAAGCGGCCGGCCAAGTTCGTCGGCATGCATTTTTTCAACCCGGTGCCGATGATGAAGCTGGTCGAGGTGATCCCCGCCCTGCAGACCGAGGCGGCCACCACCGCGCTGGCCCTGGAAATGGCCAAGAAGTTCGGCAAGACCCCCATCACCTGCAAGGACACCCCGGGCTTCGTGGTCAACCGGCTGTTCGTCCCCTACATCCTGGACGCGGTCCGTCTGCTGGAGGAAGGGGTGGCCTCGGCCGAGGACATCGACACCGCCATGAAGCTTGGCTGCGGCATGCCGATGGGGCCTTTGGAGTTCCAGGATTTCGCCGGCGCCGATATCGGCTACCATGTCGGCAACATCTTTTACGAGTACATGAAAGAGGCGCGTTTCGCCCCTCCGGGCCTTTTGCGCAACATGATCAAGGCGGGCTACCTGGGCCGCAAGACGGGCAGGGGGTTCTACGATTATTCCGAGGAAAAGAAGTAGGCGCGGACCAACCGGAAAACCGGCGAATCGCTCACCGCGAAGACGCGAAGAGCGCGGAGAGCGCTTAGAGATTCAAAATCAGGTAGTAAGGCAGTCAGGTAGGTCGCGTTGAGGCACGAAACGCGACGTAGCCATGATGGCATCGGCGGCCATGGTGGCATCAGCGCTACGTTGCGTTTCACGATGCACCCGTTCAACGCAACCTACCACTGCAAAAGCGCATTTATTCAGCACCATAAGCATGCGTAGGATGCGGTGAACCGCGTGAACCGCATCATTTCCGAACCGATGCGGTTCGTGCCTCACCACATCCTACGAGCTTAACCAACCGTAGTTTGGGGGGAGGGGGAGCTTTCCCGAGCTTTTCGCCCTCTCCCCAACCCTCTCCCATCGAGGAGGGGCTTTCGATCTCCTACCTTCCGTCGCAATCCGGGAAAAAATTCCCACCGTCCCCGAGCAAGGGGTGAAGGTGGCAGACGAAGCTTAACCGTCGACACCGTTTTTAAGCGCGATCAACCGTGATCGGGGCGGCAGTTCGCCCCCTGATTCGGCTCGCTCGCGACTGCGCAGGACTGCGCCATCAACACGCGCTTATTTCAGCAACTCACCTGAGGAGGGAGCAACATGGCGGAAACACTGGCAAGAGGCGGCGATTTTTTGTTCAACGGTGCGCTCGGCAAGAGGATTTTTTCTCCCGAGGATTTCTCGGACGAGCAGCGGCAGTTCGCCGACACCACCGAGGAGTTCGTGAAGAAGGAGGTGCTCCCGGACCTTGACCGCATCGAGGCGCAGGACTTCGCCCTGGTGGTCGAGAAACTGCGGCAGTGCGCCAAGCTCGGCCTGTTCCTGGTGGACGTCCCCGAGGAGTACGGCGGCCTGGAGCTGGACAAGGTCACCAGCATGCTCTTGGCGGAAAAGATGGCGCCGACCGGCTCCTTTTCCATCACCTACGGCGGCCAGACCGGCATCGGCCTGCTGCCGCTGGTCTATTACGGCACCGCCGAGCAAAAGGAGCGCTACCTGGACAAGCTCACCACCGGCGAGTGGGTCGGGGCCTACGCCCTGACCGAGCCCGATTGCGGCTCGGACCCGCTGAGCGCCAGGACCACGGCGGTGCTTTCCGAGGACGGCAGCCACTACCTCCTGAACGGGGTGAAGCAGTTCATCACCAACGCCGGCTTCGCCGACCTCTTCACCGTCTTCGCCAAGATCGACGGCAAGCAGTTCTCCGCCTTCCTGATGGAGCGGGGGACCCCGGGACTCTCCATCGGCAACGAGGAGAAGAAGATGGGGCTCAAGGGCTCCTCCACCGCCCAGGTGATCATGGAAAACGCCCGGGTGCCGGCGACGAACCTCTTGGGCGAGCCGGGCAAGGGGCACAAGATCGCCTTCAACGCGCTCAACATCGGCCGGCTGAAGGTGGCCTCCACGGCCGGCGGCATGGCCAAGGGCGCTTTCGCCGAGGCGGCCTCCTACGCCACGCAAAGAAAGCAGTTCGGCCGCCTGATCGGCAGCTTCGGCGCCATCCAGGAAAAGCTCGCCGACATGACGGTTGCCGTCTTCGCCTCCGACTCGGTGGTCTACCGGGTGGCGGGGCTCCTGGACGACCGCATCGCCACCCTGGACCGCAGCGGGGCCGACTACTACGACCGCTATCAAAAGGCGATCGAGGAATACGCCATCGAGTGCGCCGTCGCCAAGGTCTTTTGCACGGACGTTCTGGCCGACGTGGTGGACGAGGTGGTGCAGGTGCACGGCGGCTACGGCTACATCTCCGATTACGCCTGCGAGCGCTATTACCGGGACGAGCGCATCCAGCGCATCTTCGAGGGGACCAACGAGATCAACCGCATCCTGATCCCGACCCTGCTGTTTCGCCGGGCGGAGAGCGGCAGCTTCGACCTGCGCGGCTCGGTGCGAGCGGTGCAAGGCGCGCTTGCCGGCGGGGCGGCCGGTACTCCCCCGGGCGACGGCGTCTTCGCCCTGGAGGCCTCGGCGGTGCAGAACCTGAAGCGGCTCTTCCTGGCGGTATTGGGCGCGGCCGAAAAAACGATCGAATCCCAGGAGGTGCTCTTGGCGATCGCCGACCTGGCCATCGGCGTCTTCGCGCTGGAGAGCGTCGTCTTGAGGGGCGAGCAGGCCTACGCCGCCGCCAGCGACAACAAGAAGCAGCTGCTGAAGGCGGTGGTCAAGGCGGCTGCCTTCGAGCGCACTTCCCGCTTCCAGGTCGCCGCGACCCGCTGCCTGGCCTATGTCGGCGGCGGCGAAACGCTGCGCGGCGCCGTCTCGACGCTTTGCGCCTGTCCGGTCGAAGGGCTGCTGGAAGCCAAACAGCTCCTGTCGCAGGCGGCGCAGGCAGCGGGGAAATACCCCTTCTGAGCCGCGCCGTGCGGGGTGAGGAATTTCTCTTGACAGGTAAATCGGTATTATGGTACTGGATTACACCATACAATTTTCGATTATGCAGTTCCCGGCGATTTACGGTACCAACACGAGTGTTACCCAACCCCTAAGCGGAGATAAAAAGGAGGACGTACATGTTACTTGAAGGCAAAAACGCAATCGTAACCGGCGCAAGTCTTGGAATCGGCAGCGCTATCGCGCTCGACCTGGCGGAAAACGGCGCCAACGTGGCGATCAACTACCGCAAGCACGCCGAAGAAGCCAACGCGATCTGCGACCAGATCAGGAAGATGGGGCGCAAGGCGATCGCCGTGCGCGCCGACGTGGCGATCTTCGCCGATGCCCAGACCATGGTGGACACGGTGGTGGCCGAGCTTGGCAGCGTCGACATCCTGGTCAACAACGCCGGCGTGAACCGCGACGCCGTCATCTGGAAGATGACCGAGGAGCAGTGGGACGATGCGCTGGCCATCAACCTGAAAGGGTACTTCAACTACATCCGCGCAGTCGCGCCGCTGATGAGGGCCCAGAAGGGGGGCAAGATCATCAACGTCACCTCCATCAACGGCATGCGCGGCAAGTTCGGCCAGGCCAACTACGCGGCCGCCAAGGCCGGCATCATCGGCCTCACCAAGACCGTGGCCCGCGAACTGGCGAGCGCCAACGTCAACTGCAACGCCATCGCCCCGGGCCTGATCGAGACCGAGATGATGAAGGCCATTCCCGAGGACGTGAAGCAGAAGGCGCTGGCCGACATCGTGCTCGGCCGCATGGGCCAGCCGGAAGAGGTCGCCTGGCTGGTGACCTTCCTCGCTTCGGAAAAATCGCGCCACATCACCGGCGAGTGCATCAAGGTCGACGGCGGACAATACATCTAAACTGACCCGGAGCGGAGCGATCCGCTGCCGAGGTTTCGGAGGGTTCCATGCGTGAAGCAGTAATCGTAGATGCGGTAAGAACGCCGGTCGGCAAGTACGGCGGGGCACTGAAAAACGTGCGCCCGGACGATCTGGCGGCGATTTGTATCAAAGAATTGGTCAAGCGCAACAACCTCGACGCCTCCCTGGTCGAGGACGTGATCCTTGGCTGCACCAACCAGGCCGGCGAAGACAACCGCAACGTGGGGCGCATGGCCGCCCTGTTGGCCGGGCTTCCCTACTCGGTAGGCGGCCAGACCATCAACCGTCTCTGCGCCTCGGGCCTGAACGCCATCAACTCCGCCGCCCAGGCCATCAAGGCCGGCGAAGGCGACGTCTTCATCGCCGGCGGCACCGAGTCCATGACCCGCGCTCCCTTGGTCATGGCCAAGGCCGAATCCGCCTTCTCCCGCGACATCAAGATCTTCGACTCCACCATCGGCTGGCGCTTCACCAACCCGAAGATGACCGAGCCGTACGCCAAGGAAAGCATGGGCGAGACCGCCGAGAACGTGGCGGTGAAGTACAATCTGACCCGCCTGGAGCAGGACGAGTTCGCCCTGGCGACCCAGAAGAAATGGGGCGCGGCCGACGCGGCCGGCAAGTTCAAGGACGAGATGGTTCCCGTGATCATGCCGCAGAAAAAAGGCGACCCGATCGTGGTCGACCGCGACGAGTTCCCCCGCCCCGACGTCACCTTGGAGCAGTTGGCCAAGCTGCCGGCGGCCTTCAAGAAGGAAGGGACGGTAACCGCCGGCAACGCCTCGGGCGTCAACGACGGCGCCGCCGCCGTCTTGCTGATGGAGCTGGAAACCGCCAAGCGTCTGGGCTACAAGCCGCTGGTGCGGGTGGTGGGGAGCGCCGTCGCCGGCCTCGATCCCTCCTACATGGGCCTTGGCCCGATCCCGGCCATCAAGAAGGTCCTGGAGCGTACCGGCCTCAAGATCGAGGACATCGACCTGTTCGAGCTGAACGAGGCCTTTGCCGCCCAGTCCATCCCCTGCATCCGCGAACTGGGCATCGACCCGGCCAAGGTGAACGTCAACGGCGGCTCCATCGCCATCGGCCACCCGCTGGGCTCCACCGGCGCGCGCATCACCGCTACCCTGGTGCACGAGATGAAGCGCCGCGGTTCGCGCTACGGCCTGGTGTCCCTTTGCATCGGCGTCGGCCAGGGCATCGCCACGGTGTTCGAAGCGGTCTAAGCAGGAAAGCGAAACCCGCGTGATCCGGCGCAGTCGAGCCGGTGCGGGCCGAGCAGGGAGTGCAGCCGCAAAGACAACAAGATGGCCCTCTCCCGGTTATAGTGGCCGGGAGGGGGCTTTTGTGCTATGGTGGCGGTTGTTCGCAGCAAAATCGACACATAGGAGAGGCGATGCCGACGGCTCCACAAGCTGTTTCCCGCAAGCTGAAAATCGATTTTCACGTCCACCTGAGCGTTTACAGCTATCATAAACCGTGGGTGACCGAGTGGATGCGTAAAGCCCAACCGGTCGGCTACGACGAGTACATGCAACGCTATTCCGACCCGGAGGCCTTCGAGGAACTGCTCGCCGCCGAGGGCGTGGATTACGCCTGCGTGCTGGCCGAGATGAGCCACATCACCACCGGGATCTGCACCAACGAGCAGGTCAGCGAGTTCTGCCGGGGCCGCAAGAGGCTGATTCCCTTTTGCGACGTGAGCCCGCACCTCAATACCGATCTGGGCCGCGAACTGCGGAAAAAGGTGGAGGACGAGGGCTTTCGCGGCTTGAAGCTCTACCCCACCTACCAGCATTTCTATCTCAACGACCCGCGTTTGTACCCGCTCTACCAGGCGGCCCAGGATTTGGGGATCCCCGTGCTGGTGCATACCGGCTCCTCGGTTTTCAAGGGGTCGCGCCTGAAGTACGGCGACCCGCTGCATCTGGACGACGTCGCGGTCGATTTCCCGGAGCTGAACCTGGTGATGGCGCACTCCGGCCGCGGCTTCTGGTACGACCGCGCCTTTTTCCTTTCCAAGCTGCACGCCAACGTCTACATGGAACTTTCGGGGCTCCCCCCGGGAAGGCTGATGGGGTATTTCCCGGAGCTGGCCCGCAACACGGAGAAGACGATTTTCGGCTCCGACTGGCCCGGCATGCCGGCCATCAGGGAGAACATGGAGGCGATCGCCCGCCTGCCGCTGCCGCCGGAAGGGGTGGAGCGGATCCTCGGCGGCAACGCCGCCAGGCTGTTGCGTCTCTAGCGGCGCGCGATGACGGCCATGCTGCGCAAATACCGATTGACGATCTACCTGGCGCTGGTGGTGGCCTGCGCCCTGGGCGCGCTCTTGTGCATCCATATCACCACCGCCGCGGTCAGGGCCGAGGCCCGCGAGCGCTTCTTCGAGCAGTACAACCGCCAGCAGTTTCTGATGGCGGAGATGGCCTCGCACACCCTGGAGGAGAAGTTCGCCACCTTCCACCGCAACCTGGACCTGGTGGTGAGCCTCTTCGAGGAAAAAGAGGTGACCTCCCGGCGGGCCCGCGAGGTGGAGGGAACGCTGAAGAAAATCTACGGCGTGCTGGCCGATACCCCGGTGATCGATCTGACCGTGTTCGACAGCGAGGGGATCGCCGTCGCCAGCGAGCCCTACGACGCCTACACCCTGGGGCGCAGCTTCGCCTGGCGCGACTATTACCGCTGGGCGCGCGAGCAAAAACAGCCAGGCCATATGTACGTCTCGTCCTTCATGCGGCTGGCGGGGGGGCGCTACCGCGGCGACAAGGCCATGATCGTCGCCGAAGGGATCTACAGCCCGCGGAAAAAGTTCCTGGGCGTGGCCATTTTCTCCCTCAATTTCGACGACATGGTGCGCCGGGGGATCAGCGCCATTCACATCGGCAAGCACGGCAAGGCGTGGCTCATGGACAACAGCAACCACACGGTGCTGGTGGACCCCAACGGCCAGCTGGCCGGCATGGGGCTGGAAGAGGCCTTTCTCCCCAAGTGGCCCGACCTCTACGACAGGCTGCGTCAGACCGACGACGGCAAGCCCGGCAGCGGCAGCTACGTCTACGAGGACCCCGCGGACCCGCACAAGCGGCTGCGTAAGCTCGGGAGCCATTACCCGGTCCATATCGAGGGGAGGCTCTGGACCCTGGGGGTCTCCACCCCGGAGAGAGAGGCGGAAGCGCAGCTCTCCGCCTTCCTGAACAGGCAGGAGCGCTTCGCCTACACGCTGCTTTTGACCATCCTGGCGGTGGCGATGCTGGTGGTGGGCTTTCTTTCCAACTGGAACCGCATCCTCTCCGGCCAGGTGGAGCGCCACACCAGGGATCTGAGCGAGGCCCGCACCCGCCTGGAGTCGACCTTCGACGAGCTGCTGGTCACCAAGAAGATCGCCGCGGTCGGACGTCTCGCCCTGGGGCTGGTGCACGAGATCCGCAACCCGCTCTCCGCCATCCAGATGAACATGCAGATGATCCGCAAGAAGATCAAGCCCGACGGGGCCTTGAGAGAGAACTTCTCCATCGCCGAGGGGGAGATCAGGCGGCTGAACCGCCTCTTGACCGACGTGCTCGATTTCGCCCGCTCCCGGCCGCTGCGCCTGCAAAAGGCGGAGCTTAGCGGGATCGTCGCGGCGCCCCTGCAGCTTTTGTCGCACCGCTTGGAGGAGCAGGGCATCCGCTGCGAACTGCGCATCGAGTCGCCGCTGCCGCTTGTCTGCGACGCGGAACAGATCCACCAGGTGCTGCTCAACCTGATTTTGAACGCCATCGAGGCGATGGAGCAAAGCCAAGGCGAGCGGGTGCTGAGCGTCGCCGCCTGCAGCCGCGACGGCATGGCCGTGATCGTGGTCTCCGACACCGGCGCCGGCATCGCGCCGGAGAAGCGCGAGCACCTGTTCGAGCCGTTTTTCACCACCAAGACCGCCGGCGGAGGGCTGGGGCTCTCCATCCTGCAGACCATCGTCATGCGTCACGGCGGCCTGGTGACCGTCGACGGCGACTCCGGACCGGGCGCCGCCTTCACCGTGACCCTTCCCCTTTCGGGACCTCCGCAACAGGAGCTCAACGCGCCATGAAAACGATATTGATCGCCGACGATGACCACGCCAGCCGCAGGACGCTGGAACTGCACCTGACCGAAGAGGGGTACGCGGTGCTGACCGCCGCCAACGGGCCGGATGCGGTGGAGCTGGCGGTCGCCCGCAAGGTCGACCTGATGCTCCTGGATCTGCGGCTGGGGGGGATGGACGGCTTCGAGGTGCTCACCGTGATCAAGGAGCGGGAGCCCTCCCTGCCGGTGGTGATGGTCACCGCCTACGACGACATGCAGACCGCGATCAAGTCCATCCGCCTGGGGGCGATCGACCACCTGGGGAAGCCGGTCGATCTGGACCACCTGGACGAGGTGATCGACAAGATCTTCGAGATGAGCGCGCTGTCCCGTACAGGGGTCACCTTCTGCGACTCCTTCGATCCCCCCTTCGAGCAGAACATCATGGTGGGGCGCTCCCGGGCGATGAAGGAGGTCTACAAGACCATCGGCGCCGTCGCCGATTCCGGGGCGACCGTGCTGATCCAGGGGGAGAGCGGCACCGGCAAGGAGCTGGTGGCCCGCGCGCTGCACTTCAACTCCAAGTTCAGGAACCGCCCCTTCATCGCCGTCGCCTGTTCCTCCCTGGCCCCGACCATCCTGGAGAGCGAGCTGTTCGGGCACGAGAAGGGCGCCTTCACCGGCGCCGTCCGCACCAAGCCGGGGAAGTTCGAGCTGGCCGAGGGGGGGACCCTGTTTCTGGACGAGGTTTCCGAGATCAGCCCCGAGATCCAGGTGAAGCTGTTGCGCTTCATCCAGGAGCGGGAGTTCGAACGGGTGGGCGGGGTCGAGACGCTCAAGGCCGACGTGCGCATCGTCGCCGCCTCCAACAAGAACCTCTCGGCCCTGGTGGCCGCCGGTCAGTTCCGGCACGACCTCTATTACCGGCTGAAGGTGGTCTCCGTCGATCTTCCCCCCTTGCGGGAGCGAAAGGACGACATCCTGATCCTGATGAAATTCATCCTGGAAAAGCTGCACCACGAGACCGGCAAGCGGGTGGACGTGATCCCGCAGGAGACCATGAACCGGATTCAGGAGCATTTCTGGCCGGGGAACGTTCGGGAACTGGAGAACACCCTGCGCCGGGCCGTGCTCCTTTCCCACGGCAACATGCTGTTGCCGGAATCGCTGCACCTCGAGGAGTGCAACGAGGGGGAGTGGTTTCCCCTGATCCTAAAGCCGCTGCACGAGGTGGAGCGGCAGCATATCGAGAACGTGCTGGTCTACACCCACAACGAGAAGAAAAGGGCGGCCGAGATCCTCGGCATCTCGCGGCCGACCCTGGACCGGCGCATCAAGGAATTCGGACTGGAAGAGAGGCAGAAGTAGGGAGAGCGTCTGACTCAGACCGGTCTGACCGGTCGGACCAGTCTGAATTCACTTAGGGAGAGCATCATGCAGCTTCGCGACATCATGCGCGCCACCCCGGTACAGATGCGGCCGGGGGAGAGCATACGCAAGGCAGTAGAACTGTTGAAATTATCCAAGCTGAACGGCGTGCCGGTGGTGAACGACGCCGGCAAGCTGATCGGCTATTTCTCCCGTTCGCACCTGTTCGACTGCCTGTTGAACGAGGTCGGCATCGAGACCCCCATCGAGGCCTACTACCTGAGGGACGTGGTTTATCTGCGGGAAGACAAGACCTTTCAGGATCTGGCGGAGGTGAGCCGCTGGCTGCAAAGCTGCAAGGTGGGCCAGACCATCGTGGTGAACATGCGGGACGAGCCGATCGGCGTGGCCACCCAGGCGGTCACCGTGATGGAGCTTTTGGATAGGACCGACTACCTTTACCAGGAACTCTCCAGCGTCATCGAAAAAGTGCCGGCGGGGATCGTCTCCACCGACGACCGGGGCATGGTCACCATGGCCAACCAGTACGCCAGCGACATCCTGCAGGGGGTGGAACCGGGGCGCTACATAGGCGACTTCATCGCCGACCTGCGGCACGACTTCGCGCCCATCATCGACGGCGATTGGATACTCCCCAGAAAGATCGAGCACAAGGCGCTGAAGCTGATCGCCACTGCCGTCCCCATCTACCAGAACTCCAAGAACAGGGGAGTGATCTTCGTCATCCAGGACCTGACCGACGTGGAAGGGGTGGCGCACGAACTGGAGCTGGTCAAGGGGCTGAAGCTCACCCTGGAGACGGTGCTGGAGGTCGCCTACGAAGGGGTGGCGGTGCTGGACGAGCAGGGGCTGATCACCCTGGCCAACGCCCGTTTTTGCGCCAAGATGGGAGCGAGCCGCGAGCAGGTGATCGGCCAGCACATCAGCCGCTATCTGCCGGCGACCGACAACCAGCTCCCCCTGAACGTGCTGGAGGTGAACGGCAAGCCGTGCGTGGTGTCGACGCTCCCCATCGAGCGGGAGAACAACCGCAAGGGGGTGGTGGTCAAGATCTACGAGGATCTCGATCAACTGACCGACATCATGCAGCAGTTGAGCCGCATCGACATGCAGCTTAGCTATTACAAGGACGAGTTGTACAAGATCAACGGCACCAGCTACACACTGAACAGCATCGTCTGCAAGGACGAGCGCATCGTCAAGCTGAAGTCCCAGGTGATGCAGGTGGCGCGCGGCCACTCCACCGTGCTGATCACCGGCGAAAGCGGCACCGGCAAGGAACTCTTCGCCCACTCCATCCACAACGCCTCCAGCCGCAGAAAAGAGCCGCTGATCAAGGTGAACTGCTCGGCGATTCCGGCCGAGCTGGCCGAGGCGGAGCTGTTCGGCTACGAGAACGGCGCCTTCACCGGGGCGAGGAGGCAGGGGAAGCCGGGCAAGTTCGAGCTGGCCGACGGCGGCACCATTTTCCTGGACGAGATCGGCGACATGCCGCTCATGCTGCAAAGCAAGCTGTTGCGCGTGATCCAGGAGAAGGAGATCGAGAGGGTAGGGGACGTGAAGACCCGCAAGGTCGACGTCAGGATCATCGCGGCCACCAACAAGGATCTGAAGCGGATGGTGGTGGAGGGGAAGTTCCGGGAGGATCTTTATTTCCGCATCAACGTCATCGAGCTGAAGATCCCCCCCCTGCGCGAGCGCAAGCTGGACATCCCGGTGCTGGTCGACTTCTTCATCAAGAAGTACAACCACATGTTCACCAAGCGCATGGAAGGGATCACGCCGGAGGCCTCGGCCGCCCTGGCCGACTACAGCTGGCCCGGCAACATCAGGGAGCTGGAGAACGTGATAGAGAGGATCCTCAACTACGTGGAGTCGGGGTATATAACCATCCACGACGTCCCCGAGGAATTGAGACTGCCCGAGCAGGCCGCCGCCAGGACCGGCCGCAGCCTGGCCGACATCGAGCTGGACGCGATCCAGGCGGTGCTGGCGGAGCAACAGGGAAACAAGTCCAAGACCGCCAAGGTGCTGGGCATCAGCCGGTCGAAACTGTACGAGAAACTGGCACAGGGATGAGAAACGAGTCAGAGGCTTTAACAGGGATGAAACTGATACAGGGGATAAAAACAAAAACAAGGCTTTTTGGTTAAACCCGAAGCAAAACAAAAGCCCTCCCCCTCAATGGGGAAGGGCCGGGGAGACCTGTAGGTCGCGTTGAGGCACGAAACGCGACGCTGCGATGACGGCACTCGAGGCGACGGCGCATCTCGCGATGCACCCGTTCAACGCGACCTACGCATCTTTATTGGCGGCGGTGGTTACCTCAAGTGCTCCCGGCCAACCACCGCCGCCCGTCAATCATGGAGCCGCCACGTACCACACGTTGTTGACGCCCTGGCCCGCGGTGTCGCCGGCTTTGGCATCTTTGAAGAAGTAGTACAGCGGCAGCCCTTTGTAGGTTGTCTGCTTTTTCCCGTCGTCCCGCGCGATGACGCCAAAATCACCGGCTTCCAAACCGCTGGAGGCGCTGACATACTCGTCCGACAAAAGCGGCCACTTCTCGACGCAGGGACCTGCGCAGGCGCTCTTGCCCGGACTGTCTTTCTTGAAGACGTAGAGCGTCATGCCTTTGTCGTCGGCCAAATAACTGCCGATGCCGTCTTTGTTCTTGACCTCGACCGTTCCCGCCGTTGCCATCGTCGCCATCATTAGAGTCGCAGCGGCAAACGCCATCACCATAACATTGATCATATGAACTTTCATTTGTATAGCCCCCCTTGATTTAGACTCTCATTAGTAAATAGCTTAGCTCTTGCGCACGCATTGTCAAAGTCGCTGAAATTATTTTTAATTAAGACTCCGCCTGCCCCTCGCCCGGCTCATCCCCCCGTACCCCGCGAAGTCCTCCTTCCGGGGCGCAGGGGGCGCGACGCCGCCAGCGCCGTCGTTTTTTGTCTTTCCCGGCGGATAAATTCATGGCATGATCGCTCCTCCGATCCGACGCCGGCTGAGGAGTTCGCCCGGCAGCGACCCGGGCCTGATCCGTATGCGCCCGGCAGCACGCCGGGCCTCAACCGTAGATTTCTTCCCTTCACAATTGAGCGCAATTCCTTCATAGGTTCTTCTCAACATTCCTTTAGTCTGGCACCATCTGGCCACCAAAACTAAAAGGAGAAGAACGATGAAAAAAATGTCACTGGTACTATTGGCCCTCGGTCTCACTGTCGCCCTGTTCAGCATCGCCAACGCCGGCTATGGCAACGGGCCGCGCGGAGGTTGCGGCGACTGCCTGCAGCAGCCGAAGGCAAACTCGGCCGAGGTCCGAGCTTTCATGGCGGACAGCATGGACCTTCGCCAGGAGATGATGACCAAGCGTTTCGAGCTGCAACGCGAAAACCTGAAGGCGACCCCCGACGCCGCCAAGGTCGCCTCGCTGCAGGCGGAGATCAAAGCCATCCAGGGAAAAGTTATGGAAATGCACGGCAAGAGCGGCCTGCCCGACTGCCAGGGCGACGGCGGCTGCGGCAGGAGGTGCGGCGGCGCCGACCGCAACTGCATGGGCGACCTCGGCAAGGGGACGGCGGACTGCAACGGCGCGCCCTGCCCGGTGCAACGGTAAATTGACCGGCGGTTGGGGCGGCGACGCCCCCAACCGCCATTTCCCCCGAGAGGCCAGACGATGAAGCATCACCTCCTGCAATTGCTGATTGTGTTTATGCTCACTGCAGTTGTCGCAGCCGCGGCATCGGCGGCAGACGCTGCCGGCGATGCCGCCGGTTGCCGGATGCCCGGCAGCAAGGCGGAGTGCGATATGGCCAAGACCTGGTGCGGCGACATGAAAGGCTCGTGCACGCCGGAGATGCGCGGCCGCTGCGGCAAACGGCGCGGGGACTGGTACGGCGCCAGCCAGCCGGTGGCCAGCGCCGGGGAAGCCCGAAAGATCCTGCTGGATTATTTCTCCGGGCAGGGTTACGCAGTCTCCGAAATCGTCGAAGGGAAGTGGGGGTATAGCGCCGAGATCCTCGGCAAAGACGGCAAGGCCATCGACCGGGTCCTGATCGACCGGCGCTCCGGCCGCATTCGCTCGATATATTGAGGTCAACGTGCTGCCACCGGTTCTCATCGTCGAAGACGACACCAAACTCGCCCGCATCGTCAAAGCCTACCTGGAAGGGGCCGACTTCAGAACGGTCCACGTCTCGACGGTGCGCGAGGCCCTGCAAAAGGCGGAGGAGGAGTCCCCGCTCGCGGTGATCCTCGATCTCGGGCTTCCCGACGGCAGCGGCGAAGAACTCTGCCAAAGCTTGAAAGAAATGGGCGATTTCCCGGTGATCATGCTGACCGCGAAATCGTCCGAGGAGGAACTCCTGGCGGGCTTCGCCCTCGGGGCGGACGACTACGTCACCAAGCCGGCCAGCCCGCGCGAGTTGATCTGCCGCCTGAAGGCGGTGCTGAAACGCTATGACCGCGGCTCGGCGGGTAAGGAGACCGTCGATTCCTTCAACAACGGCGCGCTGGTTCTGAACGGCCTGCGCCACCAGATCGCCAAGGACGGCCGCCCCGTCGCCGTCACTCCCACCGAATTCAAGCTCATGCTCACCCTGGCGTCCTCTCCCGGCCGAACCTTTACCCGCGACGAACTGATCTCGCGGGCCTTGGGGTACCAGTTCGAGGGGTACGACCGCAGCATCGACGCCCACATCAAGAATCTGCGCCAGAAGATCGAGACCGACCCGCGAGCCCCCGAGTACCTGAGGACCGTGTACGGGGTCGGCTATATGTTCGCCGGAGAACGGGATGCGCTGTAGCCTGCGCTGCAAATTCCTGCTGCTGTTCGTGCTCATTTCGGCCATCGCCCTCTGCTCCGCTTTCCTTTTGCGCGCCGTGATCATGCGCGACTTCGGGCGCTACCTGGATGGAGAATCTCAGGATCGCAACCAGCGCGTGGTGGCGCTTTTGGAAGGGGGCTACGAACAGCAGGGGGGGTGGCAACAAAGCAGGCTGGCGACCGATCTGGCCTGGGCGCTGCAGATGGGGGTCGAGATCCGGCTGTTCGACGCCGCCGGCCGCAAGGTGATGGACTCCGCACAGGCGGTCTCGGCGTTGACCCCGCTGATGCAACGGCGGGTGCTGGACGCGACCGGCTACGACCCGAGCGAGCTGAGCGGCGCTTCCGTCCCCTATCCTCTGTATCTGCGCGGCGAGGAGATCGGCCACCTTGAGGCGCGCGCCCTCGACCGGGTCAAAGAGGATTACTTCGTCCGCTCCTCCAACCGGGTGCTGCTGGTTTCGGTCACGCTGCTCGGCCTGCTCTCGGTCGTCGCCGGCATCGTCGCCTCGCGCAGGCTTTCCGGGCCGATCCTCGAACTGGTCGACGCCTCGGGGGAGATCGCCGCCGGAAATCTCTCCCGCCGCGTCAAGATCGCGGGAGTGGACGAGATCGGCCGGTTGTCGCAGAGCTTCAACTCCATGGCGGACCATCTGGAAGCGCAGGAAAAACTGCGCCGCACGCTCCTCTCCAACGCGGCCCACGAGCTGCGCACCCCGCTGGCGATCATCTCCGGCGAGTTGGAGGGGATGCTGGACGGCGTGCTGCCGACCGACCGCGGCGCGCTCCACTCCCTGCACGAGGAGTCGCGACGCCTGACCGCCATCCTGGACGGGGTGGACGAATTGTCACGCGCCGAGGCGAGCGCGCTCAACCTCAACAGACAATCCTTCCTGCTGCACCCCTACCTCGCCCGCATCGCCGCCCGCTTTGAACGCATTTTCGCCGACCGGCGCGCCGTCTTGACGCTCGACTGTCCGGACCAGCTCCTGATCAACGCCGACCCCGATCGCCTGAGCCAAATCGTCATCAACCTGATCAGCAACAGCGCCAAGGCGATCTCCGCGGGGGGCCGCGTCGAGATCATCGCCTGCGCCGAGGGCGCAGGGGTCCGCCTGGAGGTAAAAGACGACGGCAGCGGCATCTCGCCGGAAGATCTCCCGTACGTCTTCGAGCGTTTTTACAAGGGGAAAAACGGCGGGCTCGGGTTGGGGCTGGCCATCGTGCAGGAGCTTGCCTCCGCTCACGGCGGCACGATCTCGGCCGCCAGCTCGCCCGATTCCGGGACTTCCTTTCGCCTGCTGCTGCCTTGCTGACGGCGCGAGCGAACAAGCCAAAAGAATCGCCGCGAAACGTTTGCAAAGCAGCCGGCATCGGTCTATACTTCGCGAGTTTTCCTCCACGGCAGGTTGCGCAACAATCACCCGATAAACAAACAAGGCAGTCTTCGAAGGCACCTCATGCCGACGCATGCGGGACCGTTCCGGACGACATGTCATGCAAGGCGTCATTCCCATGGATGCTTCCAACCAATGCCCCGTTCTGGTAATTACTTACGACGACAACGTGCGCTCCGTGCTGGCGAGAACCCTGGAACCTTTCGGCTCGCGGGTGGAGATTTGCAGCAGTTTCTGCGAGGCGGAAAAGATCGCCCTGCTGGAGCCGTGCAAGGGGTTGCTGGTCGATCTTACCGCCATGATCAAGTCCAAGGCGGAGGAGAAGACGGTCGCCTACACCCTCACCAGGTTCTTCCCGACCCTCCGAGTCAGAGCCATGGGGCCGATGATCATTCCCATGATGATGCCCGGCGACGCCAAACAGGACAAAAGCCTCAACGATTTTCTTTCCAAGACCTGCGCGGGTTTCGTTCCCCGGCGGCTGCGCACCAAAAAAAGGGCCGACATCTGCGTTCCCACCTTTATCGGCGACCTGCGCGGTTTCACCCTCAACCTGTCCTGGACTGGAGTATTTATCGCCGATATGAACCCGGAAAGGTTCTCTCTGGGCGAACGATTATCGGTGAGTTTCCCCGAATTCAACCTGGAGGTCGAGGTGGAGGTCGCGCGCATACAGCTCTGGGGGCAGCATCGACCGCCGGGAATCGGCGTAAAGTTCTTGACCGTGTCGCAGGAACTGGACGGTAATCTGTCCGCCTTGCTGCGCAGCAACAAAAACTCGGATCACGACAGGCAGATCACTTAAAAAGGGAATAGTCATGCTAGGGGAGAAAATACTCGCTCAACTCGATTCTACCGAGGATCAATTGATCAACCATCTCAACGACGACGTGGTGGAGATCTTTACTACCATGGTCGGCGGCGGCGTTACCTTCTCCGGGAAAACCGACACCATGACCCAGTTCAAGGACAGCGTCAGCGCCATGGTGGGATTTGCCGGCGGCTATAACGGCATGATCAGCATCAACGCTTCGCGCGAGCAGTCGCTGCGATTCACCTCGCAGATGCTCGGCATGGGGGTGGACGAATGCGAGGACGAGGTCTCGGACGCTCTCGGGGAATTGGCGAACATGATCGGCGGTTCCTTCAAGCACCACTTCGTCAAGGACGGCCATGAAGTGAGGCTGTCGACCCCTTCGGTGATCTACGGCCAGGACTACCAGATGACGGTCTGTTCCATTCCCGACACCTTGACGCTGCTTTTCGAAACGGCGAATGACCCTTTCACGGTGAGCCTCTACCTTGAGGTCAATTGAGCCGCGCTGCCCTGAGTCGGTATCATTTCCTTGTCCATCAGTTGAATGTGATCCTTCAGCCAGATGTAGGTAAGTTTCAGGGTGTTGGTTATCACGCTGAGATTTATGCCGTCTCGGGTGCATTCATCCGTCAGTATCGCGAGCCTCGCCCGCAAATCCTCATGCTGTTTCAAGTGTTCCCGGGTGCCGGGAAGGTTGCGCTGAAGCAGAAGTTGTTCTTCGACCGCGAAGTGCGAAATGACGTACTGGTTCAAAAAACACACCATCTCCGCGATGACCGGCGTGGCCCTCCTCTCCTTGCAGGCTTCCACCAGATCGTCAATCTTGTGGAACATATCCTGGTGATGGCTGTCAATCTCGCGGTTGCCGGTTGCCAATTCCTTTTGCCATTCTATTTTCATATCCGTCCCCTTTTTCCCGTTGCTACTTGAGTCCGCTGATTATTGTTCGAAGGCGACCGCGACCATGAACCATTCTTCATCGGTGGCAAAGCGGACGGCAATTTGATTGGTGTTGTTGCAAAGAGAGACGACGTATTCCTTGCCGTAAACCACCGACGGTATCGAGAGATGCAGGTCGAAGCTGCTCGGTGAAAGCTGCGTTTTGAACGAGCCGGCTATCATGTTGGCTATTTCGCCCAGTGCATCGCTCACGTCCTCCATGGTGACTGACCTGATGCCGAGCATCTTGACGGTGGTCTCGATGGCCAGGTCCGTCGGCATGTGCAGGCTCACCAGGCCGCTGTATTTGCCGCCCAAGCCGACCATCGAGCTGATGCAGTCTTTGAATTCCGTTACCGGATCGATCCTGACCGGAAGATGCATCAGGTCGTCCAACCCGACCATGGTGGTGAATATTTCCTTCACGTCGCTTTTCAACTTGTTGAACAGCGATTCCTCCGTGCAGTTCAGCGATTTCAGCAGTTCCGGCGACAGCGACATCTCAAACTCCTGCGCAGCTTTTATGGTCGGGCATGTAAGGGCGATTGCCGTTTAGCGGCCATGGGCGTGAGTCTAGTGATATCAAAAAATTATATTAATTAATAGTTAGGTAAAACCCGCGAACGACTAGTAGGGTTTTCCCGTAGATGGAAGGGGGCTCGCCTGTCGGCTGCGCTGTAAGGCTATAAGGAAAGAGTGGCGGGAGGGGGCTGGGGGGTGGGGGAAGGCGCCACGTCTGCAAATGTGGGCAATTCCCCCACCCCCGGACCCCCTCCCGCAGGGGGAGGGGGGACAGCTATGGATTAAGGTCCGTCCTTAAGTTAACGGCAGTGGGGGAGGCGCCTGGCGACTTCGTTGGTCGGGCGCATCACATCCTGACGTTGAACTGCCCGACGATCTGCTGCAGCTCCGAGGAGAGCTGCGAGAGCTGGGAGGCGGCGGCGGCCGTTTCCGAGGCCCCGACGGCCGAGCGCTGCACGATCCTGGTTATCCCCTGCATATTGTTGCTGATTTCGCTGGTGGTAGCGGTCTGTTCTTCGGCTGCGATGGCGATCTGATTCGCCTGCTGGGTCACCTCGTTGATCTGTTTCAGGATGGCTTGCAGCGCCTCTCCCGATTTGGCCGCCTCTTTGGTGCCCCGCTCCACCTCGAGCACCCCCTCCTCCATGGCGGTCACCGCCCCTTTGGTTTCCGCCTGGATGGACTTGATCATGCCGCCGATCTCGCGGGTCGCCTTGGCCGTTCTCTCCGCCAAGGCGCGGACCTCGTCCGCCACCACGGCAAAGCCCCGTCCCTGCTCGCCGGCTCGGGCAGCCTCGATGGCCGCGTTCAGGGCGAGCAGGTTGGTCTGGTCGGCGATGTCTTCGATGGTGCCGACGATCTCGCCGATCTGCTCGGAGCGGCCGCCCAGGCCGTCGACCGATCTGGCGGCCGACTTCACCCGGGCCGCAATGGTTCCCATGACCGCAACCGATTTCTCCACCACGTTGAAGCCCTCCACTGCCGCAGCGTTGGCCTGCTCGGCGCTCACTGCGGTCATATGGCAATTCCTGGCGATCTCTCCCGCCGTGCCGGCCATCTGCTCCCCTGCGGTGGCAACGGAACTTGCTTGGGACACCACCTCGTCTGCGCCCTGCACCATCTGCCCGGAAGTCGCGTGCAGCCGGGTCGATGCGGTGGATATGTCCTTGGAGGCCCTGGCGAGCGTCTGGATGGCGCTCCTGAAGCTTTGGGTCATATGCGCCATCGATCTCATCAGCACGGCGTTTTCGTCGTTGCCTTCCGCCTTGATTTCCACCATCAGGTTGCCCGCGGCGATCTGCTCGGCCACTTCGACGCACTTGCGGATCGGGACGGTGATGATCCTGCTGGAGTAGCCGGGGACGAGGATGGCGACGAGGATGGCGACGATGCTGAAAATGATCAGGTTCCTCTTCGCGTCCCGGTTGCTGTCCATCGCTCCCGCGTTGGCCGCTTCCGATTGTTTGGTGAAGTAATCCTGAACCTCGTTGCAAATAGCGTAGATTTGCGCTCGTCTGGGGTTTACCTCTTGTTGCCAGAGCGCGATGTAGCCCGGCTTATCGTCGCGCATCGCCAGTTCGTTGAGCTTGCCGCTGGCCGTCTTGCCGGACAGCAGCACCTCTTCCAGCTTGGCGGCCAGACGCTTGCCTTCGGGAGTCTGCGCGTTCTTCACCAGGGCCGACATGTTTTCCTTGTAGATCTTCCTGAAGCCGTCGATGCCGGCCAGGACTTGTTTCTTTTGCTCCACGGTGTCGAGCAGGGTCAGGCTTTTTTGCGCGTCCCCGATCAGCGAGATGTTGTACATGATCTTCGCCGCGTTGTCGGCTAATTTGTGAGCGTTTTCGACCGCTTGCAGATGGTCGTTGTTCTCGGACAGCGACTTTAGCCCGAACAAGTTGGCAAGGATGAGCAGCAACGCCATGATTCCGAATCCCACGAAAAGCTTCCCGCCGATGTTCAAATTTCCCATACTCCCTCCGTTGTAAAACAACATTTCTAAATGTATCGGCCGCACAATGGAATACTTTAGTGGCAAATGCAACTATTTTGTGTGCAGTCGTTGGCTTTTGTAGATAGGGGTAGGGGAGGGGACGGGGGCTGGGGGGGGGAAGGCGCCACGTCTGCAAATGTGGACAATTCCCCCACCCTCTGCCCCCCTCCCGCAAGGGGAGGGGGGACTCTTTGGTGCAAAGGTTCCTTACTTGGCCAGCTTGTACTTTCCTGCCTTGACCTGGATCATGGGTGCGTACTCCCTCTTCAGGCCGCGGTGGTCGTCCTTGCTGAAGGAATAGACTCCGCCGTAGACGGCAGGGAAGTTTTTGATCTTTTCGATCTCGGCGCGGATCTTTTCGCTGTCCTTGGGACCTTGCGCCTTGCTGCGCCGCATCGCCTCCACCACGATGCGCGCGGCGTCATAGGCCACCACCGCGTAGATGTCCGGCAGCTTGTTGTACTTCTTGTGGAAGGCCTCGGAGAATTCCTGCATGATCTTGCGCTGCGGATAGGAGGCGGGAAGTTCGTTCCAGACCACGTAGTAGGCGCCGGGCAGCAGCAGGGTGTCCGGCTCGTTGCCTTCCATGAGCTTCATGAAGGATTCGGAAATGTTGCCGCTGCCGGTGATGTAGGGGATTTTGAACCCCAACTGGTTGAAGTTCTTGGCCACTACGGCGTTGGCCTTGCCGCTTACCCCGACGATCAAGGCCTGCGGGTTGATGCCCTTTAGTTTGGCGAGCTGGGAGGTGACGTCCATGTCGTTGATGTTGAAGCGCTCGGTGGCGATCTGCATGCCGGTCTTCTTGCCTATCCTGCTGGTCAATTCGAACCAGGTCTGGCCGGTGGAGTCATTGGCGCAGAGCACCGCCACCCGTTTGATCCCCTTTTTTGCGAGGTAGTCGTAGATGTTCTCCACCTGCTCGGAGGCGTGCACGAAACTGGCAAAGGTTAAAGAATCCGGGTAGTTGGGTTCGAAGGACCCGGAAAGCGAGTACATGGTGAGCCTATCGGCCTGAGCGATAGGTTTAGCCGCGTTGGACGTGGCGTTGATCGAAGTGCCGATGATGGCCGCGACCTTGTCCCGCTGGATCATCTTCTTCACGTTGGCGGATGATCGCTCGGGGTTGCTCTGATTGTCGTATACCACCAGTTCCAGCGGATGGCCGTCGATGCCCCCTTTGGCGTTGACCTGATCCGCGTAGAGCTGAACGGCCCGCAGTTCCGGTTCTCCCAGCCAGGCCGCGTATCCGGTGGTGTCGAGGTTGACCCCCAGCTTCAGGGCCGGTTTCCCGGCCAGCGCGTTGCCGGCGCTCGTCAATTGCAGAACCAAGGCCAACAGGCACAACCCGGAGAACATGATTGCTTTCTTTTTCATTCGCAGCTCCTTTTCATCAGGCAAGTTGGACCTTCTGGGGTCCCTTTTATGGAGCGGGTCACAGCTCTTGCCCCGCGCCGAACTGATTCGAGAGCGCCGCGCAGGCGGCGGTCGCCTTTTGTTTCCAAAAATCCCAGGCCCGGAAAACCTGCGTCTCGATGTTCCTGGAGGTGGTTTCCGACTCGGCCTCGGAGAGAAAGGTGATTTCGCCCAACCGGGAAGCTGCCGCCTGGGTGCGTGCGTTGACCTCGGTGTAGACGGCCCGATAAACCGCTTTCTTCAAGGTGTCGGCCACCACGGTGGAGCCGTGTCCGCGCATCAATACCAGAACCTTTTCTCCCAGCGTTTTAGCCAGAGCCTTACCCAGGTCGTTGTTGGTGATCAGCAGGTCGGTGCCGTCCCCGGCAACCTCCCTGATGTCGAAATTCGGGGTGCCGGTGCCGATGAATCCGGCCATGTGGCAGACCGCGCGCATCGGCGTCTCCTTGACGACGCTAAAGGGGACCACGGAAGGCGAGTGGCTGTGCACCACTGCGATCACGTCCGGGCGCGCCCGGTAGATCTGGCCGTGGATGAAGCGCTCCATGTAGACGCCGCGTCCGGCGGCGTTCAAGGGCGCGCCGTCGAGGTCGAATTCGACGATGTCCTCCTCGGTCACCAGGGCCGGCGCCATGTTGCGGGCCAACAGAAAGCGCCCCGGGTCCTTGTCGTGGCGCACGCTGACATGTCCGAAAGCGTCTACCACCCCCTGGTCGTAAAGGATGTGGTTGGCCGTTACCAGATCCCGCAGCAGATCGGGGTCAACCGGGAGATCCCGATCCGGGCGGGAGTCTGTCGCCGGTAAAACCGATGTCGCCGCTTCGGCGTTGTTTTGATGCATGGTGGTCCCCTTGGTCGTTGAAGTCGCCGTTTTCCTTGATGGCAGTGGGAAAGAGAAATCAAGCAGCAATCGCTGTGCCAAGCTCCTTTCCGCGGAAAAACGGCGGGAGTCGATCCGCTTTAAGTCAAAATTGAACGGTTGACATGTCAAACTTGACCGGATATTGTCAGGAATGAACGGAGGTAGGTAATTTGTCCTTGAAAAATTCACAAGAATCATCTGCGCGCGCCATGCTGCTCGCGGCCTTGCCGTTGATCGCCCGGGCGATGGGAGGCGTTGCCCTGGCGGCCAGCCGGGATGGCGTGTGCCTCGGGGCGGCCGCTCCCGACGGCGCAGAAGGCGCAGCCGTCGACGGCCGGCTGCTTGGCTCTCTGCTGGAGTTGTGCACGCAGGCCGCCGCTCAGGGGCGCCCGCTGGAGTTGCTCTGCGCCGAAACCGGTGCGCGCTGCTTCGCCGTCCCGGTTGACGGCGTGGTGCTGGCCGCCTCCGACAACGAGCGAGTTTCGCGACAGGCCCGGCTTTTCCAGGCCCTGAAGGAGACCCTCCCCTCGATAGCCGAAGTCGCCGGCGGCGAAGCGGTCCTCTTCGACGCCGGAGGCCGGCGCCTGTACACCGCCGATCCCAACTCCCGCGCGCTGCGCGAAGGCCCCGGCACGGTCATCGACTCATGCGTGGAGGCGATGGCTACCGGCCGCCCGCATATCGGGCCATCCCCCACGGTAGCGGGCTCGACGGCCGTGCGCATCCCCCTCTCCTCGGCCTTTGGTTTCGGTTTCAACAACGCCTACTCGATCCGCCAGCGGGAGAAGCTGCTCAACGAGGTCCAGAAACGCCGCACCGCCAAGTACACCTGGGACGACATCATCTGCGGCGGTCCGCGTCTGACCGTGCCGCTCAAGATCGCCCAGAGCGCCGCCCACAGCAAATCTCCGGTCATCATCTTCGGCGAAAGCGGCACCGGCAAGGAGCTGTTCGCCCAGGCGATCCACAACGCCTCGTCCCGCTCTGACAGGCCATTCGTGGCCATCAACTGCTCGGCGCTTCCCGAAAGCCTGATCGAGAGCACCTTCTTCGGCTATGTGGAAGGGGCGTTCACCGGGGCGCGTCGAGGCGGTCAGGCGGGTCTGTTCGAACAGGCCAATCACGGCACCCTGCTGCTCGACGAGATCAGCGAAGCCCCGCTCGAACTTCAGGCCAAGTTGTTGCGCGTCCTCCAGGAGCACGAGGTGCGCCGGGTGGGAGCGGATCGGGCGACGCCGGTGGACGTACGCATCATCGCGACCTGCAACCGGGACCTCTTGCGTTGCATGGACGAGGGACGCTTCCGCAGCGACCTGTACTACCGCCTGAACGTGATCGACATCTACATCTCGCCGCTTCGGCAGGGTAAAGAGGACATCCCCTCGCTGCTGCGCGCCATGCTGGAAAAGCTGGCGCGCGCCGACGGCGTTGCCGTGCCCGATATCGAGCAAAGCGCCATGAATTGCCTGATGGATTACGACTGGCCGGGGAACGTGCGCGAGCTGAGGAACGTCATGGAGCGCGTAATCAGCCTGAGTCCCGGCGAAAAGATCGGCATTGCCCACCTCCCCGCCAAAATCGCCGATGGCGCCTGCCGCGAGGCTCGCCCGCCGCTCCCTCCCGCGCCGCCGCAGTCCGCGCCGCGCCTGCCTCCCGCGCCGCAGCTGCAGGCCGCGCCGCCCCTGTCTCCCGCGCCCCTGCAGCCCGATCCGCTCCTGTCATCAGCGTCGCCGCTCCCTTTCGCGCCGCCCCTGCCGCCTGCGCCGCACGCCATGCTTGCCGGCCGGGTGGCCGATTTCGAACGCGTTTTGCTGTTCGAGACGCTTGAGCGTTGCAACGGCAATCGCGAGCAGACGGCCCGTGCTCTAGGCATCAGCGTGTCGACGCTCTGGCGGCGCCTAAGCAAGGCGCGCGCCTAAGGAAAGCACGCTGCCTCCAGAGATCGGCCGGCAATCGGCGCGACTTTCGCTCGTCCGTAAAGATTTCTGGTGCAAAATCAAAAGAATAATGAAATAAAGAACCTCGGACGGCTCCCCCTCCTGCAAGGGGCGCTGCCGTTAAGTCAAGGAACGGCTGGTACTCAAAGCCCCACTCCCCCTTGATGGGCCCTCTGGGGGAGAAGGAATGCATCGAAGATGATTGGAGTTAAATTCAGCGGCGCAGGAAACGACCTCCCGGCCTTGTCAAGAACCGACCTCCTTGCCTTGTTTTTCCTGGCGCTGGCCGGGCTCGGCATACGACTCTATTTCCTGAACTTCTACCAGGTGATCGCCTCCGACGGCATCAGCTACATCTCCATCGCCAAGGATTTCGTGTCCGGCAGGGGACTCTCGGCGGCCACCCACTATCCCCCGTTGTATCCCATGCTGATCGGCTGTTTCAGCCTGCTGTTTCGCGATTTCGAAACGGCCGGCCTTGCCGTATCGGTGGTCATGGGAAGCCTGCTGGTCCTTCCCGTTTACCTGCTCGGCTGCGAATTCTTCGACCGCAAGGTGGCCTTCGCCGCCGCCGCGCTTGCGGTTACCTGGCCCACTCTTCGCCATTGGTCGACGGCGGTGATGAGTCAGGCTACCTACATCACCTTGCTGTTGCTGGGGGTCTATTTGCTCTGGCGGGCCTATCGACACGACCTCTGGCTCACGGCGCTGCTGGCCGGCGTTTTTTTCGGCTGCGCCGATCTGACCAGATCCGAGGGCGTTCTGGTCCTGTTCGCGGAGGCCGGACTCCTCGCAGTCTTCTCTTTGAACCGGCAACGCCGTTCAAAACTGCTCTATCTCCTCCTCGCCGTCGGCGCTTTCTTCCTGGTCGTTTCCCCCTATCTGGTCATGCTTCACGAATTGACCGGAAAGTGGCAGCTGACGGGAAAGAGCAAGGTCGCCATCGCCGATGCCCTGGCCATCTATCTGGGGAAATACGATCTCAAACACGCCGCCGACTTCACCGAGATAGGCTATCTCGACCTCTTCCGCCAGTACCCGGACTACATCCGAACCAACTACCTGAAGAACGTCAAGGCCTGTTGGAATGAGATGCTTCCCGTCTACGGCTGGATGCTGGCGACGATCGGCCTTGTGGCCGGGAGCTTCGGTAAAGAGAAAGCGCTGGAGCGGGCCTACCTGTTGGCGAGCTTCGCGCCGCTATTGGTGATCATCGTCTTTTTCTTCATCGGCCCGGAGTACACCCAGCCCTACCTGCCGGTCCTTTTTCTCCTGATAGGCCACGGGGTTTTCGAGCTCTGGAACTCCCTATTGCAGCTGACCGGCGTCGATGCGCAGGCCGGCTACGGCCGCTTTCTCCGCTGGTTGCCCCTGCTGCCGGTCGTCTGCTACGGCGCCTGGAATGTGGCGGCGAACATACCGGCGGACCGCAATGCCCCCTACGTCTACAGCAAAGACGAGGGGCGGCTGGATGAAAAGCACGTCGGCCTGAAACTTAGAAAACTGCTGCCGCACGATGCCGTGATCATGACCCGATCCGGAAGAATCGGCTTCTATTCCGAGCTACGGCACGTCGCCCCTCCCCAGGGAAGCTACTCCGAGATGGTGGACTACGCGCGCAAGAACCACGTGGACTATCTGATCGCCACCTTGCAGGTGCTTAGGATGCGACCGCAACTCTCGTTCCTTTTCGGTCCGCTCTTTGACGCCGGCATGCACTTCGTTCTGCCGCCGGAACTGGACTATTATCTCGACCCCGGCATGCAGTTCAGCGTGCCGCCCGAAGTGGAACTGGTTGCCGCCGGCCAGGAACCGGGCGGGTTGCCGTACCTGGTCTATCGTTTCAAACGGTGAGTAGCGGATGAGGGATGAGGGATGAGGGATGAGGGATGAGATTTTGATGGCAACGATGCAAAGCGTTCTGGGAATCGTGGCATTGCTGGCGGTGGCCTGGCTGGCGAGCGAAAACCGTCGGGTCGTCCACTGGCGGATGCTGCTGGCGGGACTGGGGTTGCAGGTGGCGATCGCGCTGCTCATGCTGAAGGCGCCTCCTTTTCGGCAGCTCTTTCTCGGCCTCAACAAGGTGGTGCTCGCCTTCCAGGACGCGACTCAAGCCGGCACCTCCTTCGTCTTCGGCTATCTGGGGGGCGCGCCCGTCCCCTTCGTGGAAACCCGGCCGGGAGGCTCCTTCTCGCTGGCGTTCCAGGCCCTGCCGCTGGTGCTGGTCATCGCCGCCCTCACCTCGCTTTTGTATTACTGGCGCATCCTTCCCAAGGTGGTGCGGGCCTTTTCCTGGGTGCTGCAAAAGAGCATGGGGATCGGCGGCGCCCTTGGCGTGGTGGCTTCGGGGAGCATCTTCCTGGGGATGATCGAAGCGCCCTTGCTGATCCGCCCCTACCTGAACAAGATGACCCGCTCCGAGATGTTCGCCATGATGACCACCGGGCTTTCCTGCATCGCCGGCACCATGCTGATGCTCTACGCCACCGTCTTGCAAACCGTCATCCCCGACGCCTTCGGCCATATCCTGACCGCTTCCATCATCCATGCCCCGGCCGCCCTGGTGCTCGCCTCCCTGATCGTGCCGGAAACGGAGTCCCCCACCCTGGGAGACCAGATCGCCCCCTCGGAGGCGTCCGGCGCCATGGATGCGCTGACCAAGGGGACCTGGGACGGGCTGCAACTGCTTTTCAACATCGTGGCCATCCTGATCGTCTTCGTCTCGGTGGTGAAGCTGGCCAACATCGGCCTGGGCCAACTGCCGGATCTGCAGGGCGCCCCGCTGACGCTGGAGCGGCTGCTGGGCGTGGCGCTGGCGCCGGTGGTCTGGCTGATCGGCGTGCCGTGGCAGGAGGCGAGGACCGCCGGGTCGCTGATGGGGACCAAGATCGTGCTCAACGAACTTTTGGCCTACATCGACTTCGCCAAATTGCCCCCCGCCGCGCTGGGCGAGAAGGGGCGCCTGATCATGACCTACGCCATGTGCAGCTTCGCCAACCTGGGGAGCCTGGGCATCCTGATCGGCGGACTCGGCTCGCTTTGCCCCGAGCGCCGCGGCGAGATCGTGGGCCTGGGCGTGAAGGCCCTCTTGGCCGGGGTATTGGCCTCGCTCATGACCGGCGCCATAGTCGGCGCGCTGCACGCATGGCAGATTTAGCCGTTGCATTCAAAGCCCCGAGAATGCTATTTTCGCGCTTCGGAAACGACGCGGCCACAGCCGTTGGTCGCCGGTCCGGAGGCTTTGACCAAGAAACTTTAAAGGAGCTGTTATGAGCGTAGAGGCCAGGGTAGTGTCGAACAACGGTTTGCGGGCGGTCGATGTGGCGGTGATCGCCGTGTTGCTGGCGGTCGGCGCGGTATTGAGGATGTTCACCCCGCCGTTTTTCGGGATCACTCCCAATCTGATCATCGGCATGTACTGCCTGGCGATACTGCTTTTGCGTCCCTCGAAGGTCGGGTCGATCATCGGCATCGGCCTGGTTGCCGCCGCGGTCTGCCAGTTGACCACCAAGTCCCTGATCCCCTATCTGAACTTCGTCAGCGAGCCGGTGGGGGCCATCGCCGTGGGACTCATGGCCATGATCAAGATGGATTACGGCTTCCTGAAGTACGCCCGCCCCTTCGCCATCACCTTCATAGGCACCCTGGCCAGCGGCTTCACCTACATCTCCATCTTCAAAAGCCTCACCCTGTTCATGACCGTCCACAAGAATCCGGCCTTCGCCTATCTGACCCTGGTGGTCGTGGTCACGGCGCTCGCCAACGCGATTTTGGCCACGGTCCTGTACTTCCCGCTCAAGGCGGCGTTGGCCAATGACCGCTGAGGCCGACTGCGCGGGACCGGCAATCTCCGTGGAAAAGCTCACCTTCTGCTACCCCGGCTCGGAGTTGAAGGCGCTGGACGAGCTGTCGTTTCAGGTGAGCGCAGGGGAGTTCGTCGGCATCACCGGTCCCACCGGGGCGGGAAAATCGAGTCTGCTCCTCTGCCTCAACGGCATCATCCCGCATTTCCAGGACGGGAAGTTTCACGGCGCGGTGAAGATCGACGGCTGCGACACCTTCGACACCTCCTGCGCCGAACTGGCCCGCAAGGTGGGAAGCGTCTTCCAGGACCCGGAGGCCCAGATCGTCGCGCCGGTGGTGGAGGAGGAGATCGCCTTCGGCCTGGAGAATCTGGCGATTCCCCCCCGGGAAATCGACCAGCGCATCGCCGAGAGCCTGGAACTGATCGGCATCTCCTCCCTGCGCCATCGCTCCACCACGCAACTTTCCGGAGGCCAAAAGCAGCGGGTGGCGATCGCCGCGGCCATCGCGCTGAAGCCGAAGATCCTGCTGCTGGACGAGCCCACCTCGGAGCTCGATCCGATCGGCACCATGGAAGTGTTCGAAGTGTTGCGCAGGTTGAACCGGGAGCACCATCTGACCGTGATCGTCGTCGAGCAGAAGGTGAACATCCTGGTTGAGTATGCAGGGCGCCTGCTGATCATGAAAAACGGCAGGATCGTCTGCGATGCGCCGCCGCGCGAGGTGCTGGAGAGGCCGGAGCTGTTGACCTCGGTCGGTCTCAGGCCGCCGCCGGTGGGCGATCTCGCCTTCAAATTGAAGCAGCGGGGCCTTTACCCGGGCGCACTCCCTTTGACCGTCGGCGACGCGTATCAGGGGCTCTCGGAGTGCTGGGCCGACAAAGGAATCTGAATGATCAAGGTTGTCGATTTGCACTTCAAGTACGGGGGCGTCGATCTGGAGGTGCTGCGCGGTCTCGGCTTCAGCATCGAAAAAGGGGAATTCGTCGCCCTGATCGGACAAAACGGGGCCGGGAAGACGACCCTGCTGAAACAGTTCAACGCCCTTTTGACCCCCACCGGCGGCTCCGTGGAGATTGCCGGGCTCGATACCAGAAAATCCAGCACCGGGGAATTGGCGCGCAAAGTCGGCTTTCTTTTTCAAAACCCCGATCACCAGATCTTCATGCCGACGGTGGCCAGGGAGATCGGTTTCGGGCCGAAAAACCTGCAGCTTAGCAAGGCTCAGATCGACGCCAGGGTGGAGGAGGCGGCGGAGGCCGTCGGTTTGACCGCCTATCTGGGACAAAACCCGCTCCTGCTCAGCAAAGGCCAGCGCCAGCGCGTCGCCTTCGCCTCCGTTCTCTCCATGAAGCCGGAAATACTGGTGCTCGACGAGCCGACCACCGGGCAGGATTATCAGGAGGGGATCGAGATCATGGAGATGGTGCGAAAGCTCAATGAGCTCGGGCACACCATCGTCTTCGTCACCCACGACATGGAACTGGTGGCGGCCTACGCCCGGCGGGTGATTGTCCTTAGTCGCGGGCGGGTGCTTTTGGACGACTCCTGTCGAAACGTCTTTTACCGCCCGGAGATCCTGAAGCAGACCAACCTCTTTCCGCCCCAGATCGCCCGCTTGGCCCAGATGTTCCCGGAGCGGCACTTCGAGCGCCCTTTGACCGTCGAGGAGATCTACCGGGAAATCGTCAACCTGTCGGAGAACAAGCTTAATGTCTGTTGTCGCTAATTACATCCCGCGCGATTCCGCCGTGCACAGGCTCAGTCCCTTGACCAAGCTTGGCTGGTCCTTTTTGCTGATGACGCTCAGCTGCTTTTTCAGGGACCCGCTGGTGCTGGCGGGGCTTTTCGCCTCCATCGTCCTGGTGGCCCTGGCGGCCGGCATTCTCAAGGAGATGTACCCGGTATTCAAGGGGCTGCTCTTCATCGCCGGCCTGTTCATACTGTTCCAGATATTCTTCATCAGCGAGGGGAAGACCCTGTTCACGCTGATTCCCGGCACCGGCATCGGCAGGGTCACCGACCTGGGGCTCCTGGGGTGTCTGGCGATGGGGGCGAGGATGATCGTCATCGCGGCCAGCTTCCCGGTGCTGATGGGCACCACCCAGATCAAGGATCTGGTGGTGGTCCTGGTGGAAAAACTCAAAATTCCCTATCCCTACGCCTTCATGTTCGTCACCTCGCTCCGTTTCGTGCCGACCTTCATGCAGGAGATGGATCAGATCATACAGGCGCAGAGTTCGCGGGCGCACCGACTGGACAACAAGAACTTCATCAAGAAGTTCTTGTCCATCTGCCCGCTGGCCATCCCGCTGATGGTGACCTCGGTGAAAAAGGCCGAGCGCATGGCCATTTCCATGGAGACCCGGGGGTTTGGCGTCGGCAAGCGCACCAACCTGCACGTGAAACAGTTCCGGGCCGTCGACGCGGCGGTCTGCTCCGGCATGGCGGCGATCGGCATAGCAATGGTGGTCCTGCATTTTCGGGGGATTTTGCTGTAATTCGCCCCGCCGTTAGGTTATGCTCGCACCGGCATTTTCGGTTAAGTTCCATTCACCATCACGGCTGCAATACTATTATCCAAAGGGAGGCATTATGCTGAAAGCTGCTTTGATTTTCCTGGTCATGGGGGTTTGCGGAGTCGGTTCGGCCTGCGCGGCTGAGCCGTTCGAGAAGGACGTCGTCAAGACCAAAGCGGGGAATTTGGAGATCACCTTCATCGGTCACGCTTCGCTGGTGCTGAAGTTCGCCGGCAAAGTCATTCATGTCGACCCCTACAGCAAATTGGCCGATTACGCCAAGCAGCCCAAGGCCGACCTCATTTTCCTGACCCACGAGCATCAGGACCATCTCGACCCGACGGCCCTGCAGAGAATCGTCACGCCGAAAACGGTGCTGGTCCTTACCGAGAAATGCGCGGAGAAAATGCCCGGCGGCATCGTCATGAAGAACGGCGACGTCAGGACCGTGGAAGGGATCAAGGTCGAGGCGGTGCCCGCCTACAACCTCGTGCACAAGCGCGACAACGGCCAGCCGTTCCACCCCAAGGGCGTCGGCAACGGTTATGTGCTCACCTTCGGCGACAAGCGGATCTACATCGCCGGCGACACCGAGAACATTCCCGAGATGAGGCAGTTGCAGCAGATCGACATCGCCTTCCTGCCGATGAATCTCCCCTACACCATGACGCCGGAAATGACCGCCGACGCCGCCAAGTCTTTCCTGCCCAAGGTGCTCTATCCCTACCATTACGGGGAGACCGATCCCGCCCGGATCGTCGCCCTGTTGAAGGACGAGCGCGGCATCGAAGTCAGGGTGCGCCGCATGAAATGATCGGGGATTAGCTCGGCTCCATGTTTCTCCCCCTCCCTTTATGGGAGGGGGCTTTTGATGCGCGTCGATCCTTAACTCAACGGCAGTTCCGTAGGTCGCGTTGAGGTACGAAACGCGACGTCGCTATGGTGCCACGGTCGCAAGTCGCGTTTCACGATGAAGCCGTTCAACACGACCTACGGATATGCGAAGTTGGCAGCTGATGTGAGTGAATAGTCACGAGGGAAAACGCATGCCAGCCAGGCGCATAGTGGTCAACGACCTGATGCAGAGAGACTACGTCTACGTTCTTACCGAGCCCGCCGGAGAGAACTTCCACCCTGATTTCGCCCCCGACCTGACTCCGAAGGAGATGCTCGAACTAGGCGTATTCGGCGGCAAGTACCTGACCGACTGCGCCGACGAGTTCCCGCCGGAGTGGTTCCTTAACGCCAGGCTCTGCCACGAGCGCCACGTCCCCGAACTGAACTTCTTCAGCGTCAACGCCTCGAAACCGCTCTCCTATTGGCGGGAGAAAGGATGGATCCACAGCGACGACCCGCGGGGGTGGTTTCAGTGGTACTGCCGCTACTACTTGGGAAGGAGATGCGCCGACGACCATCGGCAGATCAAGAGGTGGCGGGCGATGACGCGGCATGTCGCCCAACTGCGGAAGAACTGCCCCGAGGGGCATCTGCTTTGCCGTAGAAAGCAGCGACAGGCGCTGCTTCATTGGGCCTACGACAGCAGGCGAATATGAGGGAGAAGTTAGCCCTCGCTCCGCCGCCGTCGCCGTAAGAGGTCACTTTTCCTCGGCGTCGGTGCAGTACGACTTGAACTCGGCGAACTCGGCTTCCAGTTGGTCCACGAGCGCCTGCACCCCGTCTTTTTCCCCGTCGCGCCCCATGATCTCCAGTGCCGAGGCCGTCTCCAGTATCCTGTGAGCCGCTATGTTGGCAGCCGCTCCTTTGATGGTGTGAGCCTGCATGCGTAGCTGTTCGTCGCTGCCGGCTTCGACGGCCTGGCGTAACGCTTCCAGATACACGGCCGTGTTCTTGACGAACAACTCCAGGAAGCGCGGCACCATTTCGTCGTATCCGCCCACCCGGTCAATCAACTCCTCCCTGTCGAAAACCAATCTGGCCGCAGACGCGGGAGCAAGCGCCGATGCGGGAGCAGACGCGGATGCGGGAGCGGGCGCAGACGGCCCGGCTTCCTCCGGAATATGGCGGCCGATGACCGCCAAGATCGCGTCCGGACGAAACGGCTTGCTGACGTAATCGTCCATCCCCGCCTGCAGGCATCTCTGCCGGTCTTCCTCCCTGGCGTATGCGGTCATGGCGATAATCGGGACATGCCCGCCCCGAGAGCTCTCAATTTGACGAATCCCGCGGGTCGCTTCAAAGCCGTCCATAACCGGCATCTGCACATCCATGAAGATCAGGTCGTAGCTGCCGTCGTTTTGCCAGGCCTGCACGGCTTCCGCCCCGTTGGCGACCAGGTCGACCGCGTGGCCTTGACGCGCCAGTATCGCCTCGATAAACGCCTGATTGATCGGCACGTCGTCCGCCACCAGGATGGACAGCCTCCGCCCTTGCTGCGCAAGCCGCAAGTCGGCAACCGGCTCGCTTTCGGCAGCCTGGCGGGCGGCCCGGGCGGCATCGTCGACTCTCGGCGTGCCCCAGCGAAGAGGTGGCTCTTCGGAGGGCGATTGTAGCGCCGGCTGCGATTGCAGCGGCTCATGGGAATCATGGGAATCATGGGAATCATGGGAATCATGGGAATCAAATTCATGGGGCTGCTGCGATTGCTGGAGCGCGAAGCGGGCCGTGAAGGTGAAGGTGCTTCCTTGGCCGACCTCGCTGGTCACCGAGATCTCCCCGCCCAAAAGCTCCGCCAGGTTCTTGGAGATGGCGAGCCCCAAGCCGGTGCCGCCGTAGGACTTGGTGGTGGAGATGTCTCCCTGCTCGAAGGGGGCGAAGATCTTGGCGAGATTCTCCGGCTCGATGCCGATCCCCTGGTCCTTGACGGCAAAGGATAGCAGGCAGGCATCGGGCTCCTGTTCCAGCACGCCCACGCTTACCTGCACCTGGCCGCCGGCGGTGAACTTGATGGCGTTGCCGACCAGGTTGATCAGAATCTGGCGCAGACGTCCGGCATCGCCGACCAGGGCTTCGGGCGCATCCGGGGCCGGTTCGAAGAGCAGTTCCACCCCCTTTTCCGCCGAGCGCACCGCCAGGAACTGCAGGGTCTGGCCGATCAGGGCGCGCAGGGCGAAGGGCGCTGCGTCGAGCTCGGTCTTGCCCACCTCGATCTTGGAGAAATCCAGGATGTCGTTGATGGTGGCGAGCAGGTTGTCGGCGGAGTTTTTTACGGCGTTCAGGTAAACCCGCTGCTCGACGTACAGGTCGGTCCCAAGGCAAAGCTCGGTCATGCCGATGATGCCGTTCATGGGGGTGCGGATCTCGTGGCTCATGTTGGCCAGGAACATGCTCTTCGCCTGGTTGGCGGCCTCGGCCACCGCCAGCGAGTGCCGCATGTCGATCAGATAGCGGCGCACGCCGATCGCCAGCAGGATCAAGGCCGCTCCGGAGACGAACACCAGCGCCGTCAGCTCCCATTTCCAGCTCTGCGACCGGGCCAGCTCCGGCAGCATGCTGTAGGTGAAAATGCGGTAGCCGTCGATGTCGCGCGGGCTTTGCGCCAGCAGGTAGGGGTCGGACTTGCCAGGCATGGCGAAGCTGCGGTGGGAGGCGAACGCTTCGCCGAGATTGCCGATTTTCAGCACCGGGAAATCGCGGCGCTTGTACTGCTGGTCGCGCGCCTCGGCGGACATGCGGAAAACCGGGGCGTCGGGCAGCGCCTGGTGCTCAAGCGCCTTTTCGGTGGAGAGGACGATGACGCCGTCCGCATCGGTCACGAAACAGTCGAAGCGGTTGAACCATTGGGCGAGTTTGGCGATGTCGATTTTGGCGACCACCGCGCCGATCACGCGTCCTCGCTCGGTGACGGGAGCGGAGAAGAACAGGCCGGGGATATTGGTCTGGCGGCCGACTGCGTATTGTTTTCCCCGCTGGCCGGCGAGGGCGCTCTTGAAATAGCTGCGGTCGGCGTAGCTGATGCCGACGAACGAGGTCGGCTGCTGGTAATTGCTGCTGGCGATGCAGTCGCCGTTGGGCGCCAGCACCCAGATTACGTCGACGTCCAGATCGATCTGCTGCCGGAGCAGGTGCCGGTTGAGCTCCGACACGTCCCGCCGGGCGTCGAGCGAACGGCGGCCGGCCGGCGCGGCTTTGCCGGACGCCGCCGCGCCCGGCGCGCGCAGCGCGTCGATGACGGCAATGTCGTCGGCGACCGTGGAAGGTATCACCCGCAGGAAGGATAAGGAGCGCTCGAAGTGGTAGTTGACGGCGGCGGCGGTCTGCTCAAGTTCGGCGGAGTGCCGTTGCAGATCGGCCGAGAGGCGCCTGGTGGAAAAGGCGGTCACGCTCAGACAGCAGATAAGCGCCCAGGCGGCCAGCAAGGCCAGCACGAAAAGGGCGGCATTGGGCTTCAGCAGCCCGCGGACTTTGGTCGGCGGACTCGACTTGCCGGCGGCGGGATGCGGAGGGCGGCGCTGCGAGGCATGCCCGGTCAATCGGCAAGCTCCCGGGCAGAAAGATCGTTCACGTTGCTCCTTGGTGACTATCCAGCAGCCTATTTACCTGGTTTCCGTAGGTCGCGTTGAGGTACGAAACGCGACGTCGCAATGGTGCCACGGTGGCAAGGTCGCGTTTCACGATCAAACCGTTCAACGCGACCTACTAGATGTGCGAAGCCGATAACAGCTGTGGTGAGTAGCCGCAAAATACCACGGATCCGTGTGCCAGGCAATCGGCTTTTTGCGGCGGGGAGGGGGCAACGGAGGGTGCGGGGGGGCGCCCTCCGAAAATTCACATCACTCTTCGTGCAAAAGCGCATAATGTGCATATTGCCTCACCGCTGTCATCCGGCTATCCGGTAGGTCAGAGTCACCACCAGCAACCCGGCAAACCTATGAGACTGCAGGATGAAGAGAGGTGTGGGCCGCATCTCGACATCCGCTGTGCAAATAGGAGCCGAATTTATGAATAACAGGACCGTAAAAGATATCGTCACACAGTGCCAGGGGATCTTCGAAGACATCAACTTCGGTAGCGCCCGGGCCTGGAAGGAAGCCGGTCAGGGGCGCAAGGTGATCGGCTTCCTGCCGGTCTACGTCCCGCGGGAAATCATCCACGCCGCCGGCATGCTCCCCTTGGGAATACTCGGGGGGGGTGCCGATATGGAAGTCATCCACGGCGACGCCTACTATCAAAGCTACATCTGCCGCATTCCGCGCTCCACCATCGAACTGGCCGTCACCGGCAAAATCGACTTCGTCGACGGCATGATGTTCCCCTCCATCTGCGATGTGATCCGCAACCTCTCCGGCATTTGGCAACTGCTCTTCAAGGACAAGTACGTCCGCTACTTCGACGTGCCGCAAAACTTCAAGGACGACGTGGGTGGCGTCTTCTTCACCAACGAGATGCGCGAGTTCAAAGAGGGGCTGGAGAAGCTGGGGGGCCGGGAGGTCACCGACCAGGCCATCAACGATTCCATCGCCGTCTACAACGAGAACCGCCGCTGGGTGAACAAGGTCTACGACTACCGTGCCGACAAGCCCTGGAAGGCGCCCGCCGCCGAGGTCTATCTGCTGATGCGGGCCGGGATGGTGCTCCCGGTCGAGGAGCATACCCGGCTGATGCAGGAGTACCTGGTCGCCGCCGAAGGCTATGAGCGGCCGATGCGCGACAACTGCCGGGTCGCACTGACCGGCGCCTTCTGCGAACAGCCGCCGCTGAACCTGATCAAGTCCCTGGAGATGGCGGGGTGCTATATCGTCGACGACGACTTCATGCTGGTGAACCGCTGGATCCAGGGAGAGATCGCGACCTCGGGCGATCCGATCCGCAACATCTCCAGCGCCTTCCTGCACCAGTCGGCCCAGACGGCGGCCAAGTATGAAGAGGACATCGACGTGAAGGGGGCCTACCTCTTGGACATCATCGCCAAGCGCCGGGCCGACGGCGTCATCTTCGCCTCGCCCAGCTTCTGCGATCCGGCGCTGCTCGA